>JAGBJG010000007.1 GCA_017934595.1 Bacilli bacterium
TGACGCGAAGAAAAAAGGACTTAAGAAATTCCAAAATAGATTAATTGCAGTTGCCTTATTACTTTTAGTTCCTTATATTGTAAAACTAATATTAAATATTGCAGGTAAAGGAGGAAGTGACTGTCTATAGTTACTTCTTTTGTTTACATTTAATTATATATAAATTAATTTTTATTTTGTCCCAAATGGTAATTTGTGTTATAATAATTTTAGAAAGGATAGATGTGATATGAAAAAATGCTTAATAGCCGTTTTAATTATTGTTTTAGTTGCGGTAATTGGAATAGGAGGAGTATATTTAGTTAAACCAGAATTAATTACTAATTTATTTAATAAACCTACTGAACCAGTTACACCTAATGTTACTGATGCAGTAGTAGTAACTGATACTAAAGTAACTGATGCCATTAAATATGAAGTTAGTGCTTTATTATCAGGAGGAAAAAATAATAGTAATCCTACTAATAACTCTATTGGTTATTCATTCATTACATATGGTGCATTCGATAAAGATACACTTAAACTTAGTGATGATAGTAAACGTGTAATCGCATTAAATCAATCTTTAGAATCAAGAAGTTTAATGACTGAAGAAATTGCTTCAAAAATGAAAAATACATTAGAAGCAGTTTATGGTGTAGGTTATGAAACTAATGAAAAAATTAGTTCTCCAGTAGGACGTGATTATGTATTAGACGCTAATAAAGTAGCAGCAGCATACTCTTCATTATTTGGTACTGAAATTAGTCATGCTGATATTAATCTTAACTGTCCATCTGCTAAATATGATAGTAATGCTAAAATGTATTTATTATCATTCGCATGTGGTGGTGGAGATGGTGCTCCATTAGTAATGTATGGTATTAGAGACATTAAAAAATCTGGTGAATATCTAATTGCTGATGTAGAAATAGGTACATATGCAGAAGCTGTTACATATGCAGGATATGGTTATAAAGATAGCTATACTAGTGCAGATATAGTAACTAGTGGAACAATTAATTTAGGCGAAGAAAATGATATTCTTGGAAAAATTGTTACATATGGTAAAAAATTCAAGAAATATCAAATGACTTTTAAAGAAGCAAATGATTCTTATTCATTTGTAGAAATGAAAGAAGCATAAAAGAGTAGAAATACTCTTTTTTTATTATGTTCGCTTGAAAATGGAAGTATCAATATGGTATTATATATATTGGTGGTAGTATGGATAAGAATATGGAAAAATTATTGAATAAAATTAATCTTTCTCCTGATTCAAGAAGTTATTTTAATAATGCTATCTTATCTAAAGTATTATGCAATAAAAATGATAATAACTATTGTTTTATTATAGAAAATGACTCTATATTACCAGTAGATATATATAATGAATTTGTAACTAATTTAGAAGATGCTTATAGTAATTTTAATGAAGTAATCGCATCTTTTAAAGTTAAAAATATTGATAAAGAATTAATTCATGATTATTATAAATATTTATTAAATAAATATAGTATTAAACATACATTAATTAATTTATATGCAGATAATAAAATAACATATGATGACGAATTAGTAATCGAAGTAGATAATGTAGCTGAAATGACTAAATTAGGTACTATAGTAGACATGTTAGCTAGAGACTTAATGCATATAGGATTTGGTAAAGTTAAAATAAATATCATTATCAATGATGAATTCAGTAAAAAATTTGAAGAAGATATTAAAAGAAGTTTAGAAGAAATTAAAATTGAAGACAAGAAACCTGAACCAGTTAAAGAGGTTAAAAAATTTATAAGAAGAGGTAAAACTGAAGAAGGTTGTATTTTAGGTAAACATATTGAAGGACATATTGATAGTATATCAACTATTCAAGATGAAGAAGATAGTGTAACAATTGAGGCTACACCTTTTGGTATCGAAGTCGTTGAAACTAAAAATGGTTTCAAAATAGCCACTATAAAAGTAACAGATTATACGGATAGTATAACTATGAAGATGTTTGCTAGAACTGATGAAGAATATGAAAATATCAAAAAAGTTAAAACTGGTAAATGGTATAGAATAAGAGGATATATTAAAGATGATCAATATTCACATGAATTAGTATTAAATCCTCGCGATATGGAAGAAATAGAAAAAGAAATAGAAAAAAGAAAAGATGATGAAGTTAATAAAAGAGTAGAGTTACATGCTCATACAATGATGAGTCAAATGGACGGTGTATGTGATGAAGTTGCTTTAGTTAAAAAAGCTATGGAATTTGGTCACTCTGGTATAGCTATAACTGACCATGATTGTTGTCAAGCATTTCCTCATGTATTTAGTGAAGTAACAAGTTTTAATAAAGGAAATAAAAAATCATTAAAAGCTAAAATAGAAGAAATAGAATCTAAGATAGAAGAAAATAAAAAGAATAATATAGATACTTTAGAATTAGAAACAGATTTAGAAAAAGCTAAAGAGGATTTAAAAAATTATAAACCATTTAAAGCTTTATATGGTACAGAACTAGAAATGACTGAATCATATTTAAATGTATGTTATAATCCGAATGATTCCAAATTAGAAGGTAATACCTTTGTTATATTCGATACCGAAACTACAGGTTTCAATCCTGGTTTAGGGGACTCTATGATTGAACTAGGTGCGGTTAAAATTCGTGATGGTGAAATACTAGATCGTTTTGATTATTTAATTAATCCAGGTCATCATATTGATGAAGCTATTACAGCTGTTACTGATATTTCTGATGATGATGTTAAAGATGCATTAAATGAAGAAGAAGTAACTAAGATGTTTAAAGAGTGGATTGGAGATTTACCTTTAGTCGCTCATAATGCTACATTTGATAAAAATATGTTAGATATGGCATATTATAAATATAACTTAGGTAAACTTACAAATCCTATTATCGATACATTAATGTTATCAAGAGTTATCAATAGAGATTTAAAGAAACATAGCTTAAAAGCATTAGGTAAATTCTATGGAATTGATACTGGTGAAGCTGATGAAGATGAAGAATCTAGTACAAGTAATAGTAGTGTTAGATTAGATGAAGTAGCTACTAATAATATTAAAGATGTATTAGTTAATGATGAATCTATCTATGCTAGAGAAGATAAAGATATATACTTAAGAATGAAACATATGGCTAGTAAAAGTGATAAAGCTGATATTAAGATTATCTTATTAGATGGCAATATTATTACTGAAGAAGTAGATTTACATCCAGCTTTAAATGAGATAGATATTAATTATAATTCATTTGATAGTATACGTATTAATATATATGTTGGTGAACACCATGGAGCTGATGTCGACTCTGAAAACACAGGATATATATTTATTAAAATGTTAAAGCAAATAAGTGGTGTTAATAAAATATCTGATTTAAATAATTTAGGATTATTAGAAGATACTATATTTACTAATGATCATAAATTAGCTGATAAAATAGATACATTATGTACATATAAAAATTACGTAAGAGAGTTAGCTGAAGATGAAGAAGCTTCTGAGGATAGAATGCCATTTATTAAATATGGTAATAAAAAATTTGTATGGAAGTATGAATGGTGTCATGATGATCACTTACAAATGTATGAAAATATTCCTTCTAAAACATTTAATGAAAATATAGCTAATATATATTCTAGAGGTAGCCATGTCACTTTCTTAGCTAAGAATATGACAGGCTTAAAAAATCTATTTAGAATAATTAGTTATGCTAATAGTAACTTCTTAGAAAGAAACGCTAGAATACCTAGAAGATTAATAGAAGAAAATAGAGAAGGACTACTTGTTGGTTCAGCTTGTTTAAATGGTGAAATATTTAATAAAGCTTTAACTAGAAGTGAACAAGATTTAATCAAATCTATGGAATTCTATGACTATATAGAAGTACAACCAATAGAAAACTATAAACATCTATTAAAGGGCCACGATATTAATAATATGGATGCTTTAGAAGATGCTTTAAAGAAAATTATTACTTGTGGGAAGAAAGCAGGTAAGATAGTAGTAGCTACTGGTGATGTTCATAATATTAATCCTGAAGATTTGATATCAAGAGAAATAATTGTTAATCAAAATGTTCCAGGTAAAGGAAGACACCCTCTAACTAGATATTTAAGAGGAGAAGCTAAATCTAATATTAATAATGTTAATATAGATAAATTACTTAAGAAAACTACTTATTCACTTAATAGTGTTGATATTAAAGTATTAAAATATATTTATGCTTTATATAATATTAAGAATATTCCTATAACATTAGATAATATATCTTCTATATATGTAATAGATAAATCTAATAAAGATGAAGATATGTTAAAAGTTAAAGGTGCAGATATTAAAAGTTATATTGAGACATCTCTAAGAAACTTAGAAGCTGCTGATATAATTATAGATTATCGCCATGGTGAAGATACATTATATACATTTAGAGAAAACTTTAAATACTTTACTAAGACAGATGTACCTTCTATGGGTCATATTCCAAATCAATACTTTAGAACTACAAAAGAGATGAAAGATGCTTTCTTCTTCTTAGATGATGAAGAATTGGTAGAAGAAATAGTAGTTACTAATACTAATAAGATATTAGATATGGTTGAGGAATTAGAAGTAGTAATATATCCTGATAAACCATTCTCACCAATAATTGAACATTCACAAGAGACTTGTAGAGATTTAGTATTTGATAAAGCACATAGTATGTATGGTGATCCTCTTCCTAGAATGATAGAGGAGCGTATTGCTCAAGAATTCTATGGAGATAAAATACTAGGTTTAGTAGAAGAAAAAGTAAGATTAGATAATCCTACTTATGATGACGATAAAATAAATGAAATTTTCTCTTCTGAACTACATAAAGTTATCATGAGTGGATATGATGGAGTAGTTAACTTATTAAAAGAAAAATTAATGAGAGAAGATTCTACATTAGATGAAGATAAAGCAAAAGAAGATGCGAAAGCAGGATTAGGTGGTATCATCGGTGGTGGTTTTGACGTTATTTATTTAATTGCTCAAAAACTAGTTAAGCACTCTAATGACGATGGATATCTAGTTGGTTCCAGAGGTTCAGTTGGATCTAGTTTCGTTGCCTCAATGATGGGTATTACTGAATGTAACGGACTTCCTCCACATTATTACTGTCCAAAATGTCAATATAGTAGTTTTACTGATGATGAAGGTAAAAGTTATACAGAAACTTATTCATCAGGTTATGACTTACCTAATAAAGATTGTCCAAAATGTGGAACATTAATGATTCACCAAGGAAATGATATGCCATTCGCGACATTCTTAGGATTTAATGCTGATAAAGTACCAGATATAGATCTTAACTTTAGTGGTGATAATCAAGCATCTGCTCATGAATATACAAAAGTATTATTTGGTACAGATAACGTATATCGTGCTGGTACAATTGGTACAGTAGCAGATAAAACAGCTTATGGTTATGCATTAGGTTTCTATGAAGAAGAGATGTATAATGCACTTTATATAGAAACATCTAGTTTAGGATTATCTATTCCTGGTAAAGATGATTTAAAGAAAAAGGGTATTATTAAATCAAGTAAAAGAGTACCTGAAGTAGAAAGGGTAGCTATAGGATGTACTGGTGTTAAAAGAACAACAGGTCAACATCCAGGTGGAATAGTAGTTGTTCCAGGTTATAAAGATGTATGGGATTTTACACCATTCCAATTTCCAGCTGATGATCCTACAGTACCTTGGAGAACAACACACTTTGATTACCACGCGATTGATGCAGACTTATTAAAACTAGATATACTTGGTCACGATGATCCTACGGTACTTAAAATGTTACAAGATATGACTGGTATTGATGTAACAGCTATAGACTTAGGTGATTTAGATACTATGAAAATATTTACAGGTCCTGAAGTATTAGGCGTATCAAAAGATAGATTAAGAGGATATACAGGTAAAGATGGTAGAAAATACTGTCCAACAGGTACATTAGGTGTTCCTGAATTTGGTACATCATTCTTACTTGGAATGTTAGAGGAAACTAAACCAACAACATTTGCTGAATTAATTAAGATATCAGGTCTTTCACATGGTACTGATGTATGGCTTGGTAATGCAAGAGATTTATGTACACCAGATGCTACAGGTAATATTAGAGTTCCGTTTAAAAACGTTATAGGTTGTCGTGATGATATCATGGTTAATCTTATACAGTGGGGTATGAAACCTGCTAAAGCATTTAAGATAATGGAATTTGTCCGTAAAGGAAAAGCTTCAAAAGATCCTGCTACTTGGGAAGGCTTTGCTAAAGAAATGAAGGAAGCTGGTATACCTGATTGGTATATAGGTTCTTGTCAAAAAATTAAATACATGTTCCCTAAGGCTCATGCGACTGCATATGTTACATCTGCATTTAGAATAGCTTGGTTTAAAGTACATATGCCAATATATTATTATGCTGCATATTTCTCAATTAGATGTAGTCAGTTTGATATCTTGACTATGATCCAAGGTGAAGATGCAATAAGAAGGAGAATAGATGAATTAGAAGAAAAGATAGCTACTAAGAAGGCAAGTAATAAAGAAGCTGAAATATGTGATACATTATATTCTTGTCTTGAAATGACGGCTAGAGGATTCTATTTCAAAAACGTAGATGTCACTAAATCAGAAGCATCTAAGTTTACTGTTACTGAAGATGAAAAAGGATTGTTAATTCCTTTCAGTGCGATAGATGGACTAGGTGATGCTGTTGCTAATAGTATCGTTAAAGAAAGAAACAAGGCTCCATTTATGAGTATTGAAGATTTAAAGAAAAGAACTTCAGTATCAGGTACAACAATTGATTATATGAAGATTAATAATATGTTAGGTGATATGCCTGAATCTAATCAATTAAGTTTATTTTAAAAACATTGTTTAAAAACAATGTTTTTTTAGAGGATATTTGAAAGTTATGTCATATTATATTAATAGGAGGCGCAAAATAAGAATTTACAAAAAACGAACAAAATTTCGTAAAAAGTATTGACATTGTAATTTTTATTATATATAATTAGATTGTAAGGTAGAAGGAGAACAATATGAAAGACAATAAAACATTAGACCAAGTATTAATGGATATAGAAAAACAATTTGGTAAAGGTGCTATTATGAAATTAGGAAGTAATGAGCATCAAAAAATAGAAGCTATACCTAGTGGTTCATTAGCACTAGATGTAGCATTAGGTATCGGTGGATATCCTAAAGGAAGAATTATAGAAATATATGGACCAGAATCTTCTGGTAAAACTACATTCGCACTTCATGCAATTGCTGAAGCACAAAAGTTAGGTGGTAAAGTAGCATTCATAGATGCAGAACATGCACTAGATCCTACTTATGCTGCTAAGATAGGCGTAAATACAGATGAGTTATTATTATCTCAACCAGATAATGGTGAACAAGCATTAGAAATTTGTAGAGCTTTAGTTCAATCAGGAGCTATTAGTGTAATTGTAATTGATTCAGTTGCAGCATTAGTACCTAAAGAAGAAATTGAAGGTGAAATAGGTGATACTCATGTAGCTTTACAAGCTAGAATGATGTCTCAAGCATTAAGAAGTTTAGCTGCTACTATTAGTAAAACTAATACAATTGCAATATTTATTAACCAATTAAGAGAAAAAGTAGGAGTTATGTTTGGTAATCCAGAAGTAACTCCAGGTGGTAGAGCTTTAAAATTCTATTCATCAGTTAGATTAGAAGTTAGAAGAGCAGAAGCTATTAAAGATGGTGGAAATGTTATAGGTAATAAAACTAATATTAAAGTAGTTAAGAATAAAGTAGCACCTCCATTTAAAACTTGTGAAGTTGATATCATGTATGGTGTAGGTGTATCTAAAGCAGGTGAATTAGTAGACTTAGCCAGTGAAGCACATATCATTGAAAAAAGTGGTGCTTGGTATGCTTATAAGGGAGAAAAAATTGGTCAAGGTAAAGAAAACGCTGCTAATTACTTAAAAGAAAATCCAAAAGTATACGCTGAAGTTGAAAAAGCAGTTAGAAAACATTTCGGTATTGAAGAAGATGAACCTGCAAAAGAAGAAAAGAAAACTAAGAAAGAAGCATAAGCTTCTTTTTATTATGATATAATATAATATATACATAGGAAGTGATAATATGTATCGAAATACATATGTGGAAATTAATTTAGAAAATATTAAATATAATGTTAAGACATTAATTAATAAATACAAAGATTATAAATATTATTTTGGTGTAGTAAAAGCAGATTCATATGGGCATAATGATATATCCACAGTAAAAACTATTATAGATGCAGGATGTAATTATCTTGCTGTAGCTACTTTAGATGAAGCAATGGAAATAAGAAACCATATCAAAGATATACCTATATTATGTCTAGGTATAATTGATCCTAAATATATAGATGTTTGTATAGAAAATAATATTACTATAACTATAAGCAATCTAGACTATTTAAAAAAGATAGATGGTAACTTGAAAGTTCATATTAAAGTTAATACTGGTATGAATAGATTAGGTGTGAATAATAAGAGTGAATTTAATGAAATATATAAAATTATTAATGAAAAGGGAATGTATTTAGAAGGAATATATACACATATATATAATCCAGCTAATATAGATACCACTAATAAGCAATACAATATATTTGAATCTATTACTAGTGATATAAATTTAAATAGTATTCCAATTATCCATGTAGGTGCGAGTGAAGCTACAGAATTTTTTAAGAAGAAAGATTATGCCAATGGATGTAGACTTGGTATAGCTATGTATGGATTAGTTGATTATGATAATTTAAAATCAACATTTAGTCTATATAGTGAAGTAATTCAAATTAATGAAGTTACTGATGGAACAGTTGGTTATAATGGTAATTATAAGGTAAATGGTACTGAAAGAATAGCAGTAGTACCAATAGGATATGCAGATGGTATTATAAGACATAATACAGGTAGATATGTTTATATTAATGATAAAGCATATAAAATAGTTGGTAATATATGTATGGATATGTTATTTTTAAAAGTTGATGATAATGTTAAAGTAGGGGATAAAGTAGTCATTATAAAAGATAATAAGCATATTAATGAAATTGCTAAACATTTAGATACAATTACATATGAAGTAATATGCTCAATTAGTAAAAGAGTACCAAGAATATATAAATAAAACACTATTAAATATAATTAATATATTACAAATAAAAACTCAATTCAGTGAATTGAGTTTTTATAAACTATTTTGATATTTTATAATATGTAGCTTCAACATCAGTATTAAGTGATAATAATACTTCATAATCAGTATAACCTGTACTAGTTAATACTTTATTCAATACTTCTTCTTGATTCAACCAATTTTTGATACATAAGATGAATTCATTACTATTTCTTAATTTATCATTATTTAAAATGTCAAAATCATGAATGGTGTTATTTAATATGATACTTTCTTTATAAGTGGCAAATTCAGGCATAGAACTTAAATGTGTGAAATAATTATCAAATACGTATACAAAATATTTATCACTATTAGCTTTAGCTAATTCCATAACTTGTTTATTATCTTTATATAAATAAGTTGGTGTATTATTTATGAATCCATTAATTGATAAAATAATTGAAAATAATAATGTTACAAGTAATGTATTTTTATTAAATATAAATGTAGACATATATATTATGCTTATAGCTATTGTTGGGAATAAAATCATTATATAACGTGATGTATATTTTTCACCAAGGAATGGAGATATTTTACTCATAATTAGTATATATATGAATATTGGAATTATAAGTATTAACATTTTATATAATTGTTCTTTACTAATTTTTTGTAAATTTCTTTTAATTAATTTGAATATTAGAATAAACATTAAAATTGCAATTATAAATATTAATATATTTTTAAATCCAAACAATTCATATATTTGTGTGAAATAATAATTAATATTTTCCATAATTGTTTTAGTATGTTCATTTGTGCCGCCAAGACCTCTATATGAGAAGAAGATATCTTCAATACTAAAAGGATAGAATATAATACCACTAATTGCAGGTATAATATGAACTCTTAAATATTTAAACCATTTTTTAAATTGTTTGTTTAATAATAGATAGATGCTTATTAACATGAATATAATAGCGATATATACACAGAAATAATATTGAGTTAAAAATCCTAATAAGATAGTAATTATCCACCATCTTTTCTTTTTGATTTCAAAATTATCGTTTATTAATTTTAATGTTAAACATAGATAACATAACCCAAAGAACGTCATCATCATATACATTCTTTGAAACATAACAGTACTTATACATCCTATACTTGCTCCATAAAGTATCATAGCTGGAATGGTTAATTCATCATGTTTTAATTCTTTCATTATTTTTTTTATTATAAATAGGGATGATACAAAGAAAATTAAGTTAAGTATAAATATAATATATTTTGAAAATATTCCATAGAATAGAGATGAAATAAAGTGAACAAGAAAGTAAAATAATGGGGGATGAACATCTCTAGCTTGATTATAGTAAACTGAAAAATAATTAAAAATATCATTTTTTTCAATAACTAAATAACTTTTAGCTTCTTCTTTAGTACGGAATATTGGAATCTCTTTAGATAAATTTTCATCTTTTTGAAAAGAAGAATTATCTTTTATATATTTAGTGATATTAGATATTTTTTCTTTTAAATTGCCTTGTAATACTTGATTATATAAAATATCTTGATCAGCTTCCGCATATCCATACCATCTATATACATTATCATATTTATAGTTACTAGAACCATAAGAGAAAATTTCATCTTCATGGAATCCGTTTTTTTGTGTAATAAAATAGCACATAATACTAACTAAAATAAGTATAGTTAAAATAATATATTTGTTTCTTGATATAAAGTTTTTCATAACATCACCGATATTATTATATCATATTGAATTAATTTTTTTGTATTTATTATTTATATATCAAAAACTATTTAAAAATGTTATAATTATATAGAGGTGGGAAAATGATTAGTATAATTATTCCATGTTATAATGAGGAAGAATCAATACCCTTATTTTATGAAGAAATAAATAAAACTATTAAAGAAATGAAGAAAGTGCCATTTGAACTTATTTTTGTTAATGATGGTTCAAAAGATAGAACATTAGAAATATTAAGAGAATTAGCTAAAAAAGACAAGAAAGTTAGATATATATCTTTTTCAAGAAATTTTGGTAAAGAGGCTGGAATATTAGCTGGTTTAGAAGCCGCTAAGGGGGACTATGTTGCGATGATGGACGTTGATTTGCAAGATCCGCCATATTTACTAAAAGAAATGTATGAGTCATTACAAGATAAAGATTTAGATTGCGTAGCGACTCGTAGTGTATCAAGAAATGGATATTCTTTCTTTAGAAAACTATTTACAAAATGGTATTATAAGATAATAAATAAAATAAGTAAAACTCCTATTGTTGATGGAGCTAGAGATTTTAGATTAATGAAAAGGAAAATGGTTGATGCTATTTTATCTATGAGAGAGTATAACCGCTTTTCTAAAGGAATTTTTTCATGGGTAGGATTTAATACAAAATGGATTACTTTTGAAAATACTGAAAGGGTAGCAGGTACTACAAAGTGGAATTTCTGGAAGTTATTTGCTTATTCTATGGAAAGTATTGTTGGATTTTCAACTACGCCACTTCTAATTTCATCAGTAATAGGTGTACTATTTTGTATAATTTCATTTATCATGATAATTGTTATTATTGTAAAAACATTAATGTTTGGTGATCCTGTAGCTGGATGGCCAAGCGCGATATGTATTATATTCTTTGTAAGTGGAATTCAATTATTCTCTATTGGTATAATAGGTCAATATTTAGCTAAAACATATTTAGAGGTAAAAAATAGACCAATTTACATTGTAAGGGAGACTGAAGATGATATTTAGACTATATAAAAAATATGATGAAATTATAAAATATCTTATTTTTGGTATTTTAACTACAGTTGTATCTATTGCGAGTTATGCTTTATTTACTCGTATATGTCATATTGATATTTATATAAGTAATATATTATCTTGGATAGTTTCTGTTACATTCGCGTTTATAACAAATAAAATTTATGTTTTTAAATCTAAAAATAAGAAATTACTTACTGAAGCAGTTAAATTTTATATATCAAGAGTTGCATCTTTAGTTATAGAACTTATTATAATGTATTTATTAGTTAATATAATGCATATTAATGATATGATAAGCAAAGTAATAGTTCAAGTAATTGTTATTATATTGAATTATGTATTTAGTAAAATATTTGTATTTAAAAATAAGTAAAACACTATTAAACATTAATAGTGTTTTCTTCTAATAATATATTTTTCATTTTTATAATATCATTAAATGCGATTTTGTGATACCTTTCTTCAGTTAATTTGATTAATTCTTTCGCGTATGATATTATTTTATTCTTTAACTCATAATTGATTTCAACGTCTTTCCTTTTATTGACATATTTACCTATAATATATTGTTCTGTAACAGGAAAGATATTTTGTATTAAAAAAGCTTTTTCTTCATTTAAGATATTCCCAAATACAAAATTTAGTACAGTTTTATGATTTTTCTTCTTTTGCTTATATAACAATTTGTATTTATCTACTTTGTGAGATATTGGTATAAACCAAAGTATTATAGGATTTTTCTCGTCTCTAAAACATAGATAGCAAGGTCTTTTATTACCATTTTCTTTATTTTGCATTAAATGCTCATTTTTAAATAATTCAAAATATTTATCTTTTATAAAATATAATTTTCCTTCTTCAATTTTCATAATTCATCACCTATATTTTAACAAAAAAAGAGGAAGTTGCGTTATACAACTTCCATCCATAGTTTTTATACCTATATACTTATTACTCGCTATATAGGGTGCGAGAAACATTTCGTTCACCTATGCATTTATAACTCGCCACATAGGGATGCGAGAAACTTTCAAAAAAAATGGAGCAGGTGATGGGAATCGGACCCACGTCAGGAGCTTGGAAGGCTCTTATTCTACCATTGAACTACACCTGCAAAATTAGTAGGCACTTTTAATTATACCTTATTTTGAGATAAAGTCAAGTATTCTTGATAAAAAAATATTATTAAATTTAAAAGAATATAATAATATAGTAATTGATTTGCTTTTTTTATAAATAAGTAGTAAAATTATTATGGTAATTTAATTACTAGAAGTGGAGTGCTCGTATGGTAGTATTATATTATATTGTATTTTATTTATCGCTTACATATGGACTTTTCTTTTTAGTTACTGGTTTTTGGGGTTTTGCTAAGAATGGACGTAAACAAATTAAAGAACATGCTCCCAAAACTAGATTTGCTATTTTGATAGCTGCTAGAAATGAAGGTAAAGTAATAGGTAGTCTTATTGATAGTTTAAAGAAACAAGATTATCCTAAGAATTTATATAAAATTTATGTAATTCCAAATAACTGTACAGATGATACAGAAGAAGTTGCTAAAAAAGCGGGAGCTAAGATTATATCTTGTGATATTCCTGTTAAAACTAAAGGTGAAGTATTAAAACATGTATTTGCTAAATTCATGGATAAAAAAGATTTTGATGCATTTGCTATATTCGATGCAGATAATATCGTTGATCCAAATTGGTTAAAAGAAATGAATAATACTTTATTATCAGGATTTAACGTTGCTGAAGGTAATAGAGATTCTAAAAATGTTTCTGATAACTGGTTAAGTGGTAGTTACAGTTTATTCTATTACATGCAAAACTTATTCTTTAATAAAGCTCGTTTAAACTTAGGTTTATCAGCTGCTATTAATGGTACAGGTTTTGTTGTAAAGAAAAGTGTAATTGAAAAATATGGATTTGATCCTAAAACACTTACTGAAGATTCAGAATTTACCGCACAATGTTCACTTAATGGTGAGAGAATTGCTTACGTAGAAAAAGCTATTACATATGATGAACATCCAATTAGATTTAAAGATTCTTGGAATCAAAGAAAACGTTGGAGTAAAGGAACATTACAATGTTTAAGAATATATGGTGGAAGATTATTCCTAAATATATTTAAGAATGGTAATATGACATCACTTGATATGTTAATGATGTTTATGGCACCAATCGTTCAAGTTATATCATTAATACTATTCTTAGTATTAACTGAATTTAGATTCTTAGGAATTGAATTATTCGATTTATTCTCTTATTTATTCGCATCAGGAATTTTATTCTTTGTAGTAACATATTTGATTGGTGTAGCTACTAATGTATTTGTATTTAAAATTAATCATCAAAAGATTAGTGAAGTACTAAGTAGTGTATTCTTATTTGTATTATTTATATTTACATGGATACCAATAAATATTGTATGTCTTGTCAAAAAAGATGTTACATGGAAACCAATCACACATACAAGAAATGTTGATGTTGATGCTTTATTAAATAAAAATAATTAATGTAGATTATATCTACATTTTTTTGTGTTAAAAAATAATTATAAACATATAGTTTAATATAGAAAGGAATGAGGTAATGGAAACATTAAAAGTCGGATCTAAATCTAATCCAAATTCAGTAGCAGGAGCTTTAGCTAATGTATTTAAAAATACTGATACTGTAGAAATTCAAGCTATAGGAGCAGGCGCACTTAACCAAGCTGTTAAAGCAGTAGCTATAGCTAGAGGATTTGTGGCTCCTTCTGGTATAAATTTAGTTTGTATTCCAGCATTTACTGATATTACATTAGATGGTGAAGAGAGAACTGCCATTAAATTAATTGTAGAGGCTTTATAGTCTCTTTTCTTTTTTGCTAATTTATTGTATACTTGAGTTGGTGGTTATATGGATAGTAATATGAAAAGAGAAATAATTTTAGATAATTATGAAAATCCTAGAAATAGAGGATTAATAGATAATAATGAATATGAAAAATCTGATATGAATAATGAAAGTTGTATTGATCATGTTATTGTAGAAGCTAAAATAGAAGATAATATTTTAAAAGATGTTAGATTCGATGGTGAAGCTTGTGCTATATGTACATCATCCGCATCTATTATGACTGAAACATTAAAAGGAAAAGATGTTGATACTGCTAAAAAGATTGTTGATAACTTTGAAAAAATGATTAATGGTGAAGAATTTGATAAAGATATATTAGAAGAAGCTTCAGTATATGAAGATATCAAAAATCAACCTAATAGAAAAAAATGTGCATGTCTATCTTGGTGGGGTATAGATAACATTATAAATAAGAAGTAATTTGACAAAATGTATTATTTCTATATAATAAATATCAATTAAAGGGGGATATTATGAGAAAGTTATATAGTTTAGTTAAAATTAGTGAATCAAGAGTAGAAACTCCGATAGTTTTAGATGGTATATTAGAAATTAAGAATAGTTTAGATTTAATAGATAGGTTTACATCAAAATTTACTTATGATGAACTATTCGCGAATTTAAATTTAGAAGAAGGTTCAAAATTATATATAAAATATGTATATAATAAAGAATATAAATATTTACCTATCATAACTAAAGAAAATGATAAATTCTTAATATTTACTAAAGAAAATTTAAATGATCAAGAAGAAAAAATATATACAGACGATTTTGATACATATATAAATAGAATTATAAAATTTGTGAGTGAACATTCAGATTGTAAATATCTTGATTACTTAGTTGATCACAAATATATAACGGCTCATGTTAAAGATAGGATATATGAATATATAGCTATAGAAGCTATGGAATATTATGGTTTAAAAGATTTAGATGATAAGATTCCTAATAAAGTCGCGATTATGATAAGCTTAAAAAAACATTTAGGTAGTTATAAGCAATTAAGAGACTGGTACTTTGGTACAAAAGCTTTTATAGTAGGTGAAGAAAAAATCAATGGTAGATTAAGTGCATCTGAGTATCCTACACAGTATGAAGAATGCTATCATCAATGTACAATTGATGAAACTTGTAAAAGTTTGAATCTTAAAAAATAATTCCTTAATTGGAATTTTTTTGTTATAATAATAATAGATTGTAGGTGATGACATGCCAGGAAAATATAGAAGATATAGTATGATTGCTTTAGACCCTGAAACAAATTATAAAACTATATTTGGTGTGGATATTGATAAGCTAAATATTAAAGTTTTTAAAGGTGGTAAAACTACATTAGCTGAGATTGATAAATATACAATGCAATTTAATGATATAAATGAATTAGAACAAGATTTATTTAATAGAGACATTATTGATGCTGATGTAATGCTTTATATTGAATATAAAGAGAAACATGTTGTAAATAATGTGACCATAGAAAATAGACAAACTGATGTACTTTATGCAGGTGATAGTGAATTAAAACCATTTACTGATGAGTTATCAACATATGTAAATGAATTTAGTAGTCATTTTGGTAAGTTTTATAAGCAAGTCGTAGATAATAAAGATACTGAGTGGTGGAAATTTTTAAATAAGTATGGATATATAAGTGATACATTATATGGTTATCTTTTGGATGGAAGAAAATATAGGATTGATAGTCTTCTTCAAAGAGAATTAGTAAAACAACTTACTAATTATAAGACAATAAGAAATATTTATTTAGGTACTAAAAAATACAAAAATAATATTCATAAATATGAGGGAGAAATAACTGGAGAAGTTGGTACCAGAATTGCTGAACAAAATAGTGAGATAGATGATTTAATTGAATATGCACAAACAGGGCGTATAAAATAAGAGGGTGACCTCTTTTTTCTTGTCATATTTTATAAAAATTGCTATAATGAATATAGTTAGGATATGATATTATGAAAAAAGGATTTACTTTAGTTGAATTATTAGCTACGTTAGCTGTACTTTCGATATTACTTGTAATAGGTACAAGTTCAGTAGCGAAAATAATAAAAGAACATAAACAAAATTTATATAATGAACAAATTGAGTCATTTGAAGAATCTGCTAAATTATGGTCTTATAAAAATACTAGTTTATTACCTGAAGATGGTAGTTCACTTAAAATTACATTAGGAGAATTAGAAACTGCTAAATTTGTAAAAAGTGGTATCAAAAATCCTTTAACTGGTGAATATTTTGGTAAAGATAATTATGTTTGTATATTTAATAATAATGAATCATATACATACGAATATAATGGTGGATGTTAAAAAGACTATAAGTCTTTTTTATATTATGATATAATTGTTTATAGGTGATATTATGGATTTTACTAATTTAAAAGATCTATATGATAGATTAACTCCAGCTTTAAAAAGTAAGAAAGAAGAACTTATTAGATTAGACTGTGATTATATAACAGAATTAGATATCTGGAATTACCTAAAAGATAAGAAATGGAAAAATTCATATAACTTACTTTTATATCAAATGGTAGATGATATATTAAATGTAGAGAATATAGTTATTATGGATTATTATAAAAATAAAAAAAGTGAGTGATTATTATGGCATATAAAGATTTAAAAGCCAAACTAAAGACATACATGGATGAAGAAGATTTAAAACTTATTGATGAAGCTTATGAATATGCTTCACAAAAACATTATGGTCAAAAAAGATTAACAGGAGAAGACTATATAAACCATCCTATTGAAGTAGCTTCTATTCTAGCTGGTATTAAAGCTGATAAAGAAACTATATGTGCAGGACTTTTACATGATGTTATAGAAGATACTGAAACAACTGCTGAAGAATTAGCTTCATCATTTGGTGAAGAAATTACTAATATAGTGTTAGGCGTTACTAAAATTAATAGTATTGCTTTTAAAGGTGGGGAAACTGAAGCATCATTAGCTAACCAAAGAAAAATATTAGTAGGTCTTACGGAAGATGTAAGAGTAATTATTGTTAAACTTGCCGATAGACTTCATAATATGAGAACATTATGGGCTTTAGCTGAAGATAAACAAAAAGCTAAGGCTAGAGAAACATTAGATATCTTAATACCAATCGCCCATAGACTTGGTATGAATAATATTAAAAGTGAATTAGAAGAATTATGTTTAAGGTATTTAAAACCAGATGTATATTTTGATATAGTTGAAAAATTAAATCAAAGTAAATCTGAAAGAGATGAATTAGTAGTTGAAATGAAAAACGAAGTATCTAATCTTTTAGATGCACATGGTATTAAACATGAAATAAAGGGTAGAGCTAAAAGTATTTATAGTATCTATAAAAAATTAGATACAGGTAGACGTTTTAGTGATATCTATGATTTATTAGCGTTAAGAGTATATGTAGATACAGAGGCAGATTGTTATCAAGCACTTGGAATAGTTCATTCTAAATTTAAACCAATTCCAAAAAGATTTAAAGATTATATAGCTATGCCTAAAACTAATATGTATCAATCTTTACATACAACAGTATTTGGTATAGATGGCCATTTATTTGAAATCCAAATAAGAACATATGAGATGGATGAAATAGCTGAACATGGTATCGCGTCTCACTGGTCTTATAAAGAACATAAATCTATGAATTCTAAAGAGATGCAAAATGAAATGGAACAAAAACTACAATTCTTTAGATCAATAATTGACTTAAAAAATGAAGAAGAAGATGATGAATCATTTATCAATTCTGTTAAGGAAGAATTTAATACAATATATGTATTTACTCCTAAAGGAGACGTTATAGAGTTACCTAAGGGATCAACTCCAATAGATTTTGCTTATCGTGTTCACTCTAATGTAGGTGAAACTATGGTAGGGGCAATTGTAAATAATCAAATAGTTCCTTTGGATCATGAGCTTAAAGATAATGATATTATTAAGATTAATACAAATAAAAATTCAAGACCTAGTAGAGAATGGCTTAATATGGCTAAGACAGCGTCTGCTAAAAATAAGATTAAATCATACTTTAATAAAATAGATGCATCTGAATATGCTAAAAAAGGTGAAGAATTATTAGTTAAAGAATTAAAGAAAAATCATATTAATTTAAGTGATTTCTTAACTGATGAAAATATTGATAAGATGACTTCTGATTTTAAATATGGTGATTTAAACGAAATATATATTGCTTTAGGAAGTAATAAAGTAACCGCTAAGGCATTAATTAATGATTTATATAAAGAAGAATCAAAAGAAGAAACTGTACTTAGAAAAGTAATTCATAAAGATGTAGAATTACCAAGTATTAAAAATGATGTTTTAGTTGCTGGCATAGATGAGATAAAAGTTAATATTGCATCTTGTTGTAAACCAGTTCCTGGAGATAGAATAGTAGGATATATTACTAAAGGATATGGTATTAATATTCATAGAATGGTATGCCCAAATGTTAAAGAATTAGAAGAAAGATTTGTAGATGTTCATTGGAATAATGAAATAACTAAAAGATATCCTACAACTATTATTGTACATACTCTAACTAAGAAAGATGTATTACTTGATATAGTATCTAAAGCTTCAAATACTAATGTATCGATTGAAAGTATTAATAATATGGTATCTAATAATGAATATACATATGAGATAACTATTGTAGTTGATAATAAAGCTGAATTAGTTAAATTTATGAATGATGTTAAATCAATACAAGAAGTAAAAGAAGTTGAAAGGAAAATACTATGAAAGTTGTTATTCAAAGAAGTTTGGAAGCTAAAGTATCTGTTGATGGAAAAACAGTTGGCCAAATTGATAAAGGAATGGTTATTTTAGTAGGTTTCACATATAATGATACTATAGAAGATATAGATTATATGATTAATAAAATTATCAATATGAGAATATATGATGATGAAAATGGTGTTATGAATAAATCTATATTAGAAGTAGGGGGAAGTATTTTAAGTATTTCTCAGTTTACTTTGTATGCTGATCCATATAGTGGAAGAAGACCTTCTTATGTAGCTGCTTTAAAGGGTGATGAAGCAACTAAATTATATGATATCTTTAATGAAAGATTAAGTAATCATATTCATGTTGAAAAGGGTATCTTTGGAGCTGATATGAAAGTATCATTCACAAATGATGGGCCAGTTACAATTCTATTAGAAAGTAGGAAACATGCTTAGAATAATAATATTAGTATTAATATATATTCTTTATAAAGTAGGTTTTATAGGTAAATTAGTAAATGCTAGTTTACCTTTTCTTTTGGCTTTTGTACTAGCCTATATATTTTATCCATTAGAATTAAAATTAAATAAGAAATTTCCTAAAATAATAAGTATATCAATAATTATACTTAGTATATTATTATTTATATTTATACTCTTTAAAATAATGATACCTTTATTTATAAGTGAAAGTAGTACTTTAATAAATATATTAACCCAATATGTAAATAACTTATCTTATAAATTTAATATTGATACTACAATGATATTAAAAAAAATAAATGGTTTAATAAATTATAATCATATAATTAATGGTATATCAATTTCTATTAATTTTATAACAAAAACTATTATATGTTTTATAAGTTTTATATATATTTTATATGATATGGATAAGATAACTTTATATATAAGAAAAATAAAGATATTAAATTATTTAATATATATAAATAAAGATATTAGTAAATATATAAGCAGTTTAATAAAGATAAGTATTATATCTTTTATTGAATATACATTGGTTTTCTTTATAATAAGACATCCTAATCCTTTAATGGTAGGTATGTTAGCGGGTATACTTAATATGATTCCTTTTATAGGAGGTATTATAACTGTATTTATAACAATATTATTATCTCCATCTATGATTATAAAAATAAGTATTACTTATATAGTACTAGGACTCTTAGATGGATATATCATAACTCCTTATGTATATGGTAAATATAATAAAATAAATCCATTATTAGGTTTAATTGCTTTATCTATAGGAGGAATATTTGGACCAATGGGAATAATATTATCTATACCAATATTAATAATAGTTATATCCACTTATAAATACTTAAAAGATAATAATATAAATATTGTAAACATGATACAAATATAATGTGGGGTAGTATTAATGTTATTAAAAAGTGTATTAAATTAGTTATCCTTATGGATAACTTTTTCTTTTATAATTTATAAAATATAGTATAATATGAGTAGAGGTGATACTATGCTTAAAAATATTAAAGATAAATTATCTATACTTCCAACTAGTCCTGGTTGCTATCTTATGAAAGATGAAGCAGGAGTAATTATATATGTTGGTAAAGCTAAAAATTTAAAAAGAAGAGTATCATCATACTTTAATAGGACTCATACAGGTAAAACAGCTAGATTAGTAAACGATATAAGAGATTTTGAATATATCGTTGTAGGTAGTAATACAGAATCGTTAGTATTAGAAATAAATTTAATTAAAAAATATGATCCCAAATATAATATTTTACTTCGCGATGACAAAAGTTATCCTTATATTGAACTTACTAATGAAGCTTGTCCTAGACTTATGATAGTAAGAAATATTAATTTAAGAAAAAATAATCGAAATAGAATGTATGGACCATATCCTAATGTAACTGCGGCTCGTGAAACAGTTAATTTACTTAATAGATTATATCCATTAAGAAAATGTAAGACAATGCCTAAAAAACCATGTTTATATTATCATATCGGTGAGTGTTTAGGTTATTGCATGAAGGATATAGATAAATCATTAATTAAAAATATGGAAGATGAAATAATAAGATTTTTGAAAGGCGATGCATCTTTAGTAATAAAAAAATTAGAAGATGAAATGGAAAAAGAATCTAGTTTATTACATTTTGAAAAAGCTAAAGAATTAAAAGAATTATTAGATTATATAAATATAACTTTAACTAAACAACAAGTTGAAATAAATGATACAAAAGATATAGATGTATTTGGCTATTATATTGATAAAGGTTATTTATCAGTACAAGTATTTTTTATAAGAGGATCTAAAATAGTAGGTAGACATTCTAAGATATGGCCAATTATTGATGAAGTAGAGGAAGAATTAACTAAATATATAAGTTACTTCTATAATAAAGATGTATTACTTCCTAAAGAAATACTAGTTCCATCTATCGTTGATATAGATTTATTAAAAGAATATTTAAACGTTAATATATCAAGTCCATCTAGAGGGCTAAAAAAAAGAGTAATAGATATGGCTAATAACAATGCTAAAATATCTTTGGATGAAAAATTTGATTTAATAAGAAGAGATGAAGAAAGAACATATATTGCTAATCAAGAACTTAAAAATATTTTAGGATTATCTAAATTAGATAGAATAGAATTATTTGATAACTCACATTTATTTGGTAGTTTTAATGTATCTGGTATGGTTGTATTTATAGATGGATTGCCAGCTAAAAATGAGTATAGAAAATTTAAAATTACAAATGATACTAATGATGATTATGGAACAATGAGAGAAGCTATGTATAGAAGGTATTTTAGAGTACTAAAAGATAATCTAACCAAACCTGATTTAATCATTGTAGATGGTGGTAAAGGCCAAATGACTATAGCTCACGAAGTAATAGATGGATTAAATCTAAATATACCTATTGTTGGTCTTAAAAAAGATGATAAACATAATACTAATACATTAATATATGATAAAGAAATTGAAATAGATAAAACAAGTAATTTATTTCATTATTTAACTAGAATGCAAGATGAAGTACATAACTTTACTATTAATTATCATAGAAAACTAAGAAGTAAAGGTGCTTTAGCTTCGATACTAGATAATATTGAAGGAATAGGTTCATCTAGAAGGGATGAATTATTAAAGAAATATAGAAGTACTAAGAAGATGAAAGAAGCATCTATTGAAGAATTAGATTTAATATTACCTCATAAAGTGTCAATTAATTTACATGAATTTTTGAATTCTATGGATGAAAAATAATAAAATATTTGTACTATAACTAAATATATGATATGATTAATGTATAAGATAGAGGTGTTTATATGGAAGGTTTATTAATGAGCCAATATGGTGGATTGGGACTTATCATTGCGTTTGGAGTATTAGTATTAGTACTATTTATAGTAGTAAGATTCTTCAAAATGATATTCTCAAGTGCATTTATAGGATTTTTACTTTCATTATTTTCATATTTTGTATATGATTATATTTTCATAAAAGTTCCTTTAATTGCATGTATAGCATTCTTACTTTGTGTTACTGGATTTGCTAGTAGAGGATTTATTGGCAAGCTATTCGCTTTATTAGGCACAATATTCTCAGCATATTTAATATTAGGACATTTAGGAATATTCTTTACAATATAATATAGGAGGAATTTATGATTTGGAATATAATTGTTATAGTATTTTTTATCATCGCGATTGCTATGTATGTAATCGTAGCTAACAACAATAAGTAAGAGACTAATTTAATTAGTCTTTTAATTTGACAAGTTCATCTTTTTTGATAAAATAATATATCGAAGAAGGGGTTAATATGAGATATAGTTGGAATGAAGAAAAAATACTTAAACTATTGAAAGAGGATGAAGAAAAAGTTAGTAAACAATCTAATCCCGAATTACGTTTAGAAATATATTCAATTAGAACAGCATTAAATATGCCAATTATAGATGAAGTAAAAGATAAGGATAATAATCAAAATTCATCAATCATTATATCTTCAGCTAGTTATATTTTTAAAAAGAAGTTGGTTTTTGATGCAACATCTTCTAAAAAAATATTAAGTAAAAAAGAAATAGTTAAAAAAGCACGTTCAACTATGGCGTTAAAAGATAAAAGATGTTTTTCTAAGACTGTTAGAAATGGCTTTTTCAATATGAGTAATAATAATTCTCAAACATTTTGTTTACCAGCAAAGAAGATGTCATTAATAAATGTTACTGACCGTGGAATTCTTTCTGATGCTAGAAATATTGTCCATGAAGTAACGCATGCTAGTTATTTTAATGAACTTACATATAGTGAATTAGTAAATTATTATAATAGTAATCTTAAAGAAACGTTACCTATACTTGGTGAAATGTTTTTTATAGATAGATTAGATAGTTATAAAGAAATATTAAATGAGCAAAGTATATTTTTAAATAATTTTTATAATTATAAGAATATCAAAGAAATTGATGCATATGCTCAATCATTTACTTTAGCAGAATATTTATTTATGTTATATAAAACAGACAAATCTAAATTTAATGATAATTATTATGCTTTTAGTGAATTATTAAAAAACAAATCAGATAAAGAAATAATTCATAGATTGGCCATTGATCCTATAAGTTTGATGTCTTCAAACGAAAAGTATATAAGGTTATATAGAAGATAGTACATAGTACTATTTTTTATTTTTTAAAAATTAGCACTCATATATTGACAATGCTAACATATAATAGTATAATGAGATTAGCATTCAGGAAAATAGAGTGCCAAAAGAGGTGATCTAGTGATAAGTAAAAGACAAGAAGAGTTGTTAAAACTTATTGTAGAAGAATATATTAAAACAGTTAAACCTGTTAGTTCTAAATCATTGTGTGATGCCTTAGATTGTTCATCCGCGACTATACGTAATGAAATGGGTATCTTAGAAGATTTGGGATTACTAGAAAAAACACATACATCATCTGGTAGAGTTCCATCAGAAAAAGGTTACAGATATTATGTTGATAATATTATGAAACCAAAAGAATTGACTGGTGATGATATGTTAAAGCTTCAAACAGTATTTAAAAATAAATCATTAGCTTTAAGTGATGCAATTACTAAGAGTATGGAAATTATATCTGAACTTACTAATTATACATGTGTAGTATTAGGTGATACTTCTAAAGTAAATAAAGTAAGTAAGATTGAAGCTGTACCTATAAGTGATAATAGCTTAATTGCTATTGTTATAACTGATAAAGGTCATGTTGAAAATAAAAATATTGTTTTAGAAGAAAATGTTACAGTTGATGAAATAAAACAAACAGTAGATTTAATTAATAAACTAATTATTGGTACGCCAATTGATGAAGTATCTAAAGTATTAGAATATGAAGTTAAACCTGTTATAGGTAAATATGTTCATCAACACGAAGTTTTATATAATGCATTCTATAATGCGTTTACAGATTTTGCTGCTGATCCAATTATTAAAATGAGTGGTACTAAGAATATATTAATGCAACCGGAATTTGATGATGCTAGTAAGATAAGGGAAATAGTATCTAAATTCGATGATAAAGACATGGTATCAAATATTAAAGAAGATAAAAATGGTATAAATATATATATAGGTAGTGAATCTGAATTTGATGATGATGTATCTATTATTAAGACACATTATACATTAAATGGTGAAGAAGGTACAATTGCTTTGATAGGTCCTAAACGTATGGAATATGATAGAGCAATTACATTATTAAACTATATAATGGATAATTTAGACAGTTAGGAGAATGCAAGTGGAAGAAGAAGTTAAAAATAAAAAAGAAAAAAAGGTAGTCACAAAAGAAAACTACGAAGATAATAAAAGAATTAAAGAACTAGAAGATAGTTTAGAAGAGATAACTAATAAATTCAATGAAGCTACAGAACATATTAAAGAGTTACAAGATACTTCTATGCGTAGCCAAGCTGAATTAGTTAATTATCGTAAGAGAAAAGATGAAGAGGTATCAAAAATGTTACAATATTCTAATGAAGGTATTGTAATGGAATTAATACCTAGTATAGATAGTTTTGAAAGAGCTTTAGCTTTTAAAACTGAAGATGAAGCTATCTTAAAATATCAAGAAGGATTTAAAATGATTTATGGTAATATCATAAGCGTTTTAAATAAATTTGGTGTTAAGGCAATAGATGGTAATAATAAGCCGTTTGATCCAACTTATCACCAAGCAGTATTAACTGAACATGTAGAAGGTACTGAACCAGGTATGGTTATAGATGTTCTACAAAAAGGTTATTTATTAAAAGATAAAGTAATTAGACCAGCTATGGTCAAAGTTTCAGAATAGGAGAGGATATTATGAGTAAAATTATTGGTATTGACTTAGGTACAACAAATAGTTGTGTATCTATCTATGAAGGTGGAGAAGCTAAAGTTATAGCTAATCCAGAAGGAATGAGAACTACTCCATCAGTAGTTGCATTCAAAAATGGAGAAATTATTGTAGGAGCTAAGGCTAAAAACCAAGCTATTACAAATAAAGATACAATTTCTTCAATTAAAAGAAAAATGGGTACTGCAGAAAAAGTAAAAGCTAATGGAAAAGAATATACACCAGAAGAAATTTCAGCTATGATTTTAGGAGATTTAAAGAAAACAGCTGAAGCATATTTAGGTGAAACTGTAACAAAAGCAGTTATCACAGTTCCAGCATACTTTAATGATGCTCAACGTCAAGCTACTAAAAATGCAGGTAAAATTGCAGGATTAGAAGTAGAAAGAATTATTAACGAACCAACAGCTGCCGCTTTAGCGTATGGTCTTGATAAACAAGAAAAGTCTGAAAAAGTATTAGTATACGATTTAGGTGGAGGAACATTCGATGTTTCAATTCTTGAATTAGGTGATGGTGTATTTGAAGTATTATCTACTGCTGGTAATAACCATTTAGGTGGAGATGACTTTGATGAAAAAGTAATGGATTACTTAGTTGCTGAATTCAAACGCGAAAATGGTATAGATTTATCTAAAGATAAAATGGCTATGCAACGTATTAAAGAAGCTGCAGAAAAAGCTAAGAAAGATTTATCTGGTATGAGTTCAACTGAAATATCTTTACCATTTATTTCACAAAATGAAGATAAAGAACCATTACATTTAAATACAAGTTTGACTAAAGCTAAATTTGAAGATTTAATTCATGATTTAGTTGAATCAACTAGAAAACCAGTTAAAGATGCTTTAAAAGAAGCTAAATTAAGTCCATCTGATATTGATAAAGTATTATTAGTAGGTGGATCTACTCGTGTACCATGTGTACAAGAATTAGTTAAAAATGAATTAGGTAAAGAACCTTCTAAAGAAGTTAACCCTGATGAAGTAGTTGCGATGGGTGCTGCTATTCAAGGTGGTGTATTAACTGGTGATGTTAATGATATTGTATTACTTGATGTTACACCATTATCATTAGGTATTGAAACATTAGGTGGAGTATCAACTGTATTAATTCCAAAAAATACAACTATTCCAACTTCTAAATCACAAGTATTTAGTACAGCTGCTGATAATCAACCTGCTGTAGATATTCACATTCTACAAGGTGAAAGAAGTATGGCTGCCGATAATAAAACATTAGGAAGATTCCAATTAACAAATATTCCACCAGCACCAAGAGGTGTACCTCAAATTGAAGTTACATTCGATATTGATGCTAATGGTATCGTTAATGTTAAAGCTAAGGATTTAGGAACAAATAAAGAACAATCTATCACAATTACTGCATCAACTAACTTATCAGATGAAGAAATCGATAGAATGGTTAAAGAAGCAGAAGCTAATAAAGAAGAAGATGCAAAAAGAAAAGAATTAGTAGATACTAAAAATGAAGCTGAACAATTAATTAATGCTACTGAAAAAGCTATTAAAGATTTAGGTGAAAAAGTAGATGCTAAGGATAAAGAAAAAGCAGAAGGTTTAATTAAAGAATTAAATGAAGTATTAGCTACTGATAATGTAGAAGATATTAAGAAGAAGAAAGATGAATTAAATGAAGTTGCTATGGCTTTAGCTACTAAAGTTTATGAAGAAGCTGCTAAGGCTAACCAAGCCAATGCAGATACTAATACAGAATCTGAAACAAAAGATGATAATGTTAAAGATGCTGAATTTGAAGAAAAATAATAAAAAGTTCTAGGAAACTAGAACTTTCCCTATTATAAAGGAGATTTTATGGAAAAATATAAAAGTAGAAATGATGTACCTTTAAAATATAGATGGGATTTATCTGATTTCTTTAAAGATGAAGCAGATTTCTTAGCTAACTATGATAAAGCGGTAGAAGATGTATCATCATTAGGTAAATATATAGGGTGTACAAAAAATAGTGATAAATTATATGAATTTTTAAAAAAAGATATTGAAGTTTGCTCAATGGTATTAGACTTATATGTATATGCATATTTAATTAATGATCAAGAATTGGGAATTTCTGAATCAATGGAAAGAAAAGCTAAAACAGAAAAATTATATTCAGATTATAGTAGCGCTGTTAGTTTCTTCGACCCAGAATTATTAGAGTTATCAAAAGAAGAATATACTAGTCTTTTTGAAAATGAAAAATTATTAGAATTTAAAAATAATTTAGATAAGATATATAGAAATAAAGAACATATCCTATCTAAGAATGAAGAAGTAATAATTAATGAGCTTACATCTGCGATGAATCATTATGATGACATGTCAGCAACAATGCTAAATCAAGAACATGATTATGGCAAAATAATTATTGATGGTAATGAAGAATTAATTACTACTACTAATTATAGAAAATTAATGAAAAATAATAATCGTGAAACAAGAAAAAAAATTAGATGTCAATTCTTAAAGGTATTAAATCAATACGCTGTAAGTTCGGCACAATTTTTGGATTCTTATGTTAAAATGAATGTCGCTGAATGTAAAATTAGAAAATACGATTCATGTTTTGATGCGAAATTATTTAGTTTAAATATGCCGAATGAAGTGTTCGAATCATTAATAAATACTACTGAAAGTCATAATAGTTCATATCAAAAATATTTAAAATTATTCAAAAAAGTTCATAAACTAGATGAATTATATCCATATGATTTAAATCTTGATTTCGCTAAATCAGATAAAAAATATGAGATAGAAGAAGCACAAGAACTATGCTTAAAAGCAATAGAACCTTTAGGTAGTGAATACGTTAAGCTTTTTAAAAAAGTATTTGATAATAGATATATAGATTATGCGCAGTATAAAGGAAAATGCTCAGGTGGATATTCATTCGCTACATATGATAAAGATTCAAAAATATTAATGAGTTTTAATGGTGATTTAGATTCTGTATCTACAATGATTCATGAAGGTGGTCATAATGTAAATCATCAAATTATGAATGAAAAAAATCCTATACAATATCGTGACACTTCATCTATTGTAGCCGAAGTTGCTTCATTAACAAATGAGTGTTTATTATCTTCATACTTAGCTCAAAACGGTGAAACTAAAGAAGAAAAATTATCTGGCCTTGCGAATATAATAGGAGTAATAAATTCTAATTTATTTGGTGCAGTAAGAGAAGGTCATATGGAACAAGATTTTTATAAATATGTTTCAGATGGTGGAACTATAACAAAAGATTATATGATTAATCTTACTAATAAATATATGAACAATTTACAAGGAAACGAAGTAATAGAAGATGAATATTCAGGATTATCATGGATTAATAGAAGCCACTATTATATGTCATTCTATTTATACTCTTATGCTATATGCATTTCAGTTGCTTCCTATATAGCAAGTGAAATATTAAATGGTAATGAAGATATCTTAGAAAAATATACTAAGTTTTTAGCTGTTGGTTCAGATGTATGGCCAATTGATGCATTCAAAGTACTTGGTGTAGATTTAACTAAAAAAGATGTATATGAAAAAGCAATTAAATATTATGAAAGTTTATTGGAAAAATTTGATACAATATACAATAGTTAGAAGTAGGTGAATAAGTTGAATAAAAAAGATTATTATGAGGTACTAGGAGTTAAGAAAGACGCTAGTCAAGATGAGATTAAATCAGCCTTTAGAAAATTAGCTAAAAAATATCACCCTGATATTAATCACGATGCTGATGCTCCTGAAAAATTTAAAGAAGCAGAAGAAGCTTATTCGGTATTGTCAGATGAAGGAAAAAGACGTCAATATGATCAATTTGGCCATGCAGCATTCCAAAATAATGGCGGTGGTGCATCTGGTGGATATGACTTTTCAGATTTTGATTTTTCCGATATATTTAGTGAAATATTTGGAGGAGGCTTTGGTGGAAACTTCAGTGGTGGAAGAAGGAATAGAGCTACTAAGGGTAGAGATACTCTAACTAAAATAAAGTTAACTTTTAAAGAAGCTGTCTTTGGATGTACCAAAGAAATAGAAGTTGATACAGTAGAAAATTGCAAATACTGTGATGGTGAAGGTGGTACAGGTGAAAAAACTTGTCCTAGATGTCATGGTAGTGGAGTTGTTACAGCAGAACAAAGAACTATTTTAGGCTCATTCATGACTAGAACAACTTGTCCTGATTGTGGTGGTAAAGGTAGAACTTATGAAAATACATGTACACATTGTCATGGTAAAGGAAAAGTAAAAGTAACTAAAACTATTGAAGTTAAAATTCCTGCAGGAGTAGATAACGGTAATCAACTTCGTGTTCCAGGTAAAGGTGAAGCCGGTGCTAATGGTGGACCTAATGGAGATTTATATCTAGAATTTATTGTTCAAGATCATCCTATTTTTGATAGAGATGGTAAAGATATTTATTTGACATTACCATTAACTATACCAGAAGCTGTATTAGGATGTAAAAAAGATATACCAACATTATATGGTAAGGTGACTTTAACTATTCCAGCAGGTACATCAGCTAATGATAAGATGCGATTAAAAGGTAAAGGTATAGAAGATCCTAATAGCTATGGTAAAGGTGATATGTATGTATTATTAGATATCAAAGTGCCAACTAAACTTACTAGGGAACAAAAGAAATTATATGAAGCATTAGGTGATATTGAAAATAATGATTCATGGTTTAAAAAAATAAAAGATTTCTTAAAATAGAAATCTTTTTAATTTTATATATTTATGATATAATTCATATAGAATAGGTGAGTGTATATGAAAAAATTAATTCCTTTAATTATACTATTATTTATTGTTACAGGATGTAAAAATACTAAGAAAGATAGCATCATAGGTGAATGGGAAACCAATTATGAAGTTAGTGTGTTAGGTAGTATAGTAGATAAATACAATTTCAAAGAAAATAATGAATGTGAAAAAACTATTACATATGATTCTGATGTAAAAGTTACGTGTACATATGAATTTAATGATGATAAAACTCAAATTAAAATTTCATGGGATGATAAGATGTTTGATGAATTCGTAACTTTTGAAAGAATTGATAAAACACATATCAAAATAGGAGAATATGTATATGAGAAGAAATAATAAAGCATTTACATTAATAGAGTTATTAGCAGTAATAGTAATATTAGCAATAGTAGCATTAATAATAACTCCAGTAATAAGTAACGTAATAGAAAGTGCCAGATTAGCGTCATTAAGAAGTAGTGCATATGGAATACTAGATGCATCAAAAATATATTATGCAAAAAATGAAATTAAAAGTACAGTAAGATTTGACTTTGAAAATTCTAATGTAACAAGTAATGATACAGAAGATTTAATAGAACTAAAAGGTGATGTTAAAAATGGTGCCTTATTAATAGATGGCAATGGTAAAACCACATTATGTATTACAGATGGAAAAAGTTCAGCATATAAAAACTATACTGATGACATGGTATTAGTTTCAAATGAATCATGTTATGTACCAAATGATAGAACAGTAGTATTTTTATCAAATACAGGAGCTACAAGAACAGAATTAACAAATCAAGAATTAACAGATTTAGTTAGTGAATTACAAAATAAAATGTTATCATTAGAAACAGAACTAAACAATACTAAACAGGAATTACAAGAGACACTTAATACAAAAGCAACTCAAACTGATTTAGAAACAGTAGCTACAATAGCTAGTTCAGCAACATTAGATAAAATATATCCAATAGGAAGTATTTATATGAGTACAACAGAAGATACAGTAGAAAAAGTAGCAGAAAGATTTGGTGGATCTTGGGAGAAGATAGAAAATAGATTTTTACTAGGAGCTGGTTCATCATATGCGATAAATACAACAGGAGGAGCATCATCAGTTTCATATACACCAGCAGGAACAAATACAGGTGGAGCAGTTGGAAATCATACTTTAACTGTAGCTGAAATGCCTGCGCATGAACATGCAATTGCTAATAATTATAGCGGTGCTACAGATCATGGTGGACCATATCAACATATTTTATCATTTGCAGGATATGGAACTACATACTATCAAGTATCAGGATATGCTGGAGTTGCAGGTGGTAATGGAGCTCATAATCATCCATTTACTAATCCAACGTTTAATGGTACGACAGCTACAATAAATACAATGCCACCATATCAAACAGTATATATGTATAAAAGAGTTGGTTAAAAGGTTTCATAAAGAAACCTTTTTTATGTTAAAATAAATATGGTGATTTATATGCTTAAAAGTGATAAATATTATATTGAAAAAGAACTAGATAAATTTAATAAGTTAGGTCATACAGGATTTTTAAATGGTAATGAATCTAATAGTATTAAAAATATACTTAATAAAATGCATATAAAATATGAAATATATGAATCATTTATAGAATGTGATAGGGTAATTATATATAGAGAAATACCTGATATAACTTGTTTTAAGATTATCACTAATAACATATTAAAACATTCTGATATAATGGGAGCATTATATAATTTTAATATAGATGAAGATATAATAGGTGATATTATCGTTAAAGATGATGAATATTACTTTATAATTTTATCCAATATGAAAGATTATTTTATTAATAATTTTGATATGGTTGGAAGATTTAGTATTAGATTGATAGAATCAGATATTCCTATTAAAGAAAGAGATTATATTGATTTAGAATTTATAGTAAGTAGTGAAAGAATTGATACAGTTATATCGAAAATTATAAATACTAATAGAAAATATGTTGAAGATATGATATCTAATAAAGATGTAATATTAAATTATAATACCTTAACTAATAAAAGTTATATTTTAAAAGAAAATGATATTTTTTCTATAAGAAGATATGGAAAATTTAAATATGTTGGTATTAAAAGAAGAACAAAAAAGGATAACTTTATTATAGAATTAAAAAAATATAATTAAAAAGAAACAGAATCTTATCTGTTTCCTTGATTACCAAATGCGCGTGTTCCAATAACAATAACTAATAATATAAATAATACTAAAATGATAGATGCTCCATATCCTCCGCCATATCCACCAACAGGGTAACCGTAGTTAGGACAACAAGAATTACCATATCCTGAGTATCCTCCGTAGTAATACATAATTTTCCCACCTTTCATTATATTTTATTATTTAATAACTAAAATGTTTAATATAAAAGTCTATATTTATTATTTAAAATATGGTATTATAATTATATAAGGTAGGTGACAATATGAACATAAAAAGAGCATTAAAAAATATGGATAAACCTTTACTTTTTTTAACTATTTTTATGTTAGGCTTTGGTTTACTTAATATTGTTACTTCATCAAGTAGGGAAGCTGTTTTAGTTAATAAAGCAGGTGTATATTATTATTTCTATAGACAAATGGGAATATTAGTTGCATCAACTATAGCAGCAGGATTAGTATTTGCGTTTCCCACAAAAACATATAAAGTATTTTTGCCAATTGCATATGTTGTTGTTTTAGGGCTATGTGTGGTGTGTTTTTATCAATCTGCAAAACGTGGTGCGAATAACTGGATTGTTATTGGTGGTTTTCAATTTCAACCTTCAGAACTGTCTAAGCCGGTTATTATAGCTAGTTTGGCTTTATTATTTGATCAGTTTTATGATAAACTTTCTGATAAAATACTGAATAATGAAGGGAAAGTAATATTAACGTTAGTTATGTTTACTGGATTTTTAATACCTGCTTTAGTATTTTTACAAAAAGATTTAGGTACAGCATCTATTATAGTTGGTATAGTATTTGTAATGTTAGTATTTAGTCCAATAGCTAAAGCTACTAAACAGAAATTATTTACATTTTTAATTATCTTAGGATTAGTAGGAGCGTTAACACTTAAAGTAGCTAAAGGTTCAATCTTATCAGAAGCGCAACTTTCTAGATTTGATTATATAAATCCATGTAGTAAATATGAGAAAAATGGATATCAAGTATGTAATGCTTATATAGCCTTTAATGATGGTGGTATGTTTGGTTTAGGAATAGGAAAAAGTAAACAAAAGTATTCATATATACCAGAACCTCATACAGATAGTATCTTCGCGATTATAGGTGAAGAATGGGGTGTACTTGCTTCTTTGGCATTTGTATTTATCCCATTATTAGTAATACTATATCGTATTATGATTATTGCTTCTAAAGCTAGTACAGTAAGAGGAAGATTTATTTCTTTAGGTGTAGGGGTAGGTATATTTTTACACATATTAATTAATTTAGGTGGATTACTTGGTATATTACCACTTACAGGTGTACCATTACCATTTTTATCTTATGGTGGTAGTTATACATTAGGACTTATGATTTCACTTGCTATGGTACAGAGAGTAGCAGCTGAAACAAAAATGAAAAAGATTAAAGTAAGCTAGACGCTTACTTTTTAGATATTTAAATAAAATTATACAAAATGGGAAAAATAATGTATAATATAAAAGAAATTTAATCCAATTTAGTAATTGTGATTAAGGGGTATTTAGATATCTGAATAGAATATATTAGATATATTTGGAGGTGATACTTATGCATAGAGAAGATTTTAATATGTTATTAACTGATACTATTTATTTTGATAATGGGGCGACAGCTTTAAAACCAAAAGTATTATCAGAAGTTATCAGTGATTATTATAATAATTATTCGGTTAATTCTCATAGGGGTGATTATGATCTAAGTTTAAAGGTTGATATGGCTATAGATCGTGTAAGAGAATTAGTTCGTGATTTTATTAATGCTGATTCAGTTAAAGAAATAGCTTTTACAGCCGGTACAACTGCATCATTAAATCAAATTATATTTGGTTATTATAGTTATTCTATGCATTCTGGTGATGAAGTAATTATTACTGAAGCTGAACATGCATCTAATGTTTTACCTTGGTTTGAACTTAGAAATAGTAAAGGCATTGTTATTAAGTCTATTCCATTAGATAATAATAAAGTTACATTAGATAATGTTAAAAAAGTTATAACTGATAGAACTAAAGTTATATCAATAGCTATGGTAACTAATACATTAGGTGATTTAAGGCCTATAAAAGAAATAGTTAAATATGCACATGAAAGAAATATTTCTGTAATTATAGATGGAGCTCAAGCTGTACCACATATGAAGGTAGATGTAAAAGATTTAGACTGTGATTTTATGGCATTTTCTGCTCATAAGATGTGTGGCCCTACAGGAGTAGGTATATTATACGCGAAAAAAAATTATATGAATGATATGTATCCGACTGAGTTTGGTGGAGGAATGAATTCTTACTTTGAATTAGACGGAAGTAGAATGTATAGTAATATTCCAACTAGATTTGAAGCAGGTACATTGAATATAGCTGGTATTATAGGATTTGGTTCTGTCATCGAATATTTAAATAAGATAGGTATGGATAATATTCATAAATATGAATTAGAATTAAAAGATTATGCATTATCTAGACTAAAGGAAATAGATAATATTAAAATCTATAATGAAAATACTGATAGTGGAATAATTATATTTAACTTAGGTGATATATTTGCTCAAGACTTAGCGGTTTATTTAAATAAATATAATATATGTGTAAGAGCTGGTAATCACTGTGCTAAAATGGTACATGATATTATAGATGTAAATAATACAGTTAGAGTATCTTTATATTTCTATAATACTAAAGAAGAAATAGATAAATTAGTGGAAGTTTTAAAGAATCCTAATATAAAAAATGAAATAATATAGACTAGTTTTATGCTAGTCTTTTTGATATAATTAATATGTGAAGATTAAATCTTCCTTGTAGTATGATGTATGAATTATGTTATTACTAGAAAGGAGGATTTATGGTAGTTGATAAATACTATCCTGAAATTGTCGTTTCAACAAAAGATATATCAATTTATAATATTAAAAATTATGAATATATACCTGAAGTTATAAACAAAATATTAATAAAACTTAAAGATAAATATTTATCCTCACAAAATTGTTCTAAACCAATAATTAATATTGCTACCGGAATGAAAATTGAGGTGTGGAAGAGCAGTGTATTGGAGACATTTAGCAATGCAAAATATTATCGAGTATTATCATTACAACATAAGAAAGCTAAAATAGCCACTATGAAATATTTAGCTAAAATGATTAAATATGGTAAGGTTAGATCTAAACCTGCTAATAATAATCATAATTCCAACAGTCCAGCTATATACTATTATTTAAAGAATCCAATTATAATTGATGGAGTTAATTATATAGTTAATATTGATATAAGAAAGGTACCAAATGAAAACGGTAGATTTTATATTCATTCTTTGCAAACAAAAAAATTGGAGCAGTTGGAAACCTATAAGATCGCCAATTAGTCGCTCCAATTTCTAATAATATATCATATACTGACGTTTCTGTCAATTATGATACACTATTATTATATTAAACTTAGACTAGTTTTATGCTAGTCTTTTTGATATAATTAATATGTGATAAATATGAAGAAGTTAAGTGTTATTTTAGTTATAATATGGATGATAGTAATATTCATGTTTTCATCTTATAATGGTAATATTTCTAGTATGCAAAGTGATGGTATAGTAGTTATGTTAGCTAGATTAATTCATTATACTGGTGATATAGATATATTAAGAGTTATAGTAAGAAAGATGGCTCATTTTACGGAATACTTAATATTAGGAATATTAGTTATAAATGCATGTAAATATAATAGTATAAAAGATATGATAAAATTATCAATACTTATATGTATTTTATATGCATGTACAGATGAAATCCATCAGTTATTTATACAAGGTAGAGGTGGAAGAATATTTGATGTACTAATTGATACATTAGGTAGTTTAACAGGAATATTTACTTATAAAGTTTTAAGGAAGTGAAGTTATGTCAATAATTAAACAAATGGATGAAATACTTGCTAATAAAATAGCAGCAGGTGAAGTAGTAGAAAGATGTGCTTCTGTTGTAAAAGAACTAGTTGAAAACGCAATTGATGCTAAAGCTACAGAAATAACTGTTGAAGTATTAGAAGCAGGTACTAAAGAAATTAAAGTTACTGATAATGGTATAGGTATGGATAGAGAAGATGCAGTTAACTGTTTTAATAGACATGCTACATCTAAATTAATAGATGAAGAAGATTTATATCATATAAATACTTTAGGATTCCGTGGTGAAGCATTAGCCTCTATCGCATCAGTATCTAAAGTAGAATTAAAAACAAGTCAAGGTGAAGTTGGAACTATAGTAAAAATAGAAGGTGGCAAAGTAATAGATGTAATTAACGGTGATGCTAGACGTGGTACTATTATTACTGTAAAAGATTTATTCTATAATACACCTGCTAGACTTAAATATATGAAAAGTATGTATACAGAATTATCTAGTATTACAGAATATCTAGATAAGATTGCTTTATCATATCCTAATATTAGAATATCTTTATACAATGAAGGAAATAATATTATAAAGACAGATGGATCTGGCGATTTACTTAAAACAATTAAAGAAATATATGGTGTAGAAGTAGCTAAGAAAATGATTCCTATTAAAGGAGAAAATTCAGATTATGAAATAGAAGGTTATATTAGTATGCCAGAAATTCATAGAAGTAATAGAAATAATATGACACTATTTGTTAATGGTAGAGTTATAAGAAATAGTTATATCAATACAGTAATAAACGATAGCTATAGTAATTATAAACCTGATACAAGATTTCCTATAACAGTAATAAATATTAAATGTGATCCATCATTAATAGATGTTAATATCCATCCTACTAAAATGGATGTAAAATTTTCTAAGATGGAAGCGTTAGAAGAATTAGTATCAAGTGTTATAGTAGAAGCTATTAAGCATAAAACTTTAATACCAGAAAGAGAAGTTGTTAAAGTAAAGCAACAACCTATATACACATCTTTATATGTTAATAAAGTTCAAGAATCTTTAGATTTAGAAAGAGAATCTATAGTTAGTGAAGATGTATCTGATTATATAGTTAATGATGATTTAGTAGTAGAAAAGGAAGATATAAAACCTATCGAAGACCATGTAGATGAAGAAAAAATACCCGAATTATATCCAGTAGGTTTAGTATGGGGAACATTTATTATATGCCAAAATGAAAAAGGAATGTATTTAATAGATGAACATGCCGCAAAAGAAAGAGTTAATTATGAAATATTTAAAGAGAAAATGAATAATCCAGATCATAAGCAAAATGCACTAATAATTCCTATAACTATTGAATATACAGCAAGTGAATTTATGATAATTAAAAATCATTTTGATGTTTTAAAGAATATTGGTTATGAAATAGATGAATTTGGTGTTAACTCTATTATCATTAAAGCTACACCTGCATGGCTTAAAGGTGATGATGAAGTAATAGTAAGAAGTATTATTGATATATTAATTGATGAAGGTGACCATTTTGATATGGCGAAGTTTATGGAACATGCATGTGCCACAGCAGCTTGTAAAGCATCAATTAAAGCTAATACAAATATTACTATTGAAGAAATGGAAAACTTAATTAATGATTTAAGAAAGTGCAAAAATCCATTTCACTGTCCACATGGTAGACCAACTATCATATGTTATACAAAAGAAGATTTAGAAAGACAATTCAAAAGAAGTGGTTTTTAAACTTCTTTTTTCTTTCGACAAGATTCGACATTATTCGACAATAATATATGCTAAAGTATAATTGGTGATGATATGAAAAAATATATAATTTTAACAGTAGTATCAGTAGTATTATCTTATTTAATGGCTAAAATAATATTTATGGAATATAAAAGTGATAAAGTAATCGCATTATCAAAAACTGGTGATAAATATTATTTTTTACAATTAGGAGTATATAGTAGTTATGATTCGATGTTAGATAATTCAAGTAAACTATCTAATTATATATATACAAATAATGATGATAAATATTATGTATTTACATGTATTAGTAAGAATAAAGAAAATATGAATAAAATGGAATCATATTATAAAGAATCAGGATTTGATACATATGTTAAAGAATTTATTTTAGATGATAATGAACTTTCTAATACAGTTTCTAAAGTAGATTTATTACTAAGTGAAACAACTGAAGGTATAGGTGAATTATGTAAAAAAAGTATAGAAAAGTATAAGGAGGGATAATATTAAAATAAAAGATATTAGTCTTTCAGAAAGACCTAGAGAAAGATTAATTAATAACGGAGTAAATAGTTTATCTAATGAAGAATTAATTTCATGTATTTTAAAAGATGGAACTAGGAATATAAATGTTAAAGAAATATCTAATATGATTATAAGTAGTGTATCAAATATCCAAGAATTAAGATATCTTAATTATGAAGATTTAGTTAAAATAAAAGGAGTAGGTATATCTAAAGCATGTAGTCTACTTGCAGCTATAGAATTAGGTAACAGAATAAATACAAAAATAAATAGTTTAAATAATATTAAATTTGAAGATGTGTCTATTGTATATGAATATTATAAAAATAAGATAGGATATTTAAAACAAGAAGTATTTTGTGTAGTATATTTAGATTCTAAAAATATGATTATTAAAGAAAAAGAATTATTTAAAGGAACACTTAATTTTAGTATGGTCCATCCAAGAGAAATATTTAAAGAAGCTTATATAGTAGATGCAGTATCAATAATATTAATTCATAATCATCCGAGTGGTAAAGTATTTCCTAGTAAAGAAGATATGAATTTGACTAAAAGAATAATTGAAGTAGGCAACATAATGGGAATAAAAGTATTAGATCATTTAATTATAGGAACTAATAAGTATTATAGTTTTTTAGAAAATGGTGATATTTAAATAATTTATATCATATGATTTACTGGTGATGATATGAAAATAAGTAACTTTATTTCTAAAGTATTAATAACTTTAATAATTGTATTAGTAGTATTAATTGGCAGTAGGAAAAGTACAAGTTTTAAGATGAATATATATAAAAATGTATATGATGATACCATATCATTTGCTTATTTAAATACTTTATATAATAAATACTTTGGTAATATACTTCCTTTTAAATTAGATTTAGGTGTAACACCTGTATTTAATGAAACATTAAAATATAAAAATAAGGAACCATATTTAGATGGAGTTAAATTAGAAGTGGATACCAATTATTTAGTTCCATCTATAAATAGTGGTTTAGTTATTTTTGTAGGTGAAAAAGAAGACTTGGGTAATACTGTAATTATATTAGGTGATACAGGTGTAGAAGTATGGTATAGTAATATATCTAATAGTATTAAACTATATGATTATGTTACATCAGGCACATATATAGGTGATACTATAGATAATAATTTATATTTAACATTTAAACAAAATGGAGATATTCTAAATTATGAAGAATATATTAACTAAAATATATATACATCCTTTTACGTATATCGTGTTATTAATATCTTTAGTAACTGGGTTATTTAAAGAATTAATAACTTTTTTATTTATTATAATTATTCATGAGATAGGCCACATAAGTGCTTCTATATTATTTAAATGGAAAATAGATAAAGTATCAATTATGCCTTTTGGATGTATTACTATATTTAGTGAATTAATAAATAAACCCTTAATAGAAGAGTTTATAATACTTATATCAGGCCCGTTATTTCAATTTATAAATTATCTAATCTTTAAAGATATAACACCTTATTTTAACTATTATAATTATGGACTTTTTATATTTAATATCTTACCCATATATCCTTTAGATGGATATAAATTATATAGTATTATTTTAAATAAAATTATACCTTTCAAATATACATTGAAGATTATGCTTATTGTATCGATGTTATCTTTAATATTGTTCATAAGAAAAGATTTAATTTATATAGTGATATTACTATTACTTTTAAATGGGATAATTAAAGAAATTAAAAATATCAATTATATATATAATAAATTTTTATATGAAAGGTATAGGTATAATTTATATTTTAAAAAAAGAAAAATTATTAGGAATATTAATAATATGTATAAGGATAAGATACATATCTTTAAGACTAATGATAGATATATTAGTGAAAGAGAAATTTTAGAAAAAAGATTCAAATATCATTAAATGATATCTTTTTTGTTTAAAATGATTTTAAAATATGATACAATTATTTATGAGGATGATGGTATGAGAAAATTATTTGACAAGATGTATAAAGAAGATTGTGAAGGATTTTACAAAATTTTAAAAAACAATTTAAAAAAAGAAAAGAAAATGTTTGTTGTAACAGCTAATCCTGAAACATTTATGATGTCAGAAAAAGATGAAGATTTAAAAAATATGTTAGAAGATGATGAAACTACATTAGTACCTGATGGAATAGGTGTGGTTAAAGCTGGTAGAAGTATTAAATATGATATAAAGATGAGAATTACAGGTATTGATATTGCATATAAATTACTTGAATATGGTAATGAACTTAAAAAATCAATATATTTATTTGGATCAAAACAAGAAGTTTTAGATATGATGAAAGATGTCTTAGATAAGAATTATCCTAATCTTAAGATAGCTGGTATGACTAATGGATATGTTAAAGATAAGGATAAAGAATATAAAAAAATCAGCAAGTTAAATCCAGATATTGTTTTGGTAGCTTTAGGAATTCCTGCTCAAGAAAAATTAATATACAAACATTTAAAAGAATTTAAAAAAGGTATTTTTGTAGGTGTTGGTGGTTCTTTTGATGTTATAAGTGGTAGTAAAAAAAGAGCTCCTAAATTTTTCATTAAGTGTAATTTAGAATGGTTATATAGAATTGTTAAAGAGCCAAGTAGACTAAAAAGATTTTATAATAGTAATATAAAATTTTTACATGTAGTAAGAAAATATAAGTAGGTGGGTTATGGAAAAAATAAAAGTAATGAGTGTTTTTGGTACAAGACCAGAAGCTATAAAAATGGCTCCTTTAGTTAAGGAATTAGAAAAAAGAGAAAGTATTGAATCTGTGGTATGTGTTACTGCTCAACATAGACAAATGTTAGATCAAGTATTACATACATTTAAAATAGTACCTGATTATGATTTAAATATTATGAAACCAGGTCAAACATTAAGTGAAATTACAACTAATGCTTTACTTGGATTAGAAAAAGTTATTAAAGAGGTAAAACCTGATATTGTATTAGTCCATGGTGATACAACAACTGCACTTGCCGGTGCGATGGCTGCTTTCTATAATCAAGTAGATATTGGACATGTTGAGGCAGGTTTAAGGACTTATGATAAATATTCACCATTTCCAGAAGAAATGAATAGACAAATGATAGATTGTATGGCAGATATGATGTTCGCGCCAACTAACTTAAGTAAGAGTAATCTACTTTCTGAAGGAAAAGATGAAAAGAAAATATATGTAACAGGTAATACAGCTATTGACGCTATGTCTACTACAGTAGATTCAAATTATGAACATGAAGTATTCGATTGGATAGGAAATGATAGAATGATTCTTTTAACTGCTCATAGAAGAGAGAATCTAGGTGAACCAATGATTAGAATCTTTAAAGCAATTAATAGAGTATTACAAGAACATAAAGATGTAAAAGTAGTATATCCTATTCATTTAAATCCAAAAGTTAGAGAAGCTGCAAACTTAGTATTTAAAGATAATGATAGAGTTAGATTAATTGAACCTTTGGATGTATTTGATTTCCATAATTTTCAAAATAAGAGTTACATTATCTTAACTGATTCAGGTGGTATTCAAGAAGAAGCACCATCATTAGGTAAACCAGTATTAGTATTACGCGATACTACAGAAAGACCTGAAGGTATTGAAGCTGGTACTTTAAAACTTGCTGGTACAAAAGAAGAAGATATATATAAACTTACTAGTGAATTATTAGATGACAAAAAAATATATGAATCAATGAGTAAAGCATCCAATCCATATGGTGATGGACATGCAAGTGAATATATAGTTGATGCTATTGAAGAAAAATACAAAGTAAAGAAAAAAGATTAATTGACATATATAACTATTTGTGATAAATTATATATGTACTCGAAACACAGGTATGCCACGAGTAGAAATGTGGGATATAAAAATTCTACTTATGAAATTTTCTCGCTCTGCAGATTATGCGAGTAATAAGGTCTGTATGTGTTTGTTGTATGTTTTATGTAAGAAGGTTTTATACCTTCTTTTTTTGATATGCGAGGAGGTGTAGTGGTGATAATATTAGGCTGCTTATATCATATAAAAGATGAATTTTTTAATTTGGTTAATGATAAGTATTTAATGTTGAATCACGAAGATGGTCATTCTAGACCAAATTATTTTATTTTGAAAGAAGAAAAATTTTATTGGGCGATACCATTGTCTTCAAAGGCGGAGAAATATAAAAATATACTTTTAAAACGTGGGAAAAAGTTTTGTAAAACAATTATAATTACAAAAGTTGGTACATTTAATAATGCAATACTTCTTCAAAATGCTTTTCCAGTAACTGAAGGATATGTAAAAAGTGTTCATATATATAGTGGTAAACAATTGATTTTAGATAAAAGTGTTGAAGATGAAATATTAAAAAATTTCAAAAAGATGCTTTCATTAAAGAAAAATGGTATTAATTTATTTTATCCCAATGTAGATAGGATAAAAATGATTTTAGAAAAAGAATTGGTGCATTGACATATATAAATATTTATGATAAATTATATCTAGAAATCAGTGATATAGGACATAATTATTGATAAGTTATATATAGAAAGTTAGTGGTTGATGGAAACTAATTATAACATTAATAATTCCTACCTATTAGAGGAGTTAATCACTCCCGGTGAAAGCCGTTATTTAAATTAAGTGAAACAAAGGATGGTATAGTCTAAGGACTCCTTAAAACCATCTTTTTTTGTTTAGAAAGAGGGATATTATGAATAAAGCAATAACAAGTAGAGATGTTGATTTCGCAAAATGGTATACTGACGTTGTAAGAGCTGCTCATTTAGCTGATTATACATCAGTAAAAGGTTGTATCGCGATTGAACCAAACGGATATGCAATATGGGAAAAAATCCAAGAAATAATGGATAAAAAATTTAAAGAATTAGGACATGTTAATGTTCAAATGCCACTTTTAATACCTGAAAGCTTATTTAACCAGGAAAAGGAATTAATTGAAGGATTTGCTCCTGAACTTGTATGGGCTACAGAAGCCGGCGATAAAAAGTTTGATGAAAGATATGCCATTAGATCAACATCAGAAACTGTATTCTGCGATTATTATAAAAAACATATTATGTCTTATAAAGATTTACCTAAATTATATAATCAATGGTGTAATGTTTTTAGATATGAAAAAGAAACTAGGCCATTCTTAAGAAGTAGGGAATTCTTATGGCAAGAAGGACATACAGTTCACGCAACTGCAGAAGAAGCTATGGAAGAAACTAATAGAATGATGGAAGTATATAAATGGTTTAATCATGAAATACTTGCTATACCATCTATTACTGGTAAGAAAACAGAAAAAGAAAAATTTGCAGGTGCAGAATATACATTAACAAATGAAGATTTAATGTATAATGGTGTATGTTTACAAGATGGAACAAGTCATTATTTTGGTCAAAAATTTAGTAAAGCATATGATGTTAAATTTACTAATAAAGAAAATAAAGAAGAATATGCATACTATACAACATGGGGTAAAGCAACACGTGCAATAGCAGCTATTATAATGGTACATGGTGATGATGATGGATTAGTATTACCACCAAGAATCGCGCCTACACCAGTAATAATTATACCTATTGGTAAGAGTGAGGCAGTATCTAATTTAGTTGACAAATACTATAATGAATTAAAAGAAAAATATAATGTTAAAGTTGATAATTCTGAAAAATCTCCAGGATTTAAGTTTGCTGAAGCAGAAGTAAATGGTATTCCATTACGTATTGAAATTGGTGAAAGAGACTTAGAAAATAATAATATTACTTTAGCTAGAAGAGATACTAAAGAAAGAATAACTGTATCTAAGGATATTGATATTTTAAAAACTGTAGAAGAAATGTTAGAAACAATTCAAAATGATATGTATAAAAGAGCAGTAGAAAGAAGAGATGCTTTAACATTTACTGCTAAAGATATGAAAGATATGGAAAATATTTTAAATACACAACCAGGATTTATTCATGCTGATTGGTGTGGAAATGTTGAATGTGAAAATAAAATTAAAGAAATTAAAGGATGTAAGTCTAGATGTATAACAGATGAACCATTAATTACAGGTAAATGTGTATGTTGTGGTAAAGAAGCTAAACATCATGTTATTTGGGGTATCCAATATTAGAGATAGTTAACTATCTCTTTTTATTGCTAAAAATCATGTGATGTGCTATAATTTTTTTATGATAGGAAGTATAGTATGAAGAAAAAAGGGTTTACATTAATTGAATTATTAGCGGTTGTAGTATTATTAACGGTATTAGCTCTTGTATTAATACCTGTAGTTACAGGTATAATAGATAATGCAAGAAAATCATCACTTAGAACAAGTGTCACTGGATTAGTTAAAGCTAGTGAATTATATTATCATTCTTATATGAATGAAGAAAGTGATTTTAGGTTACTAGAATTTGATAATAACGTACAAATCGATTCTTATGATAAATTAGATTATAAAGGATCAGTAAATCATGGCTTCATAGGAATAGCATCAGAAAGTGAAATAGCTGTATGTATAGATAATAATAAGTATTATGCATCAAAGGCATTGAATGGTGACGATATAGTTGTGGATGAAGGAACATGTACAAATGAATTTGATCCAGATGTATATGCGTTTGTTACTGTTGGAACAGCAAATTATACAGGATTAAGATTAAATGTAAAGCAATATACTAATGTATCTAATCTGCCTAATAAAGCAGCTGAAGGTACCGTTGGTGTTATTACTGATAATAAAGTAACTGGATATTATGTTGGTAAAAATGCACCTAGTAATCCAAAAGAAGGTACTGTATGGATTATTTTAAACAATGATTCGAACTTTTATATTAAAACTAAAACTAGTGAAATAGGTGTGGCTTATGTCACTCAATATGTAGATGGAAATTGGTCTTTAAAAGAGGCATATTCATATAACGATGGATGGGATCAATTAACTGATTTTGATAATCAAATATATGAATGGGATTATTCTTATAGTGGAGAATATGAAACATTTACTGCGCCTTATTCAGGATATTATACAGTAGAACTTTGGGGAGCATCAGGTGGTGATTATAGTACAACATATATGGGTGGAAATGGTGCTTATACTAAAGGTGATATATATTTAAGTGCTGGTGAAACAATTTATGTATACGTCGGACAAGAAGGACAAAAAAATAGTACTGGATGGAATGGCGGAGGAAAAGGATTTAACAACAATGGATATGGTGGCGGTGGAGCTACTGATGTTCGTTTAGTTCCTACATCTTCTAATACTGCTTGGTATGAAATAGAAAGTTTAAGAACACGTATTATGGTTGCTGCAGGTGGTGGTGGATCATCATTTTATAGTAGTGCAGTTTGGGGAGCTGGCGGTGGAGCCGGTGGTGGGCTTATAAGTTATGTAGGTACAGGTGGTGCTAGTTCAACTACTTATGAGGCTACAGCTGCAACTCAAATAACTGCTGGTTTAAATAGTAGAGCTAATGGGAACGTAGGTGTTGATGGCTCATTTGGTAAAGGTGGAGATGGTTATCAAGCTTCATATCATAGTGGCGGCGGCGGTGGCGGCTGGTATGGCGGTGGCGGTGGAGCTCATGCTGGTGGTAATACATCAGGTGGTTCATCATATATCTCAGGTCAACGTGGATGCGTAGCTGTTGATAGTTCTTTATATGTAAATGGTACTAATCTATCTTATACTGGCAAATATTTTATTAATACATTAATGATTGATGGCGAAGGCTATAAATGGACTAATAAAAAGAGTTATTATAGTGGTATGCCTAATTATACAGATGGAAGTACTATGGTAGGTAATGATGGCAATGGACATGCACATATTAGTTTCAAAAAGTTTGATGCAATATCTCCTAGTGACTATGCTAATATTGGAGCTAGTTTACAAAATGAATGGTTATATGATTACATGGGATATTATCAGGTATTTACTGCACCAAAAGCTGGTACTTATAAAATAGAGTTATGGGGTGCACAAGGTGGTACTCATAGTACTTATATTGGTGGATTAGGTGCTTATACATCTGGTGAAATATATTTATCAAAAGATCAAGTATTATATGTATATGTCGGACAAGAAGGACAAAAAAATAGTACTGGATGGAATGGTGGCGGAAAAGGATTTAACAATAGTGGATATGGTGGCGGTGGAGCTACTGATGTTCGTTTAGTTCCAACATCATCATTAACTGGTTGGGGTGAAATAGATTCATTAAAATCTAGAATCATGGTTGCTGGTGCTGGTGGTGGTTCATCAATTTATAGTAGTGCAGCTTGGGGTCAATCAGGCGGTGAAGCAGGAGGCCTTGTTAGTTATGTAGGTACAGGTGGTGCTAGTTCAACTACTTATGCTGCAACTGAGGCTACCCAAACATCAGGTGGTACTGCTAGTAGAGCTAATGGAAACGTAGGTACTGATGGTGGCTTTGGATATGGTGGGGATGGCTATCAAGCTTCATATAACAGTGGCGGCGGAGGCGGCGGCTGGTATGGCGGCGGCGGTGGATCACATGCTGGTGGTATAACATCAGGTGGTACTTCATATATATCTGGTCACAATGGATCAATTGGTATGAATGAAGATACAACTATGAAGGAAAATGATTCAGTATCTTATACTGGCTATAGTTTTAATAATACATCGATGATAGATGGCCAAGGTTATAAATGGACTACATCCAAAGGTAGCCAAAAGAAAATGCCAACATATGATGGTGAAACATTAATGATTGGTAACGAAGGTAATGGATACGCCAAAATAACATTTATTAGATAAAAGTAAGTATATAAAAATACTTACTTTTTTTAGACTTTTAGTATATAATATTCTTGTGTCCCCGTAGCTCAGTAGGATAGAGCAATCGCCTCCTAAGCGATAGGTCGTTGGTTCGATTCCAATCGAGGACGCCAGAGATAATTACAGGTTTCTATTGAAATCTGTTTTTATTTTTTGTTATAATTAATATAGGGTGGTTCTATGGAAATGAAGAAAATAAATATTGATAAGATTAATAAGAAATTAATAGATATGGGCGGTTCTCCAATTATTCTTGTAAGAGATACTTATCCTGAGATAAAAATTAATAAAGAAGGTACTAGTTTAGTTGATCAATATGGAAATCCTATTGGTACTAAAGGAGATATGTATCATAAATTAATTTTAGATAAAATATTAACTAGTACTGAAAGATCACTAGATATAAACCCAAGACCTAAATATATAGATGGTACACCAGCTCATTCTATAAGTCTTAATCATGGTGCTCTTAATGTAATTGTTACATATGATTTAACTAAAGGTGAATTTCCTATTACAACACTAAGACCAATTGCTTATAAAAAAAGTATCGGTGAAATATTGTGGATTTATAGGGATCAATCAACTAATTTAGATTTACTAAAAGAAAAATATGGTGTAACATGGTGGGATGAATGGGATATAGGTGATCGTACAATTGGACAAACTTATGGTGCGATTATTAAAAGACATGATTTAGTTAATAAACTTTTAAATGGTATAATTGCTGATCCGGATGGTAGAAGACACATGATTAATATGTGGCAAGAAGAAGATTTTAGTGAAAAGCATGGACTTAAACCTTGTGCATTCTTAACTAACTGGAATGTACGTCATGGTGAAGATGAAATAGATTATCTAGACTTAATGCTTACACAGAGATCTTCAGATTTTCAAACAGCAGGAGCTATTAATCAAGTACAATATGTTGCTTTACAATATATGTTTGCTAAACATTTAGGGTTAACACCAGGAAGATTTACATGGAGTCTTGATAACGTTCAAATATATGATAGGCATGTAAATAACGCAATTGAATTATTAAATCGTGAACCAGTAAATTGTAATCCTCATTTTATAGTTAAGGATAATATTACTAATTTCTATGACTTTGAAGTAGATGATGTTAAACTTGTAGATTATCCTAGAAAAGATATAGAAGAAAAAAATAAACAATTGATATATGAAATTGCAGCATAACTCCTTTAATAGGAGTTTTTTACTAGCATTTTTTTAATATATAGTTTATAATTAAATTAAGATGAAAATAAAAAAGGGTGATAACATATGAATGAAGCAATGCAAGAATTTGTTAGATATGCTAAATTATTTGATTTAAAAAATCCTGATATAATGAGAAAATTTCACCATACATTTAGAGTAGTAGAATATGCAAAGGATATAGCTAGAAGTGAAGGACTATCTGATAGAGATGTTATTTTAGCTATGAAATGTGCTTTATTACATGATGTTGCCAGATTTAGACAATTTAAAATGTATAATACATACGTTGATGCTAAATCATTTGATCATGGTGATGAAGGAGCTCGTATATTAGGTACTAATAAATTTGTAAATAGATATACAAAAGATGCTGATGAGCAAAAGATAATTATTAAAGCTACTAGGAATCATAATAAATTTCAAGTGGAAGATGGACTAACTGAAAGAGAATTATTATTTACTAATATTGTTCGTGATGCTGATAAATTAGATATAATGATGGAACAAGGAAATACTATAAATGGTAAATTTATATTAAATCCATTATATCTTAGACCTTTCCAAGAAAAGAGATTATATAAAAATAAGGCTGTTACAGGTGAATATGAAGTTACTATGCGTACAATGGCATTTATATATGATATGAATTTTAAATATTCATATGAATTTATAAAAGAAAATAATATTATAAATGACAAAGTGGAATTATTAATGAGCCATAGTACTAGTTTAGGTATATTTGAATACTTAGCTAAGATATGTAATGAATATGTAGATGAAAGAATAGAAGAATTATCAAAATAATTCTTTTTATTTATGTTATAGTATGTTATAATATTAACAATTTATGGAGGTTTTTATGATAGTACCAAAAACAAAATTGAAAGATTATCTACATGTTGATAATTTAACTGATGTTGTACAAATTGATGATACTTGGAAAATTCAAGAAATAAAAAATGAAGGTGATTTTTCATCTTATGTTTTAACAAATACTTCAACTGATTATACTTATGTATTTAATTGTGTATTTGGGCTAGAACAAATTTCAAAAGATGAATTTGTCGCGTTTAAAAGATACGGATATATGGAAACATATGGTGGATACTGTTATGAATTATTAAAATATCATCTTGATGAATATACAATTAGTGTTTCAGAAAGATTACCTGAAAAATACGGATGGACTCTAGCGGATGGTGATTATAGTTACACTATAGTTGATGCTACTCATAAAAAAAAGAAACTGACAAACTAGTGTGAACTAGTTTTTTTGTGTTATAATATAATTGTGATGAATATGATAGATTTATATAAATATGAAAATGAATTATATAGTGAAGGTATTAAATATATAGGTGGAGTAGATGAAGTTGGAAGGGGACCATTAATAGGACCTGTAGTCGCGTGTTGTTGTGTACTACCTAAGGGATTTAAATTAGAAGGATTAACTGATTCTAAAAAATTAACAGAGAAAAAAAGAGATGAATATTATGAATATTTAATTCAAAATACTATATATGGATTAGGTATAATAGATGCAGAGAAAATAGATGAAGTAAATATTTATGAAGCTACTAAGTTAGCTATGTATGAAGCTATTAATAACGTAAGGAAACAAATTGATTTAGAATATGTATTAATAGATGCAATGCCACTTAATTTGGATATTCCAACTAATTCAATAATAAAAGGTGATGCAAAAAGTATATCTATTGCAGCTGCCTCTGTTATAGCTAAAGTAACAAGAGATAGAATGATGATAGAATTAGATAAAAAATATCCAATGTATGGGTATGCTAAACATAAAGGTTATCCCACTAAAGCACATATAGAAGCTATGCATAAATATGGACTTATAGATGGATATAGAAAAAGTTATGGACCAGTAAAGGAGATGTTATAATGTTTGATAATCCATTTAAACCACAGGATGTAAATTTAGTTAATTATCATCCTGAACATATGGAAGCCAATAAATTAAAAAATATAAGTGAGAATGTTAATAGTGTTAGAAATACCACATATGAAAAACCAGTTCCTAAAACACCACAAGTAAAAACATTTAAAGATGCAGTACCATTACCTAAAAGTTATGGGGATGTATATAAACCTGACCATTATAGTGATCATATAGATACTAATCAAGATAATAAACAAAACAATAATCAAAATTTCTTTAGAGGATTTAATGGATTTAAAAATAATTAAAGTAGGTTCATTAGAAGAAAATTGTTATATCATATCTAATGATAAGACGATTGTGATTGATCCTGGTGATGAAGCAAATAAAATTATATCTTATTTAAAAGATAATAATTTAGATTTAGATAGTATATTAATTACACATCATCACTTTGATCATGTAGGTGCTTTAGAAGATTTATTAAATTATAAAAAAGTAAAAGTATATGATATATCTAATTTAGAAGAAAAGAATTATAATATATCTGGTTTTAATATAGAAGTTATTTATACTAAAGGACATACTGATGATTCAGTAACTTATTACTTTAAAGATTATAATATGATGTTTGTGGGTGACTTTATTTTTGAAGGTAGTATTGGTAGGACTGATTTAGGTGGTAATACTAGTGATATGATTAACAGTTTAAAAAAAATTAAGAAGTATAACAAGAATATAAATATATATCCTGGTCATGGTAATTCGACTACTTTAAAAAATGAAGTAGATAATAATTATTATTTTAAGTATTTTAATATATAAGAAAGAGTTTAAACTCTTTTTATTTTATTATTTTCATGTTATAATTTTATAGAGAATAGGAAGTGTCTTATGAAGAAAAAGGGATTTACATTAATAGAGTTACTTGCTGTATTAGTAATACTAGCTATTATAGTTTTAATAATAGTACCAGTAATAAGTAATGTAATAGATTCATCAAGAAAGGCAGCGTTTAAAGAATCGGTAAATGGAATAATAGATTCTACAAATAATTATGTAAGTGATTATGTAATAAAGAATAAAGATGAATTAAAAGAATATCCAGTAGTATTTACATGCAATGGAGAAACTTGTACAAATGGAGAATATACTTTAGAATTTAAAGGAACAGTTCCAAAAGGTGGAAATGTAATTATAGATGAAACTGGAATATTATCTTCTTATATAACAGATGGTAAATACTGTGCATATGGATATAAATGGGATATGCAAGTTGGACATAATTGTGGTGATGTAGATGTTACTTCTCCATCTATACCAACAAGTGGAACGATAGGTGATGTATCAGGCTCTAATAGACACGCAACTATCCAAACTCCAGCATCAGGCTCAACAGATGATATTAGTGATGTTGTATATAAATATTTAGTAACAAATGATAGTAATATGCCAGATAAAAATGATGCGAGATTCACAGTCTCAAGGGATTTTACTAGAAATTGTGGTACAACATATTATGCATGGGCTATAGCGGAAGATTTATCTGGAAATAGAAGTGAAGTTTGTGCTTTAGGTAGTACTAGCGATGCGCCAGATTCATATAGCGATTGGTCACAATGTTCAAAAGAATGTGGTGGTGGAACTAGAACTAGAACAAATACATGCTCATTAGTAACTGAAAATCTATCAGAAGCTTGTAATACACATGGATGTTCTTATGATGCTACTGATACTACTTATAATGCTAGTCCAGCATGTTCAAATGGTAGAACATTATCAAATGGAAACTGTACATATTATTATTCATCTAATTCAAGCCAATGTGGTACAGAAAGTTGTAATTGTTCATGTAATTCATGGTATTGTCTTGATTACGGTAAATTACGTTGTGAAGCAGGCGTTAACAATGGTGAATGTTTCTACGATGCAAACTGGTGTAATGTAAATGCATGTGGAAGTCAATCATGTAGTACTTGTGCTAAATCATGTACTAAAACAGAAAATGATTATAGATACTATACATGTAATGATGGTGATGTAGTAAGTGGTACAACATGTCATCATTACACTTGTCCACAAGGTGGAACATTAAGTGGAACAACTTGTGTAAGATAAAAGTTAATCTTTTATCTTTTTTCTTTTAATATATTGTTTTAATTTTAAAAATATACTATAATATAAGAGATATTTCAAAAGCGATGAAGAAGAGTAGTAGTAATGATACTATTTATAGAAAGAATACGGTTGATGGAAGTATTCAATAGTTAGTTATGAACTTGCTTTGGAGTTTTATACGTTTTCCGCGTTAAGGATTAAGTGCATAGATATCTATGAAATAAGGTGGTACCGCGTTAACTCGTCCTTATATCATAGGTATTTTTTTATTAGGAGGATTTATGAAAATATTAATATCATATGTAATTTATTTTGTAGTAATTTATTTATTTTATTTACTTACTGTTGTTTTAAATAAGAAGAAACATGAAAAGTATAAAAGAAGTAAACAAGTTATGATGTTTGTAAGAAGATATAATTTAGATTTTAAAAAGATATCACTTGTTAAATTTTTAAATATAATTGCTATTACTAATTCATTTATAATGAGTACAACTATCATGTTATTAGAATATGTACCAAATTTATTTTTGAAATTAGTTGTTGCTTTTGTTGCTTTAATGGCACTTATATTATCATGTTATAAATTAATAGGTATATATATAGAAAGAAGGAATAAATAATGTATAATCATAAAAAAATAGAAAAGAAATGGCAAGAATATTGGGCTGAACATAAAACATTTAAAGCAGAAAATAATGGAGCTAATCCATACTATATCTTAGTTGAATTTCCTTATCCTTCAGGAGCAGGATTACATGTAGGTCATGTTAGAAGTTATACTGCTCAAGATGCTTTAGCTAGAATGAAGAGAATGCAAGGATATAATGTATTATATCCAATGGGATATGATGCTTTTGGTGCTCCTGCTGAAGAATATGCAATTAAAACACATCAACATCCTAAGAATGTTGTAAAACAAAATATAGAAGTATTTGGTAATCAAATGAAATCTATAGGTTTCTCATTTGACTGGGATAGAGCTTTTTCAACAACTGATCCAGAATATTATAAATGGACACAATGGCAATTTATAAAGTTCTTTGAACATGATATGGCATATAAAGCTGTAACTAAAGTTAACTGGTGTCCAAATTGTAAGATGGTACTTTCTAATGAGGATGCAGCTGGTGGAACATGTGAAAGATGTGGTGCTACAGTAGAGCAAAGAGAAAAATCACAATGGATGCTTAGAATGTCTGATTATTCAGAAGATTTATTAAAAGGATTAGATGATACAAATTTTGCTGAAAAAGTTAAATTAGGTCAAATTAACTGGATAGGTAAATCAACTGGTGTTGAAATGGATGTAGATATTGTAGGTGGTGGTAAATTTTCTATATTTACTACTTGTATTGAAACAGTATATGGTATTACATTCTTTGTTATCGCACCAGATGGTAAATTAATTAGGGAATTAATGCCTAGAGTTGAAAATAAAGAAGAAGTAGAAGCTTATATTAAAGAAACATCACTAAAATCTGCTATGGATAGAACTGAACTTAATAAAGGTAAATCAGGTGTAGAAGTAAAAGGTGTTAAAGCTATTAACCCAATTAATGGTAAAGAAGTACCTATCTTCTTAGGCGATTTCGTATTAGGTGATTATGGTACAGGTGCTGTTATGGCTGTTCCTGCTCATGATCAAAGAGACTACGAATATGCAAAAGAACATAACTTAGATATAGTTCAAGTTATTGAAGGCGATATATCTACATGTGCATTTGAAAAACATGATTATTTAGGTAAAGGTATCAAGTTAATGAATTCAGAAGAATTTACAGGTATGACTGTAGAAGAAGCTAAAGAAGCTATAACTGATATGTTAGAGAAAAAAGGTATCGCAAGAAGAGTTAATAATTACAAAATGAGAGATTGGGTATTTGGTAGACAAAGATTCTGGGGAGAACCAATTCCAATGATAAACTGTCCAAAATGTGGATGGGTACCAGTTCCTGAAAAGGATTTACCAGTATTGTTACCAGATGTAACTGAATATGAACCAACTGATACAGGTGAGTCTCCACTTGCTAAGATAGATGAATTTGTTAACTGTAAATGTCCAAAATGTGGTGGAGACGCTAAAAGAGAAACAGATACAATGCCACAATGGGCTGGTTCTTCTTGGTATTTCTTAAGATTTATGGATCCACATAATACTAAAGAATTTGCTTCAATGGATGCAATGAAATATTGGAATAAAGTAGATTGGTATAATGGTGGTATGGAACATACTGCACGTCACTTATTATATGCAAGATTCTGGGTACAATTTTTATATAACATTGGATTAGTCCCTAATAAAGAAATGATTTGGACAAGAGTAAGTCATGGTATGATTTTAGGTTCAGATAATCAAAAAATGTCTAAATCAAAAGGTAACGTAATTAATCCAGATGATATAGTAAATGAATATGGTGCAGATACATTAAGACTTTATGAGATGTTCATGGGTGATTATCAAATGGATGCACCTTGGAATACAGATTCATTAAAAGGTTGTGAGAGATTTATAAATAGAGTTATCAAATTAGGTGAAAAACTAAATGATAAATCTGGTTATACAAATGAATCATTAGTTCATAAGACAATCAAAAAAGTTACTGAAGATACACAAACATTAAAATATAATACAGCTGTTTCTTCAATGATGATTATGTTAAATGAATTAGAAAAACAAGATAGTGTTACTAAAGATGAATATAGAATCTTATTAACATTATTAAATCCATATATTCCACATATTACAGAGGAATTAAATGAACAATATAATTTAGGTAAAGCAATATGTGAATCAACTTGGCCAGAATATGATGATAGTAAAACAGCAGATGAATCATTTGAAATGGTAGTTCAAGTTAATGGTAAAGTAAGAGGTAAGATTACTGTATCAAGTAATACTACTGAAGACGAAATGAAAAAGTTAGCTATGGATATTGAAAATGTTAAGACATATGTAGAAGGACATGAAATAGTTAAAGTAATTACTATACCTAAAAAATTAGTAAGTATTGTTATTAAATAATAAAAAATAGGTTTTACATACCTATTTTTTTTGATATAATGATTATAGAGGTGTAGTATGAAAAGAATAAAATATTTTGTATTCTCATTATTCGTAGTTTTATTTGGCTTGGCAGGAGTTAAAGCTGATAAAACTTATAGTATTGATGTTACTATGACACTAGATAGTAACGGTAATGCTAAAGTAGTGGAAAAATGGGATTTCAAAGCTGATAGTGGTACAGAAATTTATAAACCAATCGGTGAACTTGGTAATAGTCAAATTACTAATTTTAAGGCATCAATGGATGGGGCTGATTTTACTTTTGAACCTAGTTGGGATGTAGATGCATCATTAAGTGAAAAGGCTTATAAAAATGGTATTAATTATACCGATGACGGTATAGAACTATGTGTAGGCAAAACTGAATATGGAAGACATATATATACATTAAGTTATGATGTTAGTAATGTTATATATAATGTAGAAGATGCACAAATATTATATTGGAAGTTTATCAATGATAATATGGGTAATCCACCAGAAAAATTTAGTGTAGTAGTATCCGGACCAACTCTATATAGTGATGAATTACCTGTATGGGGATATGGTTATACTAGTGGTTATGCATATGTATATGATGGCCAAATAGAAATGGTTAAAGAAAGTGGATTTAGATCAAGTGAATATGCAGTATTATTAGCTAAATTTCCAATTGGTACATTTAATATAGACAATACATGGTATAGATTTAAAACATTTGATGATGTTGAAACACTAGCTAGTACTGGAAGTTTCAAAATGACTTTCTGGGAAAAAGTAGCGGCGTTTTTTATGGCAACAGCATGGATATTCATAATAGTGATTATTTATATCGCGATTTATATAGGAAGTAAAAGTAATAGTTATGCTAAAAACAAAATTAAAGAAAGTGAAGTAAATGCATTTAGAGATATACCTTGTAATAAAGATATATTAAATGCTTATTTCTTAGCTAAGGTATATAACGTATCTAAAAAGAAAGAAGATTTATTCGGAGCTGCTTTACTTAAATGGTTACTTGATGGAGTAGTAAGTATAAGAGAAGAAGAAAAACAAGGTGTATTTAAAGCTAAAACAATTACATCAATTGATATGACAAAAGATTATACTGATGATACGCCATTAGGTAAACTATATAAAATACTTAAAGACGCTTCAAAAGATGGTATCTTAGAAAGTGATGAATTAACTAAATGGTGTAGTAGTAATTATAATAAATTATATTCTTGGTTTGATGAAGTTGAAACTTTTGTTAAAGATAGATATATGGAAAAGAATCAAATTGTAAAAGAAAAGAATGGTAAATTATTAAAATATACACAATTTAGAATTACAGCTGAATTAGAAGAAGAAGCAATACATTTAGTAGGATTAAAGAAATTCTTAAAAGAATTTTCTGAAATGCATAAAAAACAAGCTATTGAAGTTAACTTATGGGAATACTATTTAATGTATGCACAAATATTTGGTATGGCTAAAGAAGTAGCTAAACAATTTAAAAATTTATATCCTGAAATTGTTACAAATATGGAAGAAGCAGGAATTGATTATACAAATGTTGTGTTGATGAATAATTTCTCAACAGCAACAGTAAATGCGGCATCAGCTGCCAAAGTGAAAGCTGAAAGTTATTCATCTGGCGGCGGCGGAGGATCATTCGGTGGCGGCGGTGGTGGTTCCTTCGGTGGTGGCTCTGGTGGCGGCGGAAGATAGGAGGTATTTAAATGAATTTAGATATTATGTTACAAGCATTATTAGATCAAGTAGATGATATATATACAAGGACTAAAAGCGGGGAAATAACTAGTGTTGAAGATATGAATCAAAACGTTGTAGGTGCGCCTGGTTTTTATATCATAGCTGAACCAGCTATTGATCCTGCTTTCTACAATTATGTAACTGATGAATTAAATATCAGATTATCCAAATTTAATTTATTAGATGAAACTGTTATTTATGAGCACGAAGTTGGTATTCCTTATAAAAAATTAAACGCTTATAGAAGTAGTGAAAAAATAAAAAATAGTATTATTAATAATATTTCAATATTAGAAGATATTAAGAACATACAAACTGGAAGAGGTTCAAGATAATCCTCTTCTTTTTTATGTCTAAATATGGTATAATTAAATAGATGTTATATGGTATATGAAATAGATGGAATAAATTACAATGTAATAATAGAAAGAAAGAATAATAAGAATACATATATTAGGATAAAAGATGATTTATCTATATATGTTACAACTAATTATTTTACTAGTGAAAGAGATATTATAAAATTATTAAATGATAATTATAATTATTTATCTAAGATGATTCAAAGAAAGAAAAAGCATATTGAAAAAGATAATGCATTCTATTTATTTGGTAAAAAATATGATATAATTATAGATAGTAGTGTAGATAAGATATATCTAAGTGGTAATAAGATATATGTATCTGACATGAATAAATTTAACAAATGGTTAAAGAAAGAAACATTAAAATTATATAAAGAACATTTGGATAAAATTTATAATGAATTTGAAGAAAACATTCCATATCCTAAACTTAAAATAAGAGATATGAAAACAAGATGGGGAGTAAACAATAAACGTGATAATTCAGTTACTTTGAATAGTAAATTAATTACTTTTGATTTAAGTAAACTTGATTATGTTATTGTTCATGAATTAGCCCATTTTGTACATTTTGATCACTCCAAAGCATTTTGGGAAGTAGTTAGTAAATATTATCCAAATTATAAAGAAGTTAGAAAAGAGATGAAAGAATAATATGAAAAAGGCGTTTAATATATTTTTAATATTAATTTTGTTATCTGTATCTTTTGTATGTCCATCATATAGAGTTAAAGCTAAGACTATAGCAGATATGAAAAAGGAATTAACAGCTAAAGAAGAAGAATATAAAAAGGCTAAAGAGGCTAAAAATTTAACAGAACAAGAAAGAAAAGAAATTCAAGCTAAGATAAAAGCTAATGAAGATAAAGTATTAGAATTATTAAAAGAAAATGAGAAACTTACTGATGAAATAGCTGAATTAAATATTTCAATAGAAGCTAAATATAAAGAAATTAAAAAGATAATTAATAATAAACAAGTAATGAGTGGGGAATCAAGCTATTTAGAATATATCTTTGGTGCATCTACATTTACTGACTTTATATATCGTGCATCAGTAGCAGAACAATTATCTAAGTATAATAAAGATTTAACAGATCAAATGGAAGCTGATATAAAAGCTAGAGAAGCTAAACAAAAAGAAATAGCTGAAAAACAAGATGAAATAGCTAGTATACAACAAACATTAAAAAATGAATACGCTAAATTAGGTGAAAAAGTAAAAGCTTTATCAGAAGAAATGACTAACGAAGAAGATGATATTAGATTACTTAAAGATAACATTTCTGAATTACAAAATACATATAACTGTAGTGAGGATGAAGATATAGAAGAATGTAAAGAAAGAGCTAGAAGAGCTACTTATATACCGGCTTCAACTGGTGCGTTTAAAAGACCTATCAATCATGCAGTAGTAACAGCTGATTATGGTTATTATAATCCGTTTGGATATTGGCAATGGCATGCTGCTATGGATTTAGCAGGGGACCCAGGTGCTAGAATATATGCAGCTGCTCCAGGTAGAGTAGTAGATGTTCACACAGCCTCATGTGGTAATCATATTGTATATATTGTACATAATATTAATGGTACTAGATATACTACAGGATATTGGCATATGAGAACTGCTTATGTATCTGTAGGCGATTTAGTAGGCTATGATACTGTAATAGGTATTCAAGGTGGAGCTTCTTGGGAAGATTCATGTTCAACAGGTCAACACTTAGATTTCGTATTAACATTAGGTGCTTATAAAACAGATTACTTTGTTAATCCAAGATCTATTTCAGTAAATCCAAGAAATTACTTATCATTCCCACCATATGATCCGGTAACTGAAAGAAGTGCTGAATGGCATGAAAGATAAAACACTATTTATTAGTGTTTTTCTTTTAAAAAAAATATATCTGTGATAAAATATTATTAGACAATATTTGATATAATTACATGATATTATATATATGGTGATTATATGAAAGTTAAGATATTTGATATGGATCATGAACTTGATTTAGAAGAAGAAATAAATAATTTTATTAAAGATAAAGAAGTTATTGATATCAAATATAATGTAGCAATAGAAGCTATAGGCGAAGACCAAATATATTGTTATTCAGCAATGGTTATATATATGTAGGAGTATTTATGAAGAAACAAGGTTTTATTGAAGGTACAATGGTAGGAACAATCGCGACTATAATATGTAAGGTATTAGGTCTTTTATACGTTATACCATTTAGAGCTATTGTAGGTGCTCAAGGTGGTGCTTTATATGGTTATGGTTATAATATATATATGGTATTTTTATCTTTAGCTACATCAGGTATACCAATAGCTATGTCTAAGATAATATCTGAATATAATACAATGGAAATGCATTATGCTAAAAATAGGGCTTATAAAATAGGTTCTAGATTAATCGTAGGATTAGGATTTATTTCTTTCTTAGTTGTATTCATATTTGCTCGTAGTTTAGCTTATTTAATTATTGGTGATAATCTAGGTGGTAATACTATTGAAGGTGTTACATTAGTAATTAGAGTTGTATCAACTGCTTTATTAATAGTACCAATTCAAAGTGTTAAAAAAGGATATTTACAAGGACATAAATATATGACAGTTCCACAATCTGCTAATGTAATAGAACAAGTAGTAAGAGTAATCGTAATTATATTTGGTTCTTATATCACATATAAGGTATTACATAGATCATTAGATTTATCTGTCTCAGTAGCGGTATTTGGTGCTACTTTAGGAGCAATTGTATCATATAGTTTCATATCTATAATGATGAATAAAAACAAAGAAAAATTCAATGTAGATACTAAGGCTATTAAGGAAGAAAAAAAATTAACTGACAAAGTTATACTTAAGAAAATTGTAATGTATGCTTTGCCATTTATACTAATTGATTTAATAAAATCAGCTTATAACACTATCGATATGTTTACAGTAGTAAGAACTATGACTAACATGGGATTTGATATTAATTTAGCTGAAGAAGTTTTAGCTGATTTAACTACATGGGGTTCTAAACTTAATATGATAGTTACATCTTTAGTAGTAGGTTTATCAGCAGCTTTAGTACCTAATATTATGAGTAGTTTCGTTAAGAAAGATTATAAAGATGTTAATAAGAAAATTAATCAATCTTTAGAAATATTATTAATATCAGCTATACCATTAACTTTAGGATTATCGTTTATGGGGGATGCTATATGGACAGTATTCTATGGAACTGATCCATTAGGCGCGACTATATTTAAAGTACAAATCTTTACTGCTTTAACATTAACTTTCCATTCTGTATTAATAGATGCCACTCAAACGTTAAATGATTCTAAGATGAGTATAGGAATGTTACTGTTATCTTTTGTATTAAAAACAATATTAAATATTCCATCAATGTATTTATTTAAGATGATGGGATTAGAACCATATTACGGAACAGTTGCTGTAACATTACTTACTCAAGGTATGGTAATTGTTGTATTATTATATGATCTATATAAGAAATTTAGTGTTAATTATAGTAAATCATTTACTGTATTATGGAAAACAATATTAGCTAATTTGATTATGTTTATAGTACTATATATATTAAAATTATTTATACCATTTAATGATTTAGGTAGAGGATTATCATTAGTAATGGTAATAGTATACGGCGGAGTAGGTGTATTTATATACCTTATAACTACTATAAGATTACATATATATGATGATATATTTAGTGAAAAGGCTAAGAATGAAATACTTAAAAAGTTGCATATAAAAGGATAGATAACTATCCTTTTTTCATGGTATAATAGATATATGACTATAGGAGGATATTATGATTGAACTAAAGAATGTATCAAAATTTTATTATCAAAATGGTATAATCGCTTCCGGATTTACTAAAGTTAATTTAAAACTTAATATAGGTGAATTCGTAGTTATAACTGGTGAATCAGGTTCAGGTAAATCGACTTTACTAAATGTTATTTCAGGACTTGATACATATGAAGAAGGAGAAATGTATATCAATGGTGAGGAAACAAGCCATTATAGAGAAGTAGATTTTGAAGATTATCGAAGAAAATATATCGGAAATATATTTCAAAACTTTAATCTAGTAAATAGTTATACTGTATATCAAAATGTTGAATTAGTACTTTTATTAAATGGATCTTCTAAAAAAGATATCAAAGATAAAGTATTAGATATAATTGATACAGTAGGATTAAAAAGATATAAAAATACTAAAGTATCAAAATTATCAGGTGGTCAAAAACAAAGAGTAGCAATCGCAAGAGCTTTAGCCAAAGAGACACCTATTATTGTTGCAGATGAACCAACAGGTAATTTGGATACTAAATCAGCTAAACAAATTATGAAGTTATTACATGAAGTATCTAAAGATAAATTAGTCATTATTGTAACTCATAATAAAGAACAAGTAGAAGAATACGCGACTAGATTAATTCAAATGCATGATGGTAAAATACTTGAAGATAAAGTAATAGAAAAAGTAAAAAATGATAATGAAATAGAAATAAAAGAATATAAAAATATAACTATCTTAAATAGATTAAGATTAGGTTTCAGAAATACATTTAATATATTTACTAAATTTATACTTATATTGTTTGTCTTCTTCTTTATATCAGAAGTATTGTTATTTGAATATACAAGTTTAAGAAAACGTTCTAAGGATTTAGATTTAACTGGAGCTAATGTATTATTTACTAATAGTGATACAAAAAGAATAGTTATTAAGAAAAATGATAATAGTGAAATAAGTAAATCAGACTTAGAAGAACTAGGTAAGATTGACCATGTTAAAAGAGTAGTAGAAGATGATGTATTATTAGATACTAATATTACTTTACGTGATAATGAATACTATTATTATCTTGATGGTAATGTCGATAGTATTTCTTCATACGAAGGTGATTTAACTTACGGTAGGATGCCAGAAAAAGATAATGAAGTAATTGCTTTAGCAGCTGAATATGATTGGTATTTGACTGACGATTATGAAAATGTATTAGAAACAGAATTTAATCTAACTGATGCATACGGTGTTAAAACAGCTACAAAGATTAGAATTGTTGGTATTAAAATAAGTGACACTTATAGAGATAGATCAATTTATTATGTATCTGATAAATTACTTAACAATTTGAGATTCGCGAACAACGAAGAATACAGTAATGTTACATTATTCTTTGAAGGTAAGTATTACACATCTGAATCTTATAATAGACATATAGTTCCATCTAATAATGTACCATCAGGTTATGCTTATGTATCAGATATGATGGAAGTTTTATGCCCATATTATGATTGTGTTAATAGACCATTAAAAATAAGTGTTTCAAATATTTATTACAGTCAAGACCTTAATATAACCGTATCTAAAGAATACACTAAAAATAATTTTAAAAATATTTTAAATACAGATATTAACTATGAAGATACATTTGAAAATATTTATGTTAATACAGATGATTATAATAAATTATTCAATAAAGCAACATATCAAAGTAGTGTGTTTGTGGATGATGAAGATAATGCATATTTAGTTAATGATAAATTAACTGAATTAGGATATAAAACATTAGTAATAAAAGATAGTATTGTAAATGATGGTAGAACAGTCGCGGTTATAATGCAAATATTTACTACTATATTTACAGTAGGATTAATAGTTGCCTTATTCTTTATATCATATTTTGTAATTAAGATTATATTAAAATCTAGAAGTATTTATTTTACAACTATACGTATTTTAGGCGCGAATAAATGTATCGCTAAACAAATACTAGATATAGAATTATTCTTAAATTCAACTCTTGCTTATATTTTATGTTTAGTTGAATTATATTTAGTTAAGATTGATGTATTAAAATTAGCTACATTAAAGAAATTAGTACCATTTATTAGTTTAAAAGAGATAATAATTATGTATGTAATATTAATTGTAATGTCTCAATTAATATCGAATAGATTCTCTAGAAAAATATTTAAAAATTCAGTAATGAAGACTATGGCAGAGGAGGTAAGATAATATGTTGAGATTAGATAGTGTTAATAAATACTTCTTCCGTCATAAGAAAAATGAAATTCACGTTATTGATAATACAAGTCTAGATTTAGGAGACAAAGGTTTAGTTGCTTTCTTAGGTTCATCTGGATCTGGTAAAACAACTTTACTTAATATAATTGGTGGATTAGATAAGTTTAATAATGGTAGTTTATATATCAATGATAAAAAAATAACTAAACATAATTATTATAAAATGGATAAAATAAGAAATCTAAGTATTGGATATATCTTTCAAGACTATAAACTTATTGATACTATGACGGTATATGAAAATATCGCTTTAGTATTAAAGATGGTAGGTATTAAAGATAAAACAGAAATCAAAAAAAGAGTAGATTATGTATTAGAAGCTACTAATATGTATAGATATCGAAATAGACTTGCTAATATGTTATCAGGAGGAGAAAGACAACGTGTTGGTATAGCTCGTGCTTTAGTCAAAAATCCAGATATCATTTTAGCTGATGAACCAACAGGTAATTTGGATAGTAAAAACTCTATTGAAGTTATGAATATTATTAAAGCTATATCTAAAACTAGATTAGTAATATTAGTAACTCATGAAGTAGAATTAGCTAATTTCTATGCAGATAGAATATTAGATATTCAAGATGGTAAAATTATTAAAGATACTAAAAATAAACATAATAATGATTTAGATTATCGTATGGATAATAAAATTTATTTAAAAGATTTTGTTTATCATAACAAACTTAAAAGTGATAATATGAATATTAATATTTATTCCAATGGAAAAGAAAAAACAAATATTAATATCGTATTTAAAAATGGAAATATCTATATTGAAAGTGATGTTAAGAATGTTGAATTAGTAGATTCAAATTCCAATATTGAATTAGTAAATGAACATTATAAAAAAATAAGTATGGATATGGTGGATGATTATAAGTTTGATCTAGATAGTATTGATAATAACTATAAGAAAAAATATTCATCAATTTTTAATCCTATAACATTACTTATTAATGGATTTAGAAAAGTATTTAATTATACAGTATTAAAGAAGATATTATTATTAGGATTTTTAATAACAGGTATGTTTATTGTATATTCTGTATCTTCAATATTCGCGACTATCAAAGTTGATGAAGAAGATTTTATTACTGTAGATAGACATTACCTTACTGTTACAGCTGCTAAATTCAACGTTAATGATTATAACGAATTTAGTAAACTAGATAGTATTGATTATATTATTCCAGGTAATTCTTTAATTAAATTGAAACTATATTATAAAGATTTCTATCAATCATCAAAGGTAGAAAATCAAATAGATGGATCATTAACGAGTATTAAACTTATTAATGAATCAGATTTAATATATGGGGCTATGCCTACAAGTAGACATGAAATAGTTATTGATAAAATGGTAGCTAAAAGTTTAATTAAGAATGGGGCAGCTAGATATTTAGGTATTAAAGAAGCTTCTAAATTAGTGGGTTTAACAGTTTATACCAATTTAGATGAAGGATTCAAAATAGTAGGTATTACTGATAATGTTAGTCCATCTATTTATGCAGATGAATCAATGTTTATAAATTTAATAGCTAATCAAGTAACTTCTCCTGAGTATGGTTATGATTACAATACTAGTAATGAAACGTTTATTGATTATGATTTATATAAACACAAATATAGTTTAGCTAAAGGAAGATATCCATCTAATGATTATGAAGTAATAGTTAGAATGGATAGAGAAGAAGAAATGCCTTTAAATAAAGAAATCAATGTAAAGATTAATGATAGAAAATTAGTTGTTGTAGGTTACTATGATACACAATATAATATTGATTATTATTTTGTTAGTAGTAATACTATTAAATATAATTTAATAAGTAAAACAACTAGTTTAGCAATAGTTTCTAAAGATGAAGAAGAAGTAATGAATTACTTTAGAGATAAAAAAATGAACATCGCGAATACTTATGAATTAGATAAGGCAAAATATAATGAAGAAAGACATGATAAAGTAAAAGAAAGCATAATCGTATCTTCGGTTGTTATAGTTATATCATTAATTGAAATTTTCTTAATGATAAGATCTTCATTCTTATCTAGAATTAAAGAAATTGGTATTTTAAGAGCAATTGGTGTTAAAAAGTCTGATGTAATTAAATTATTCTTAGGTGAAATAATCGCGATTACAACTTTAGCAGGAATGCTAGGTATAGCTTTGATGTCTTATATAATTAAAATGTTAACAAGTATAAGTTTACTTGCATCATCATTTGTACTTAATGTATGGGTAGTATTAATTTCTGTTATATTACTGTATGCATTTAATATAATAGTTGGTTTAGTACCAGTTATAAATGTATTAAGACATACTCCAGCATCTATATTAGCGAGACATGATATTGATTAATCATGTCTTTTTTTTTAGAATAATGTGTGCTATAATTTAGTAGGTGATAAGATATGGATTTAAGAGGAGTTACTGAATTTTTCAAAGATGCATTTAAATATATAATTGTTGTAGTAATAGTTTTATTATTATTTATTTTTGTAATAGGATTACAACAAGTAGTTGGACCATCTATGAATCCAACTTTAAAGGAAGGTAATATTGTAATTGTTAATAAATTATTATATCGTTTTTCAGATATTGATAGAAATGATATCGTTGTATTATCTCAAGATGAAAAATACATGGTAAAAAGAGTAGTAGGTTTACCTGGAGAAACAGTAGAATATAAAGATAATTATGTCATTGTTAATGGTGAAACATATAAAGAACCTTTTATTGATTTAGACAAAGTTCATACTAATGATTTTAGTATTAAAGATTTGGGTTACGATGTTATTCCAGAAGATATGTATTTAGTGCTAGGAGATAATAGAGAAAATTCATTAGATAGTAGAAGTTATGGCTTAGTTTCTAAAAAACAAATAGTAGGAAAAGCTTGGATGCGCATATGGCCATTCAGTGAAATAAAAATGTTCTAAAAAATAGGCAAAAGTATAGACAAAAGCGTCAAAATGTTATAGAATATAGTTGATGAAAGAGCATCTATATCTAAATATTGGCAAAGTTACCGAAAGGTAATGACGCAAAGCTTAAGAGCCTAAAATAGTAATTATGGTAGTCAGCTGCATTTATACAATAGTATGAATGCTTTTTTGTTGGGGAGGTATTATGAATAGAAAAATCGCTTTTGGTATTGTACTATTCGTCGGAATTGGATTGTTTATGTTTACCTTTGCCAATCCAAACGATAAAGTAGACAATAACAATGGAAGCACACAAGCAAACAATACAACTAATGAAGTACAAAACAAAGAAACTGACAATGTTGCACCTGTTATTAATTTAGCAGATCCAACAAATGTACCAGTAGAAGCTCCAGCAGGAGATAATGGTAACACTAATGCACCAGTAGTACCAAATAATGGTAATGCGAATGTAGTTGATAATGCATTAGTAGAAGCAAAAGAAGCTGCAATCGCAGAACTTAAAAACTATAAGAATGATTATGATTATCCAAATAAGGAAGATTATAATAGTATAGTTAATAAGTATGTTGATGAAATTAATAAGGCATCAACTATTGATAGTGTTAATAAATCTTTAGAAGATGGTAAGAATGCTATTGATACTTTAATTAACGAAATTGAAGCAGCTAAGTCAGCTGAAGAATTAGCTGAATATAAAAAAGAAGCAAAAGAAAAAATCAATGAATATGCAAAGGACGTTGATTTAGAAGAAGCTAAAAAAGAAGAAATTATAACTGACGCTTCTAAGAAAATTGATGAAGCTACAACAAAAGAAGAAGTAGATGGTATTGTAGAATCTACTGAAAAATTATTAGATGAAGCATCATTAAATGAATATAAAGAAGCAGCTAAAGAAGAATTAAAAGCTTATAAAAATGATGAAAAATATACTGAAGAAAATCAAACAGTAGTTGATGGTATCAAAGAAACTGGTATAACTGATATTACTAATGCAGAAACTAAAGATGATGTAGATAATATTTTAGCAACTGCTAAAGAAGATATTGATAATGTTCCAGTATTAACATATACTGTTACATTCAAAGATTTCTATAATAATGAAACTAAAGTAGAAGTTACTCATGATACATTAGTAACTGCACCAGTATTAGAAGATGTAGTAGAAAGAAATATTACACGTAAATTTATTGGTTGGGATAAAGATTTAACTAAAGTTGTAACTGGTGATATGGTAGTAACAGCTCAATATGAAATTACAAAAGTTGTTGCTAATATCTATATGTTACATGATGGTGTAACTGTTCCAACTAATGGTGGATCTGCTGGCACTAAAAATTATGATTTAATGTCTCAAATTGAATTAGATTTAACTAAAGAAAATGTTAAAAAGACAATTTTAGAAAGAATTAATAAAAATAGATCTAAAGTTATTACATTAGATGAAACAGAAATTAAAAATATGGTAGTAGGTGAATTACCTTACGCAAATAATAAAGAATATGTATATACATATTATGTATTAAAATTTGAAAAAGGTGATGGTTTCCATATTGATTACTATAGAACATCAAATGAAGCACCTGTTATTACTTTAACTGGTGATACATATAAAGAAGTTTATGAACAAAGAGGACACTATGATTTTACTAAAGGATTTAGTGTATCTGATGATCATACATCATTAACTAATAGTGATGTTAAAATAGAAATAATTAAAAATGGTGTTGCACAAGTAGAAAAAGTTAATTATGAAAAAATTGGTACTTATGTAATAAATTATACTGTAAGTGACGCAGAAGGTAATACTACTACAGTATCTCGTACAGTAAAAGTATTAGCTAACACATTAGAAAAAGTTGAATTAGCTTCTGATAACGATACATATGAATATGGTGCTGAATTAAACTTAAAAGTTAATGGAACATATGCAAATGGTGATGTTAGAGAAGTAGCTTATACAATAACTAATTTCGATACAAATCTAGTTGGTAGTAGTGTTGCGTATGTTACAGTTGAAGGATTTGATCCAATTGAATATACATATTCAGTAGATGATAAGATTGTTGATTTAGTTTTATCAAGTAACGATGATACATATGAATATGGTGCAGCTTTAGATTTATCTGTAACTGCAGTATATATTTCAGGTGCTGAAATATCAAATGTACAATATGATATTTCTAACTTCAATAATGAAGTAGTTGGTAATGGTACTGCTACAGTTTCATATGAAGGTTTAACAAAAGAATACAATTATACTATCTTAAATAAATTAGTAAGATTAGCGTTATCTTCTAATGATGATGTATATTATAAAGGTAGTTCAATGAAAAATCTAACTGTAACTGCTTATTATATAAATGGTGAAACTGCAAATGTTGAATACATAATTAGTGATGAAACTCCATTCAATACTACAACAGTTGGTAAAAAATCAATGACTATATATGCTGAAGGTCAACCATTAACTTATAATTATGAAGTTAAATATACTGAAGCTCAATTAAAAGGTTTATTCAATAACACAACAGCTTCTTTATCATTCTGGTTTGATGATTCAGAAATTATATTCAATCATTTACCAGCAGATGCTACAGTTGTATCTGTTCGTAGAGAAGATTCTAAATCACCAGTTACATTAAGAAAAACAAATAAGAATAATGTATTTGGTATTTCTTGGGGAGATTATGATACATTAAGACATAACTGGGGATATACTATTTATGTAACTTATAGAGTTAATGGTCAAGAATATACTCGTGGATATGGTGAATCATTTGGAGATATTAGTTAGTAAAAAAATGTAAAGAAAATCAAGGGCTTCCTTGATTTTTTTTGTATTTAATAGTAACCTATAGTTAGGTGATATTATGGCATATATAAAATATAAAGAATTAACTAAATACTTTAATTTTTCAAAAGAAATAGATGCGAAGGATTTACCAGGTTATGTAACTGCGTATTTAGATGATAAGGAAAAAATATTTAAAGCATATAAAACATTACGTGATAGAGCTATGTTTACTGATGAAAGAATGATTCTATTTGATGTAGATCCATTTATTGGTGGTAAAAAGATACATATAATTCCTTATAAATCTATATCTTCAGGAGCAATATTATTCAAACGCAATTCAGGAGCTATATTATTATCATTTGATAGTGGATATCAAATGAAACTTAACTTTATTAAGTTAAATCCACAAGCTAAAACTGAATTAAGAAGATTATTCTCACATATAATGGAAAAATGTGATATTAAAAGATAGTATAAATTACTATCTTTTTTCATATTTCGACAAAGTTCGACATTATTCGACAAAATAATTTGCTACTATAAAAACAGGAGGATATATGGAAATTGAATTATATAGTAGTAAGGTGTTTGAGAATATTAAACATATTGAAGATGGTGTAGAATATTGGCGGGCAAGAGAATTACAAAATGTATTAGACTATAAATTATGGCAAAATTTTCATAATGTTATAAAGTCTGCTATGAGTGCATGTCAAACTAGTAATTATGAAGTCTCTGAACACTTTATTGACATCAATAAAGTGTTGATAGTTGGTAATGGCGCGTCTCAAAATATTGTGGATTATAAGTTATCAAGATATGCGTGTTATCTCATTGCTATGAATGGTGATCCTAGAAAAAAAGTGATTGCTTTAGCGCAAACTTATTTTGCTATTCAGACAAGAAAACAAGAGTTATTAGAAAGCAGTTATAAGGAATTAAGTGAAGAAGAAAAAAGATTATTGTTACGTGATAAAACTAAAAAGGGAAATTATAACATTAATAGAGCAGCTATAAATAGCGGTGTAAAAAACTTGTCCAAATTTCATAATGCTGGTTATAGAGGACTTTATAACGGTGAAACAGCAGATGATATATTTAAAAGAAAAAAGCTAAGGTATAGAGAAGATATCCTAGATAATATGGGGAGTGAGGAATTGGCTGATAATTTATTTAGAATAGTACAAACAGAATCTAAATTAAAAAATGATAATATAGATGGTGAAAAGAATTCTTGTGACGCTCATTATAAAGTTGGTAAGATAGTAAGAAGTGCAATAAAAAAATCTGGTGGTACTATGCCAGAAGATTTACCTAGTCCTAAGAAAAGTTTAAAAGAATTCGATAATACTAAAAAGACAAGTATAAGATAGTATAAATTACTATCTTTTTTCATATGCTTTAATGGTGATTTCATGTTTACTAAAAATATTCATAGCAGGATAAATATCGTTTTATTTGTAATATTACTATTATTTATCTTAATAATATTTAAAGTATTTTATATACAAGTAATTGATTATGATAATTTATATAGTAAAGCAGAAGATTTATGGAGTAGAAACTTACCTGTAGAAGGTGATAGAGGTAATATTTATGATTCCACTGGAGTATTAATCGCGACTAATGAAACAAGGGCTTCATTAGTAATAATCCCAAATCAAGTAACAGATAAAGAAGAAACGGCAAAAAAACTTTCTGAAATATTGAATACAAACTATGAAGATATGTTAAAACATGTTAGTAAAAAAACATCAATTGAAAGAGTGCATCCAGAAGGAAGAAGACTAAATTATGAAATATCATCTAAGATAAGTGAATTAAATTTACCTGGTGTATATCTCATGAAAGAATCAAAAAGATATTATCCATATGATAAGATGTTATCTAATTCTATAGGATTTGTAGGGGTAGATAATCAAGGACTTTCTGGTTTAGAACTTACTTATGATAAATATTTGACAGGTAGTTATGGGGCGATTAAGTATTTTAGTGATGCGAAAGGAAATAGATTAAAATTAAACGAAATATACGTGAGGCCACAATCTGGTATGAATATAACTTTAACAATAAACTTTGATATACAATCAGCTTTAGAAAGAGAACTAAATAATGCCATGGATAGGTATGACGCAGATGGGGCATGGGGTATAGTAATGAATCCAAATAATGGTGAGATATTAGCTATATCATCACGTCCTAATTTTGCGCCTTCTAATTATAAAGATTATACGATAGAAGAAATAAATAGAAATTTACCAGTATGGATGACTTATGAACCTGGGTCTACATTTAAGATAATTACTTTATCCGCTTCTTTAGAAGAAGGTATTGTAGATTTATATAATGATCATTTTTATGATTCAGGTAGTATTAAAGTAGGAGGGGCTACTATCCATTGTTGGAAACATGGTGGTCATGGTGATCAAACATATCTAGAAGTAGTGCAAAATAGTTGTAACCCTGGTTTTGTAAATTTAGGATTAAAATTAGGTAAAGAAAGATTATTTAAATATATTAAAAATTTTGGATTCGGTACTAAAACAGGTGTTGATTTAAATGGTGAAGGATCAGGTATTATTTTTGATGTAGAGCATGTTGGAGATTTAGAATTGGCTACAACTGCTTTTGGTCAAGGTGTATCAGTTACGCCAATCCAACAAATAACAGCCGTATCTGCTGCTATTAATGGTGGAATATTATATAAACCATATATTGTTAAAAGTATTAATGAACCAGAAACGAATACAGTAGTATTAGAAAATAAACCAGTTAAAGTAAGACAAGTAATTAGTAATGAGACTAGTATAAAAGTAAGAGATGCCTTAGAAAAAGTAGTATCTTTAGGAACAGGTAGAAATGCATATATAGATGGATATAGAGTAGGTGGTAAAACAGGTACAGCTCAAAAAGTATCTGAAGGAAAATATATGGTTGGTAATTATATAGTATCTTTTATGGGATTTTTACCAGCTGATAACCCTAAAGTAATAGCCTATATAGCAGTTGATAACGCCAAAGGAATAACCCAGTATGGTGGAACTATAGCTGCTCCTATAGCTAAAAATATCTTATTAGCTTCAATTGATGCTTTAAATATAGAAGATAGTGATGGCGGTACTGAAATGAGATATACATATTTGGATAAAAAATATTATACCATTCCAAATGTTATAGGCATGGAAGTAAAAGAAGCTAGAAAAGCACTTAAAAACTTCAAAGTAGAATATAGTGGTACAGGTAACACTGTAATATATCAATCACCTAGTGAAGGAGTAAGAATTAAAGAAGGGGAAACAGTAAGATTACTAGTATCTGAATAGGAGGATATATGATAACAAAAACATTTTTAGTAATGATGATTAGTTTTATTTTATCTTTGATTTTAGGATTTATATTAATACCAATATTTAAAAATAAGAAGATAGATCAAAGGTTAAATAGGTATTTAGAAGATACTCATAGAAGTAAAAAAAATACTCCAACTATGGGTGGTATAGTATTTGTACTTTCTACACTTATTACGACAATTTTTTTGCTGGTTTTTGGTAAAATTAAGATGAGTAATAGTCTTTTTATAATCATTTTTACATTCATAAGTTATGCTTTAATAGGATTCATAGATGATTATTTAATTATTAAAAGAGGCAATAATGAAGGATTAAAAGAATATCAAAAATTATTATTACAATTATTTGTAAGTGTAATATTCTTTCTTATATTTATACAAGATAACGAACCTGTTTTATGGATTCATACATTTAATATAAGAATAAATATTGGCTTTCTATATGGGCTATTTATTTTGTTTGTTTTAGTATCTAGTAGTAATGCGGTTAATCTAACAGATGGATTAGATGGTTTAGCTACGGGACTTTCTATAATCGCGTTTATAACATTTGGTATACTTTCATATAATACAGGTTGGTTAGATGGATATAAAGATATAGGAATATTTGCTTTTGCCTTAGTTGGAAGCTTATTAGGATTTCTATTTTTCAATAGTCATCCCGCCAAAATATTCATGGGAGATACAGGTTCTTTATCTTTAGGTGCAACTTTAGGAACATATGCTATTTTAACAAGACATGAATTATTATTAGTTTTAATAGGCATAGTTTTTGTACTTGAGACACTAAGCTGTATTATCCAAAGAATATATTATAAATTCACTAAGAAAAGGGTGTTTTTAATGACTCCTATACATCACACATTTGAAAAAATGGGATATAAAGAAACTGATATTGTTAGGATGTTTTGGATAGTTGGATTAATAGCTAGTATGATTTCTTTAGCCTTTGGTATATGGTTATAATATTTTTTGTAAAGTAATATTTTTCTTATATTGTAAAAAAGTATATGTTAAGTTATAATGATTATAGATAATAAAGGAGAGTATTTATGAAAAAGAACAAAGGACTAATTATATTTTTAGTTATTGTTATATTGGCATTAATAGGAGTAATTATCTATATGGTTATGAATAATAAACCAGTAGAAAATAATCAAATAGAAAATAATCCAGCAAAAGATACTAAATCTAATCTTACTAGAAGTATAAAATTTGCATATGAAGGTAAGGAACATGAATTAACATATACTAAAGAAAATAAAAATGATAATGAAAAATATATTTATTATGATTTGGTTTTAACTTTAGATGGTAATAAAATAGGTAAAGATCTTAAGATTAATGAAGATGCAGAAGTTACAGTATCTACATTTAGAGGTACAGAAAATAATGATAAAGCTGCTTCATTTATGCTTATAACATATAGATATCAATCATCTATTCACAATCATATAGTTGATAGTATTGGTAATTTCTTATATGATGTAACTGGTACTGCATCTGAAGGATTAACAATTAATGGTAAAGAATATAGAAATGGTACTGTTGAAATTGTAAAAGGTGATACTACTGATACATTAATTAGATATGAACGTGATTATAAGACAGAAACAGCTAAAAAACATAAAATATATGTTAATAATGGTACAGCTTATGATGAAATAACTGATACATATAGTGAAGGTGAATATACACCATTTGGAAGATAGAATATTCTATCTTTTTTAATATTTAAAAATATATATCATATAATTTAACAGTGATGATATGAAAAAATTTAATATGCCTTTATTTATTAGTGTAATATTATTATCTATATTTGGTATTATTATGATTTATTCATCTTCTTATATATGGGCTTCTTTTAAATATAATAATCCATATAAGTATGTAATTAATCAAGGGATATTCTTAGTAATAGGAATATTTTCAATGTTATATATAAGTAAGATAGATTATCATATATATGAAAAGTATTCTAATAAGTTATTATTAATATGTTTAATATTACTTATATTAGTATTGATACCTGGAGTAGGTACAGTAAGAAATGGATCAAGATCATGGTTTGGTATAGGCAGTTTTGGTATACAACCTAGTGAATTCACGAAATTAGGATTAATTATTTTTACATCAAAATATTTAGTTAATAATGATATAAAAACATTTAAAAATTTATTTCCGATATTAATAATTGTATTTATAACGTTTGGTCTTATTATGTTACAACCAGATTTTGGAACAGGGACTATTATTGTTATGTCTATTATGGGGTTACTTTTTATCGGTGGTATGAATATGAACTTTATAGCTAAAGGGGTTATAGTAGGTATAGTTGGTATAATAGGATTAATTTTAATGGCACCTTATAGATTACAAAGGATACTTTCATTCTTAGACCCTTGGTCTGATCCATTAGGAAGTGGATTTCAAATAATACAAAGTTTATACGCGATTGGTCCTGGAGGTTTACTTGGTATGGGTTTTGGTAATAGTATACAAAAACATTTTTATTTACCAGAACCGCAAACGGATTTTATTTTTTCTATCATAAGTGAAGAATTTGGATTTATGGGTGTACTTATCGTATCAACTTTATTTTTAATATTAATTATAAGTGGATTTATAATAAGTAAGAAAAGTATAGATATGTTTGGCAAGTATTTAAGTTATGGTATAACTTTTCAAATAGCCTTTCAAGCTATATTAAACTTAATGGTTGTAGTAGGATTAATACCAGTAACAGGAGTAACATTGCCATTCTTATCTTATGGTGGCTCATCACTACTTATAACTTTGTGTAGTATAGGAATAGTTTTAAATATATCAAAGAATGTTTATTAAAATAATATTTTATGTTATACTTACTATAATAGGAGATGGAATATGAAAAATAAAAAAGGGAAAATTATAGTTTTAATTATATTTATATTATCAGTTATTATATTGGGGATTATATTGTTTTTGAAGATAAATAAAAAAGATTCATCTGTATTAGTTAATTTAACTGATTTAACTTATACTATTAATAATAAGATACAAAATATAAAGAAATATAGCGCTGAAGATTTTGATGTATTTTATAATGATTATGAGAATAAGTCTTTACCAGAAATATATTTAACTGAATTTGTTTTTGATGGTGTATCTATGTATAATGCGCCTGATTTAGATGATTTTATTGAAAAAGGTAATGATATTAAATTAAAAACACTTAAAATAAACGCAGTTAATATAAATATAGCAGGTGATGTCACATTAGAGGGTAATCTTACGGGTATGATTCTTATTAACACTAATGATATAGATAATGATATAAATATTATTTTGAATAATGTTAATATTAATACTGATTCTAAAAAGGTTCCTGCGATTTATGTATATAATAAAGATATTACATATTCTAAACATAAGGTAACTATTAAAACATTAGATAATACAAAAAATTATATTGAAGGTGGAAAATTTAAAAAAGTAAGTTTAGTTCCAAAAGATGATTTAAATAGTTATTCATCTAAATATTCTTCTGATAATAAAACTAATTATAATACATATACTAATTATTATGGTATTTATACAAAAGCTGAAATAGAAAATATATTATTCGCGAAGATAGAAGCTGATAATGAAGATTTAAAAGATGGTGATCCATATTACTTTTATAAAGCAGCTGGTGCAGTATCATCTGATATAGATTTATATTTTAGTGGTACTGGATATTTAAAAATAACTAGTAAAAATAAGGAAGGTGTAGAGACTAAAGGTAATTTATCATTTGTAGGTGGTGCTGGTGATTACTATATTGAAGCTTCAGATGATTGTTTAAATACAACAACTGATTCAGCATATAATGGTGCTAGAAATACTTTAACAATAGATGTTAATAGTTTAACTGCTATAGTATCATTGGATGCAGATGAGGGAGATGCAATCGATTCTAATGGTACATTAGTTATAAATGGTGGTACAATTATTGCTTTAGCACACCCTGGAAGTGATGCTGGATTAGATTCTTCAAAAGGAACTTATATAAATGGTGGAACTATATATGCAACAGGTGATATGTATGATGAAATATCAAGTGAATCAAAACAAAGATTTGTAGTACTTTCATTCAGTGAAAAATTCTCTGATGATATTATAGCTATGTATGATAGTAATGATTTACCTATATTCGCATTTAATCCAGAAAGAACTTATACTAATTTTATTTATAGTAGTAGTTCATTAGTTGATGGGACATATACTTTATATAAAGTAACTACAACTTCAGAAGGTAGTAATGGTGTATATAGCCTAGATAATCTTACTAAAGATACACAACTTGCTTATTCATCTACTGGTGTAAGTGGTATGGGACCTATGGGTAATGGTATGAATAATCCTGGTGATATGCCAAGTGATATGGGTGGTCAACAAAATGATATGGGAGAACCACCAACAATACCAAATGATATGAATAATCAACAAGGTATTGGTGAACCTCCAGCTAAACCAGATGGAGATGCTATGGATAATAACATTGGTATACAAGGAAATACTATAAATAAAGAATTTACTACTAATGGTATTTCAAATTTATTTAGTGGTGTAGCTACATATAAAGGATAGTTAATCTATCCTTTTTTGTTATAACTTTTTAAAAAGTATGATATAATCTTATTAGGTGATTTTTATGAAAAAAATTTTAACAGGATTAAAACCTACTGGTGATTTAACATTAGGTAATTATATAGGCTCAATTAAACAAATGAAAGAATTAGAAGGTAAATATGAATCATTTTTATTTGTTGCGGATTTACATGCCTTAACTGTACCTAATGATCCAGCATTATTACATGAAAGAATTAGAAAATTTATTGGTATGTATTTAGCTTGTGGAATAGATCCAACTAAACATACAATATATATTCAATCAGAAAATAATTATATTCCTGCTATATCTTGGTTACTCGAATGTTCTACATATTATGGTGAAGCGTCTCGTATGATTCAGTTTAAAGAAAAATCAAAAGAAAACGCTAATTTCACTGTAGGGTTACTTACATATCCAATATTAATGTCAGCTGATATTTTATTCTGTGATGCAGATTTAGTACCTGTTGGTATTGACCAAAAACAACATGTAGAATTAGCTAGAGATGTTGCGGATAGATTTAATAAAAAATATGGTGATACATTTAATTTGCCAGATGTATTTATTCCTGAAAAAGGTGCTAAAATATATGATTTACAAGATCCTACTAAGAAAATGAGTAAGACTGAAGAGAACCCTAAGGGAGTAATATCTTTATTTGATGAACCAGAAGTAGCTAAATCTAAGATAATGAAGGCTACAACAGATTCATTAGCTACTATTAAGTATGATCCGGAAAATCAACCTGGTATATCTAATTTACTTACTATAGCTTCTTCTTTAACTGGTAAAACTATAGAAGAAGTTGTAAGTGATAATGCTTTAAAAGGTTATGGTGAATTTAAATCATATGTTGGAGACATCGTAGCTAATTTCTTAAAAGATATTCAAACAAAATATAATGATATTTTAAATAGTGATATTTTAAATAAAGTATTAGATGATGGTGCATCTAAAACAAATAAATTAGCTAAAGAAAAATATGAATTAATGAGAGAAAAAATGGGAGTTATAAGATAGTTATAACTCTTTTTATTTTTATATATTTGTGATAAAATTATAATAGGTGATAATATGAGGGGTATTAAATTAAAAGGATATAGAAAACTTACCAAAGATAAAGAAATTATTACTTTTGATAAACCCAAATATGTTTATATTCCTTTAATATGCTCTAATAGTACTGATGTAGAAATTAAAATAAGAAGAGGCTCAAATGTAAAAATAGGTAGTGTTATAGCTATATCTAACAAAAATGGATTACCAATATTATCTAGTGTATCTGGTACAGTAATAGATTATGAAGATAAATATGCCTATAATGGAGAAATAATAAAAACGGTTAAAATAGAAAATAATTTTAAAGAAGAGTATATAGAAGTATCAGATATAAAAGAAATAGATAAATATACTAAAAAAGAATTTATATCTATTTTAAAAGATTTTGGTATTAGAGGGTTAGGTGGAGCTGATTTTCCTACTTATATTAAATATGATACTAAAACATCTATTAAAAATTTAATTATTAATGCAGTAGAATGTGAACCATATATAACTTCTGATTATACATTACTTAAGGATAATATAAGTGAGATATTAGAAACTATAGATGCGATTATGACTATTAATAAAATACATAATGCATATTTAGTTATTAAAAAAGATAAAAAAAAATTAATTAAAAAGATAAAAGAAGTAATAGGTAGTTATCCTAAAATAAAACTATCTACTGTTCCTGATATATATCCAATGGGATGGGAAAAGAATATCGTTAATTATGTATTGCATAAAAATTATGATAGACTTCCTATAGAAGTTAATACAGTAGTTAATAATGTATCAACTATATATAGTATTTATGAGGCATTAAAATATAAAAAATATATGGACTCTCGAATAGTAACTATAGTTGGTGATGGTATTAAAAAAAGTAGAAATGTTAAAGTTAAAATAGGTACTGATTTATCTTTAGTATTAGAAGAGTTAGGTTATAAGAAAAAAGAATTACTATTAATATCAGGTGGACCTATGATGGGTAGGGCTATAGAAAGTGAAAACTTTACTATCACACCTAATGTTAACTGTGTATTAATACTTAAAACTACAGAAAATGATATACCAAATGTATGCATGAGATGTGGTAAATGTGCAGCTATTTGTCCAGCTAAACTAAGCCCTGTTTTAATTAAAGAAAGTATTAATGATCCAAAAGAATTAAAAAAATTAAATGTAGATAGATGTGTTGAATGTGGACTTTGTTCATATATATGTCCAGCTAAAATAATGCTTAGAAATAGTGTTGTTCAAGCTAAAAAGAATGTGAGGGATGCTAAATGAATATAGATACTAAATTAGGCCCTTATATGAAAAGTAATGATACTACATTTAAGATGATGAGAAGATTAATTATATCTTTAATTCCGATTGTATTATTCAGTGTTTATAAAAATGGTGTATTACCTTATTTAAAAGGATATACAAATTTCTTTGGGATGCTTTATCCATTAGTATTTATAATACTTGGTTGTATGTCTACATTAGTAACAGAAGAAATATTCTTAATTGTATTTAAAAAGAAAAAAGGTAATGAATTATTAGATTCAATCAAAGATGGATATGGTATTATTCCAGGATTATTCTTAAGTTTAGTCCTACCTATAAATACTCCATTAGCGATTCTATTTATTGGAGGTATATTTGCTTTATTAATAGGTAAAATGATATATGGTGGATTTGGATATAACATCTTTAATCCAGCTTTAATAGGCGCGATATTCGTAATAACTTGTTATGGTACACTTATATCTACTAATGGTGGATATATAAATAGATTAGAATTAGATACCGTATCAAGTGCAACACCATTAACTAACGTTAATCTAGTAAATGATATAAGTTATGATACTTTAGTTAAACCATATGGTGGAATATCATCATTCTTGATAGGTACTATTCCCGGTGCGTTAGGTGAAACATCTAGTATATTAATAATACTTGCTTTCATATATTTAACTATTACTAAAACAATTAAATGGAGAATACCAACATCTTATATACTTACGTTTATATTAATGGTATCTTTATATTCATGTATCACTAATATGGGAACATGGTATATCTTATTTGAAGTGTTATCAGGAGGATTATTATTTGGTGCCGTATTTATGGCAACTGATCCTGTAACTTCACCAGTGACACCTAAGGGTCAAATATTATATGGAATGGCATTAGGCCTTATGACTTTCTTAATAAGATATTTAACAAGTTATCCAGAAGGAGTTATGACATCTATCTTATTTATGAATGTATTTGTTTTATTCTTTGATAAGATAGGTTCTAGAATAGAATATAATAAAAAATATTATATTTTCTATATTGTTATGATATTGGTTATTATTGGATTAGGAACATATATAGGAATAAAAAATATTCCTAATGAAGAAGTAGATTTAGATTATAATATCGTTGATATAGAAGATAATGATGGGATAAAAAAATACACTGTAATTCAAAAAGGTTTTGGTGGAGATATTAAATCTTTAATTACTTTTGATAGCAAAGGAATTAAAAGTATTGAAATATTAGATCATTATGAATCAGAAGATAGATATAAAATGGTCATGGATGAAAAACTATTAAATAAGATTATTGAAAATCAAAATAATGTATCTAATGTAGATACAGTATCAGGCGCGACTATAAGTAGTAATGCTATCAAAAAAATGGTAGAAAATACTATTAATGCATATATTAAAGATACTGGTGTTACTATTAAAAATAATAGTATTGAAATAATAAGTAAAGAATATAATAAAGACGCAATTTTATATGTTATTAGATTATCTAGTTTTAATGGTAAGATGGATTTACAAGTAGTCATGAAAAATAATACTATAAGGACTATCATACCACTTAAATATAATGATACTTGTATATCTGAAACTAATAAAAGTGAATACTATACTTGTCCTGAATACTTAGACCAAGATTATATAAATAAATTAATAATTAATCAAAATAATTTAGATAGTGTAGATACAGTATCAGGCGCAACTATATCTAGTAAAGCATTAAAAGAAGCAGTTACATATATGAAAGAAGAGGGATTAAATGGATAAGAATATTGGTAAATCAATTATCACATTACTTATAGTTACAGTATTATGTGTCTTATCCATTTATGTAACTTTGAAGTTGGTGGGATAATATGAATATTTATATTAGTATGGCAATATTATATTTATTATTAATATCAACATTTGAAAATGCATATATCTTTGGTATCTGTTTTCTTGTAACAATGCTTTTATCAGATTTTATAATTACAGCTATTAGAAAATTTATAACTCCTAATATTAGGATACCTGTATCACTTTTAATTACAGGTACAATTATAACTATATTAGAGATTATAATAAAAGAATATATACCTGGATTTTATAATGATATGGGTATATATATACCTTTAATTATGTTAATAATATATGATTATGATAGTAATAGAAATATAAAAGATAGTTTTAAATTTACATTAAAAAAGAGTATTAAATATATATGTATATTAATACCTTTAGTATTGTTAAAAGAAGTACTTGGAACTAATACTATTACACTTATGGATAATATAAGTAATGTTACAGGTTATAGGGCAGTATATAGTGTATTTCCTCAAAATAATTTAATACCTTTACCTTTTCTAACTACATCAGGAAGCTTTATCTTAGTTGGTTTAGCTTTAGGTGTTATAAATAAGATAAAGGAGGGTAAAAATGATTGAGTTATTTATTGGAAGCATATTTTTATCTAATATCTTATTTACTAAGTATTTAGGTATCAGAGTAGATAAAAAAGATAATTTATATATATCTTTATTAACAACAATAGTTACCATTATAACTGGTATATTAAATTATCTAACATATAAATTATTAAATAGTTTGAATGCAATATATCTAAGAAATATTATATTTATACTTACTATAACAATAGTATCATCATTAGTAGTTATGATATATAAAATGATTACTAAAAATGATAATGATATCTTACCTATGGTAGTAAGTAATAGTATTATTTTAGGAGTTAGTTTAATAGTAACTAATTCTGGATATAGCTTTATTTATGCACTTACATATATAGTAGGTGTAAGTATAGGTTATATGCTTATAATGACATTCATATATTATCTAGGATTAGAACTTAATAAAAGAAAGGTATTAATTTCTTTTAGAGGTTATCCAATAATATTAATAGTACTTGGAATACTATCAATGATTTTAGGAAGGCTTTAAGCCTTTTTTGTATACAAAAAAGAAAGCTTAAGCAGCTTTCTTTAAATTTCTATATTCTCTTGCAGTCATTTTTGATTTAGAACCATCAGCGTTAGTAACAGTAACCATATTTAATTTTTGCATATGTTTAGTTGCGTGACATGAATGTGTTCTAAGATTTCCAGATAAAGGTTTTCTATTAGTATCTTTTTTAGCCATTTTAATTCCTCCTTGCATCAATCAACTTTATTAATTTTACTATAAATTATTTGATAAGTCAATTATTTTATAACATAAAATTAACTTTTCGAACAAATGTTCTTGACGTAGCTAAAATAAACATATATAATATAATCTTATAAACAATAAAAGGAGGTATTATATGAATGATATTATCTTAAAAAATGAAGATGAGATTAAAAACAAGATTTATGAAGTTCGAGGTAAACAAGTTATGCTAGATTCAGATCTAGCTAGACTTTATGAGTGTGTTAATGGGACTAAAGTTATCAATCAAGCAGTTAGAAGAAATGTTGAAAGATTTCCAGAAGATTTTTATTTTCAACTAACAAAAGAAGAGTATGAAAACTTAAGGTTTCAAATTGAAACCTTAAATCACGATAATTTTTTAAGACCTCAATTAAGATTACTGAATGGTGAAAATATTGATCAAAACTTGAAGTCACAATCTGTGACTTCAAGTTTGAAAAGTAATTATGGTGGTGTGAGAAAACTTCCATATGTGTTTACAGAACAAGGGGTTGCTATGTTATCTTCTGTTTTAAGGACAAAAGTAGCTGCTGAAGTAAGTATACGTATTATGCGTGCTTTCGTAGAAATGAAACAATATATATCATCTAATTTAATTGAACAAAAATATATAAATGAAATAGTTTTAAAAGATTCTAAAAGGATAGATTTAATAGAATCTATTTTATCTGAATTTAAAGAAAAAAATAATCATTTATTCTATGAAGGTCAAATATATGATGCGTATTCTCTATTAATAGACATATTAAAAAAAGCAAAGAAAGAAATAATTATTATTGATAACTATATAGATAAAAATATTTTAGATGTCTTATCTAAAATAGATAAAAATGTATTATTAATCACAAATAAATATAACAATAATGATTATGATAAATATAAGATGCAATATAAAAATATAAATATTAAAATAAATAATAACTTTCATGATAGATTTATAATATTAGATAGAAAAATATTATATCATTCGGGTGCCTCATTTAAAGATTTAGGAACTAAATGCTTTGAAATATCTGAGTTAGATGATAAAGATATATTGGATAAGTTATTAAATAAAGTAGTGTAGAAATACACTTTTTCTTATATATTTAATTTAAATTGTATATTAAATGTGCTAAAATATTAGTAGGAGGTAAAATATGTATACACCATTATATGTTAAAACAGATAATAGTTTACTTACAAGTATGATTAAAATTGATGATTTAATCAAATTTGCATGTAAACATAACATTAAAAGTTTAGCCATAACGGATAATAATATGTATGGTGTTATGGATTTTTACCATGCTTGTATAAATAATAATATTAAACCTATAGTAGGTTTAGAAGTAACTTATAAAGATTCAAAGATAGTATTATACGCGAAAAATTATGAAGGATATTTATCATTAGTTAAAATAACTAGTAATGAATATAAACCTTCCAAAGATGATAACTTGATATTAATATTACCATATGATAGTTATAGTTTATATAATGAATTAAAGGATTTATATACTACTTTTGTAGGCTATAGTAATAAAGATGAAAAAAATAAGATTAAAGAAGATAAAGTATTTATAAATGAAACATTATGTTTAAATGAAGATGATGAAAAGTATCTAAAATACTTATATGGTATTAAAAATAATAAAGTATTACTAAGTATAGAAGAAGTTTATGAAAATAAATATTTACATTTAGAATCAGAAATAGATGATTTAGAAAATAACTATAAAATTACTGATATGTGTAACTTAGAAATTAAATTTAATAATGATTTGTTATGTGTATATCCAGTAGATGATGCATATGCATATTTAAAAGAATTATGTATTAAAGGACTTAAAGATAAGTTTGGTACAACTGTAGCTAAAATATATCAAGATAGATTAAAATATGAATTAGATATAATTAATAAAATGGGATTTTGTAATTACTTTTTAGTAGTATGGGATTATGTTAATTATGCTAAAAAAAGTGGTATCTTAGTGGCTCCTGGAAGAGGTTCAGCTGCAGGCAGTTTGGTATCATATCTACTTAATATAACTACTATAGATCCTATTAAATATAATTTGCTATTTGAAAGATTTTTAAATCCTGAAAGAGTATCTATGCCAGATATCGATGTGGATTTTGAAGCAACAAGAAGAGATGAAGTAGTTAAATATTGTATAAATAAATATGGTGATAAGAAAGTTGTTCCTATTATTACTTTTGGTACTATGGCATCTAAACAAGCTATAAGAGATGTGGCTAGAGTTATGGATATCAATTTAAAAGATGTTGATATGATATGTAAGAAGATGGATGCCAGATTATCACTTAAAGAAAACTTAGCTAAAGTAAAAGAATATTTATATTCAGATGAACTTAAAGAGATGTATAAAGTAGCTTTAAAATTAGAAGATATAAAAAGACATACTAGTATGCATGCTGCTGGTATAGTTATGTCTAAAATAGATTTGGATAATATCATACCTTTAGCTAAGAAAGATGACTTATATGTTACTGCTTATGATATGACTTATCTAGAAAAATTAGGTTTATATAAAATGGATTTTCTTGCTTTAAGAAACTTAACATTAATAGATAATATTTTAAAAGAAATACCTGAATTAACTTTTGATACAATACCAGAAAATAATCCCAAAGCAATTAAATTATTTCATGATGTATATACATTAGGAATATTCCAATTTGAATCAGCTGGTATGATGAATTTCTTATCTAAATTAAAAGTAAATAATTTTACAGATATCTATAACGCCATCGCGTTTTATAGACCTGGACCAATGGATTCAATTGATTCATATATTAAAAGAAGAGAAGGCAAAGAACCTATTAATTATCTAGATGATTCTTTAATACCTATTTTAAAAGAAACATCTGGAATAATTGTATATCAAGAACAAGTTATGCAAGTAGCTAGAGTAGTAGCTGGTTATACCTTAGGAGAAGCAGATATCTTAAGAAGAGCTATGTCTAAGAAAAAAGAAGATATCTTATTAAAAGAAAAAGATAAATTTATTAAAAGAAGTATAGAAAATGGGTATGATAAGAATAAGGCAGAAAGCATTTATAACTTAATACTTAAATTCGCGTCATATGGATTTAATAAATCGCATTCAGTAGTATACGCGATGGTATCTTATCGTATGGCATATTTAAAAGCTAATTATCCAAATATATTCTTAAAACATTTATTAACATCTGTAATAGGTGATGAAGTAAAAACTAAAAATTATATTTATGAATGTAAAAAATATGGTGTTGAAGTGGTAAAACCATCTATCAATAATTCAAATATAGATTATGAAGTAGCTAATAATAAAATAGTTTATCCATTTACTAGTATTAAAGGAATAGGTAGAAATATCGCAGAGGATATAGTTAAAAATAGGGAAAGTAAATATATAGATGTTTATGATTTCTTTGCTAGATCTAAATTAACTAAGAAAGTTATTGAAACACTAATATTATCTGGTGCCTTAGATGAATTTGGATATACTAGAAAAACTTTAATAGAAAATTTAGATGTATTACTTAACTATGGTGATGTAGCTAGTTATATGGATAGTGAATACGCATTAAAACCAGAAATTAATGAGTATGAAGAATATCCTAAGAAAAAACTTATGGCAGCTGAACATGAACTATTAGGTTTATATTTGACTAATCATCCTGTAACTGAATATAGGAATAAGATGAATACTGTATCTATAAATGATATAGATAAATACTTTGATAAATATGTTAAGGTTATAGGTATAGTAGATAGAATTAATATAACAAAGAGTAATAAACCAACATGCTTCATGGAATTATCTGATGAGGTATCTAATATTGATATGGTCTTGTTTAATGATGTTTATGAGCAAAATAAATTAGTTAATAAAGGCGATGTTATATTAGTAAATGGTAAAGTAGAAAAAAGATTCGATAAATATCAAATTATTGTTAAAGAAATAAAAGTATTGGAATAGAGGTGTATTATGAGATATTTTATCGCGTTAATGGTATCTAAAATAGCTTATTTTATGATACGTTTAATAGGAAAAGATGGTACTTATTTTCCTGGTAAATTGGCAATAAAAATCTGTCCTGATTTTTTAGGGCACATTAAAAAACCTAAAGTAATAATAGGTGTAACTGGTACTAATGGTAAGACAACTGTATGTAATATGATAATAGATGTCTTAGAAGATAATGGATATAGAGTATTAAATAATAGAAAAGGTGCCAATATAAATTTTGGTATAGCATCAACTTTCTTAGAAGCTAAAGGTGAATATGATATTGCGGTATTAGAAATAGATGAAAGAAGTTCTAGACTAATATATCCTTATGTTAAACCAAATTATGTTGTTGTAACTAATTTCTTTAGAGATTCAATTAGAAGAAACGCTCATCCAGAATATATAGTAGATTTTATAAATAAGGCAATACCAAAAGAAACTAAGGTGATATTAAATGGTGATGATTTAATTTGTACAGGAGTAGCTCCAAAAAATAAACATATTTATTATAGTATTGATAAGCTATCAACAGATACAAAAGAACCTATCAATATTGTTAGAGATATAAGAATATGTCCAAAGTGTCATAGTACTTTAAAATATGATTATGTTAGATATCATCATTTAGGTAAACTTCATTGTCCTAAATGTGATTTTGCTAATCCGACTCCTGATTATTTAGCTAAATTAGATTTTGATAAGATGACAATGGATTATAAATATGATACTAAGATATGTACATATCCATTAGTGTCTAATAGTATTTTTAATATTTATAATGAAATAGCTTGTATAACATTACTTACTAATTTAAAGTTAAATCCAAATGATATTAAGAAAAGTTTAAAGAAACTTCATATTGTTGAGACGAGATTTACTAAAGAAGTAATAAATGGTGTAGAAATAATCACACATTTAGCTAAGGGACAAAATCCTGTAGCTTGTTCTAGAGTATTTGATTATGTTAAGAATGAAACAGGAACTAAAGATGTAATATTCTTACCAGATGATGTTGAAGATAATATCAAAACAAGTGAAAATATAACATGGTTATATGATACTGATTTTGAACTTTTGAATGATCCATCTATAAAGAAAATCATAATTGGTGGTCCAAGATATTTAGATAATAAATTAAGACTTTTATTAGCAGGTATACCTGAAGATAAAATGATACTTATACCAAATGAATTAGATACAGCTAAGTATATTGATAAGGATGTAGATAAAATATTTATACTACATGATTTACATGCTACGCATTTAGGATTTGCAATAAAGAAGCAAATTAAAGAAATACTTGGAGGTGACAAGCATGAAAATTGAGATACTTTATAGTGAAATTGCTAATTTATTTGGTGATATGGCTAATGTAAGATATTTAGAAAAATGTTTGCCAAAAGCTGAATTTATATATACATCTATAAATGATAAACCTAAATTTATCAGTGAAAAGGTATCATTAGTCTATATGGGTCCTATGAGTGAACATTCACAAGAATTAGTAATAGATGCTTTATCTAAATATACTAATGAAATTAAGGCATCTATTAATGATGGGGTTAATTTCTTAGTAACCGGTAATGCCATGGAAGTATTTGGTAAATATATTGAAAATGAAGATGGTACAAAAGTAGAAGGTTTAGGTATTTTTGATATATACGCCAAAAGAGATATGATGCATAGATATAATAGTATAGAACTTGGCACATTTAATAAATTAGAAATAGTTGGATTTAAATCTACATTTACAGAAGTATTCGGTAATGCTCCTAAATTTTTAAAGATTAAAAGAGGATATGGTAATAGTAAAGATAGTGATGTAGAAGGAATTAAAAAGAATAACTTTATCGCGACTACATTACTAGGACCAATCCTAATACTAAACCCATATTTTACTAAGTATTTATTTGAAAAAATGGGTGTTAAAACTAAATTATTATATGAAGATGAAATGATTAAGGCATATAATAAGAGATTAGAAGAATTTAAAGATGAAAAAAGGAACTTAGATTAAGTTTCTTTTAATTTGACTTATTAAGTAATTATTATATAATAAACGTTATGGAGGGGATAATATGGATATTATTTTTAATAAATTTATACCTTCATCTGATTTAAAAAAAATATCTATGGCGGAGGTTAAATTATATGTACCTAAAGATAAATATTATTTAAAAAATAATCTAAATAAATATAATGGTAAATATTATTATGTCAAAGATGTTACTACGTTTGAACTTTTAAATGAACTTATAGGTTCATATTTGGCTCATAAAATAGATTTGGATACAGTAGATTATCAAATTGTAAAAGAAGATGGAAAAACATTTAGATTGATGTCTTTATGCTTTTATGATTTATTATATAGGTATTATCATGCTTTTGAAATTGGGCCTTTAACTACTAATGTTATAAATGAAAGTTTAAAAGGCAATGCAGTACCTAAAAAATATGAGAAAATAGTATCTAATTTGTTAAAATTAATAGCTTTAGATTTGAAAATGGGTCAAGCAGATAGAAATCCTAAAAATGTTATTATTAGAGAATCAAAAATAAATAAAAATAATATAAATTTATCAAGAGCGTTTGATTATGGTTATTCATATACTACTAGAAATGATGGCAATGACATGTATTATGAAAATCCTTATATTGCGGTTAGAAAAGATGCTGATTCTATAAGTAATTTTGCATATATTAATCCAAATATAAAAGAATTTATATATATTTTAAAGAGTATATCTATTGAAGATGTATTAAGTGAGATATCTTCTATGTATGATATATTAATACCGGATGACGTGAAAACATATTATAAGAAAAAAGATGCTGCTAATAATGAATTGTTTAGAAAAATATAAATTTCAAATTTATATTTTTTTTATTTCATTTTTAAATAAAATATTATATAATTATTATAGGAGGAATGAAATATGCAATGGTGGATAATTTTAATTATCGTAGTAGCAGTATTAGTTTTATATGTAATTAGTACATATAATAGACTAGTAAAGGCTAGAAACAAAGTTAGAGATCAATGGGCTCAAATCGATGTTCAATTAAAAAGAAGATATGATTTAATCCCTAATATCGTTGAAACAGTTAAAGGATATGCAAAACATGAAAAGGAAGCTTTAGAAGCAGTTATAGCTGCACGTAGTAAAGCTTTATCAGCTACAACTCCAGAAGATGAAATGAAAGCTGACGGAGATGTATCTAGAGCTTTATCTAAATTACTTGCTTTAACTGAATCATATCCAGAACTTAAAGCTAATGAAAACTTCTTAAAGTTACAAGATAGCTTAAGTGAAACTGAAGATAAAATTGCTTATTCTAGACAATTCTATAACGATAATGCTAAATCATACAGAAACTTAGTTGAAATGTTCCCATCTAATATAGTTGCAAAATTATTTAGATTCGAACCAATGGCTTTCTTTGAAGCATCAGCTGAAGAAAAAGCTGCACCTAAAGTTCAATTTTAAGAAGAGGTTATGCCTCTTTTTTATTGACATATAAGCAAACATATGTTACTATTTTATTAGGGTGATATTATGAAGATAGACAAGTATAAAAAAATGGCTAACAATAAGTATAAAATCTATTTTGAAGATGGTGAATCCATAACTACATATGATTCAGTTATTATAAATAATGGATTACTTTATAAAAAAGAAATAGATCTTGATCTATATGAACAAATATTGGAAGAAAACAAGTATTATGATTTATATAATAAATGTATTAAATTAATATCATCTAGAATGAGAAGTGTGAAAGAAATAAATGATTATCTATCTAAAAATGAAGCTTCTAATAAAGATATCGAAAGTATAATTACTAAACTTAGTGATATGGGTTTATTAAACGATAAAATGTATGTTAAAGCTTATGTATCTGATAAAATTAATTTTACTAATTTTGGCCCCTTAAAAATAAAAAATGAATTAGAAAATATGGGTATAGATAGTGGATTAATAGAACAAGAATTATCACGAATGAATGATAAATTACTAAATGATAGGGTAGCTAAATATATAGCTAGAAAAGCTAAGACTAATAAGAAATCAATGTATTTATTTAAAGAAAAAATGATATCTGATTTGATAAATCAAGGTTATAGTAAAGATATGATTTTAGATAATTTAGAGGATATTAAAATAGAAAGTAATATTGATAGTGAATATAAGAAAATATATAATAAATTATCTAGTAAATATGAAGGATATGAGTTAAAACAAAAGATAAAAAATAAACTATATCAAAGAGGATATAGTAGGGGTGAAATAGAAAAAGTCATAGAAAAAGTGGATTATTAATCCACTTCTTTTTAATATTGACTCATAGCTTGATCGTATTTTTCATTAATGATTGTATCATTAATAGTGAAATTATATTTTTCTCTGATTGCTTTCCAAGCTGTATACATATAATTTTCATTATCTTTAATATTCTTTTCGGCTATTGTATTAATAATAGTTTCTTTAGTATCTTCTAAACTTGGTTTATCTTCTTTAGATACAATTGATATTATATGATATCCATAAGTTGTTTTGATAGGTGATTTAGAGTATTCACCAACATTTAATTTAATAGCTTGATTAATGAAATCTTCTGGATAATTACTTTGTTTATTGAATGGTGCTAATGTACCACCAACATCTTTAGAATCATCATCACTATAAGTTTTAGCTAATTCACTGAAATCTTCACCATTATTTAATTTTTGAATTACTTCTAATGCTTTATTATATGCTTTTGTATTAGCTTCTGCTTTTTCAGCATCAGTCATACTAGTAGTTGTTTCTGGAACTATTAAGATTTGTTTAGCAGTGATATCACCAATAATTTCATCTTTATAGTATTTATCGATTTCTTTATCAGTTACTATACTTTTATAATAATTTTTCGCAACTGTTTCTTTTTCGTAATTAACTGTATATTGTTTTAATAAAGATTCTTCAGTTAAACCATTTTGTTGTAATACTTGTGCCCAATTAGAACCATTTGATTCATAGTAATTTTTTAATTGAGCTACATAAGATTTAGCTTGTGCTTCTTCTGATGCAGTATTAGTTAATTCTTTATCAATGATAAATTCATCAACCATATCTACAAGTGTAGAAGTACCATATGTTTCTTTCATTTTTGTATATAATTCTGAAGCTGTATAATCTTTACCATCGATACTTGCAAGTATTTCTTCTCCATTTTCTAATTTAGGTGTTTTAACACATCCTGTAATTAATAATGCTCCAAGAGCTATTACTAATATTTTTTTTGTATTTTTCATAATAACCTCCTATAACCATACAACTTATATGATAGCAAATTTGAAATCAAAATTCAATATTTTTCTTTTAAGTAATCACAAATATTTAAAAATACCATAGAATAATGTGAAAAGAGAAAAAGGAGGATGATTTATATGTGTAATAATACATGTGGTACAGGAGCATCTATTGTTTTAGTATTATTTATTCTTTTAATAATCATACTTGGAGCATATATTTAGGAGGTTAATATGGACTCTTGTGATAAGAAAAACCATAATAATTATTTAATTATAATAATTTTATATATCCTAATCGCAATAGTGTTAGGATCGTGGATTTTTTAAAGAGGTTAATCCTCTTTTTTTTGTCTGTAAAAAATGTTTAAAAAAACTTGAAAAAATAATGAAAAACCCTTTACAAGTGGGTTAAAAAAGAGTAAAATAGTGGTAGACAGTGGAACAAAGTGGGAAGAAATGGGGGATTTCAATGTTTATAGGAGAATATCACCATTCCTTGGATGATAAAGGAAGACTTACAATTCCTTCTAAATTAAGAGATGAACTTAAATATGATTTCATCTTAACTAGAGGTTTAGATGGTTGCTTATTTATTTATCCAAAAGATGAATGGGAAAATATTATTGCTAAGTATAGGGAATTACCTAATACTAAAGACGCTCGTAATTTTATGAGATTCTTCCTTTCAGGAGCTACTACTTGTGAATTTGATAAACAAGGACGTATCAATATTCCTACACCACTAATGGAACATGCTTCACTTTCAAAAGAATGCGTAATTATAGGTGTTAATGAAAGATTAGAAGTATGGGATAAAGATAGATGGGATAGTTTTGTTACAGATAATGAAGATAACTTTACTGATTTAGCTGATAAACTATTCACACCAAACATTTAGGGGGATTATATGCATATAAGTGTTTTACTTGAACCATCAATTGAATATTTAAATCTTAAAGATGATAGTGTTATTGTTGACTGCACATTAGGATATGCTGGTCATAGTAGTAACATCTTAAGTAAAATACCTAATGGTAAGTTATATGCATTTGATCAAGATGATGAAGCGATTGTGTCATCAAATGAAAGATTATCTAAAATTGGTAAAAACTACGAGATAATCAGAAGTAACTTTGTTAATATCAAAGAAGAACTTAATAAAAGAGGTATTAATAAAGTAGATGGAATATTATATGACTTAGGTGTATCTAGTCCTCAATTAGATGAGGATTATAGAGGATTTAGTTTCCATAAAGATGCACCACTTGATATGAGAATGGATACATCAAAAAAATTAAATGCATATGAGGTTGTTAATAATTATTCCAAAGAAGATTTAATTAGAATATTTAGGGATTATGGCGAAGAGGTATATGCATCAAGTATAGCTAATTCGATATGCCTTTATAGAAAAAATAAAAAAATTGAAACTACATTAGAATTAGTAGATATCATTGAAAAAAGTGTCCCATTTAAATATAAAAGAGAACATCATCCAGCAAGAAAAGTATTTCAAGCTATTAGAATTGAAGTAAATGATGAATTAAATGTATTTGAAAAGTCACTTAGGGATGCTTTAGAATTACTAAATATAGGTGGTAGAATCTGTGTCATTACGTTTCATTCATTAGAAGATAAGATATGTAAAGAAATATTCAAAGAAGTAAGTAGTATTCCTAATAGTATGAAACATATGCCGGTAATACCAAAGGAATATGAACCAAAATTTAAAGTTGTTAAAACTGTTACACCTACGGATGAAGAAATAGAAAAAAATCCAAGAAGTAGAAGTGCTAAATTAAGAGTTATTGAAAGGATATGGTAATATGAAAACAATTAAAGTTAATAGATTAAGCAAAGGAGAAAAAATGCTATATAGCATAGGTTTATTCTCTATTATTGCGACATTATTTATCCAAGTATTTTGTGGTGCTTCTATAGGTAATCTTAATTTAAGCGTTGAAAAATTAAGAGGAGATATTAAAATAGAAGAAAAGAAAATCGAAAGTCTAAACATGAAAGTATCTGAATTAACTTCATTTGATAACGTAAAAGGGGTTGTTAAAGATATGGGATTGGCGTATAATAATGATAATATCATAGTTATTGATGAATAGAGGTGCAATATGAAAAAGGATATCAAAACAGGGAATTGGAAAGCTCCGAAAACTCTTTTTATGGTATTCTTTTTTTGTATGGCAATTTTAGCAGTTGCATATATTTATATATCAATATCGCCAAAGGTATTTGGTATTAATATGCAGGAATTTGCCTTAACTAGAAATACATATGAAACGGTATTAAAAGCTAAGAGAGGATCTATTTATGATTCTGATGGTAATACATTAGCGTTAAATGTATATTCGTATACAGTAATCGCATATTTATCGCCATCTAGAACTTTGGATCCAGAAAAACCTGAACATGTAGTAGATCCGGCTAAAACGGCAGAAGCTTTGTCGCCAGTGCTTAATATGACTTATGATGATTTATATAAATTATTAACATTAGAAGATAGATATCAAGTTGAATTAGGACCTGGTGGTAGAGGTATAACAGAACTTAAAAAAGAAGAAATAGAAAAATTAAATTTACCTGGTATAGATTTTATAGAATCATCTAAAAGATTTTATCCAAATGGAGATTTTGCCTCTTATATCGTTGGATATGCAAAACCTAATGAACATGAAATAAATGGTGAATTAGAAACGATTATCGATGGTGAACTTGGAATAGAATCTAAATATGATGAGATGCTTAAGGGTAGTGATGGTTACTTAAAATATCAACAAGATGCTAAAGGATATCAAATACCTGAAACTAAAGAAGAAAGAATTGATGCTAAAGATGGTAGTGATATTTATTTAACTATTAATTCTAGTATACAAAGATTTTTGGAAGAGACAATGGATAATGTTGAAGCTAATTATAAATATGAGTGGTTTCAAGTTCATATAATGGACGCTAAAACAGGTGATATAGTTGCTTCTGCATCTTCTCCTTCATATGATCCTAATATAAGAGATTTAGTCAATTATGAAAATAATCTTACTGCTATTGTTATTGAACCTGGTTCAGTTATGAAGACTTTTACTTATATGTGTGCTATGGAAAAAGGTACATATCAAGGCGATAAGACATTTAAATCTGGAAATATTATAGTTGGGGATACATATATTGAAGATTGGAATGTACGTGGATGGGGTACTATAACATATGATTATGGTTACATACAATCTAGTAACGTTGGTATAACAAACATATTGCTATATGATAAATTTATTGATGAATATGATTTAAAAGATTGTCTACTTAAATATGGATTTGGTAATCCTACAGGAGTAGAATTAAATGAAGCTGCTGGTAAATTAGAGTTCTATTATCCAATTGAAATAGCTACAGCTGGATTTGGTCAAGGTATTTATGTTACGCCTATTCAAATATTACAAGCATATTCAATAATCGCGAATAATGGTAAAATGTTAAAACCACATCTTATTAGTAAGATAGTAGATCCGTCTACAGGTAAAACAACTTATGAAAGAAAAATAGAAGAGTCAGAACAATTGGTTAGTGAAAAAACAGTTTCTAAAATGAAGGAACTAATGAATGGCGTTGTTAACTCTGATAGTGGTTCAGGTGCTGGATACTCAACTTCAGCTTATGGAATCAACTTGATTGGTAAGACTGGTACTGCACAAATATATGAAAATGGCAGATATTTGTCTAATCAATATATAAGAAGTTTTGCTGGAATGTTTCCTAAAGATAATCCAAGATATATAATATATGCTGCTTTAAAAAAAGTTTATCCAGATGGTAATGGTGCTATTGGTAGTAGTGTTAAAGAAATAGTAAGAAAAATATCTAAATATTTTAATATAACTGAAACTTCTGTGTTACCTAGCTATAATATACCTAGTTATGTTAGTAGAAATACTGAGGGAGTTAGTAAAGCATTAAATGAGCTTAAACTAAAACCTATTGTTATAGGTGATGGAGAATATATTATTTCACAGTCTCCTAATAAAGGAAATAAAGTTTTAGAAGGAGAAAAAGTATTCTTACTTACTAATGGTAATAAATATATTATGCCTAATATGACTGGATGGTCTAGGAGTGATGTACTAAGTTATTTTAATTTAGTTGGAATTAAAGTTAATATTAATGGTGATGGTTATGTTACAAGTCAAAGTGTTAAGAAAAATACTACTTTGACTACAGAGATGGAAGTTACTGTTGAATTAAAAGATAAATATAATACACCTTAGGGTGTATTTTTATTATAAAAAGTTGAAATTTTGAATATTTTTGTTATAATAAATAAAAATTAAGCAAAAGGGGAATCTTTATGAATAATGAGATATTAAACAAAATAAATGAAAACTTTGATAAGGCTTTTAAAAAATATCGTTTCTTAGATAGAGATGAATGTTTTAATTATGTAGTTAATGTGATAACAGAAAAAGCGGAAAATATAATAAAAAATGCTGAAAGTGATAATGAATTAAATCAATTTATAAATGATATTAATAAAGAAATGGAAGATATTATCATTGAATATGTGCATGATGAATTAGAATTAGATGAACTTACTATAATCCAAGAGTTTATTGAAAATACAAGAAGTAAAAAAATAATCGATAAAATATCTAAATTTTTATATACGGTAAATTATGAATTAAGTTCTGATACATATGAAATATTAATTAAATCAAATGAAAAAATAAAAACTGAAACAGAAAGTTTATATAATCAATATAAAGAATGTCTTTCTAAAATTGATTCAGATGATCAATGTATTGATAGTGTAACAATGTCATTTATTGGTGCTTATTGTGCTGTTAATAATATTGAAATGATGACTGTATCTTCTGATATAAATGTTGAAGAATTACTTAAAGAAGTTGAAAAAGAAGAAACAGAAACTGATGATATCGATAATGAATTACCAGTAGAAGATGAAGAAGAGTCTCCTGACGATTATGAATTAAAAGAAATTGAAGAAGAGTCTGAAGATTTATTCTATGACGATGATGACGATATTAAAGGCTTAGATGATCCTGTGAGGATGTATCTTAAAGAAATAGGTAAAATTCCACTTTTAACTGCTGAAGAAGAAGTTGAACTAGCTAAAAAAATTGAAGATGGAGATATTGATGCTAAAAATAAACTTGCTGAGGCTAATTTGCGTTTAGTTGTATCAATAGCTAAAAAATATGTAGGTAGAGGAATGCTTTTCCTAGACTTAATCCAAGAAGGTAACTTAGGTGTAATTAAAGCGGTAGAAAAGTTCGATGCATCAAAGGGATATAAATTTAGCACATATGCTACTTGGTGGATTAGACAAGCTATAACAAGAGCTTTAGCTGATCAATCTAGAACTATTCGTGTTCCAGTTCATAAGGTTGAAACAATTAATAAAGTAATTAAAGTTAGTCGTAGATTAACTCTTGAATTTGGTAGGGAACCAACTCCAGAAGAAATTGCTGAAGATATGAATTATAATGTTGATAAGATAAAAGAAATACTTATGTTAACTACTAATGTACCTGTTAGTATTAATACAAAAATAGGTGAAGATGGCGACACAGAAATTGGCGATATGGTAGCAGACGAAGAAACTATCACACCTGAAGAAAATAGTGAGAAAAGTGTTCTTCGTGCTGATATTGAGAAGGTATTATCTGATTTAACGAGTAGGGAAGCTAAAGTACTTAAACTTAGATTTGGCTTAGTTGATGGTAGACAAAGAACATTAGAAGAAGTTGGTAAGATGTTTAATGTAACAAGAGAACGTATTAGACAAATAGAGGCAAAAGGACTACGTAAATTAAGGCTTCCTAAATACGCCCCAGTATTAAAACCTTATCTTTATGATGAAGATGTTGATTTACCTACTAATTACGTAAAATCAAGTTTACAAGAACCAGTTACTGTTAAAAAAGATGATGATTTTAGTGATACATATGCAGAATCTAATGGAAATCGTAAAAGACGAAAAAATCTTTTAGAAAGACTTGCTGGTAATGATACAGAATTAAAAATAAAATTAGTTAACTTATTATATGAACCTGATAGGGAACTTTGTATTAGAATATATGGTCCTGGATTATTAGATGACACGATTCGTGCTACATATAAAGAACAAGCTAGAATTAATAATATTGTAAGTAATACATTAAATCCTGCTTTAAATAGTGATAATCCTATTAAATATGTAACTGTTAAAGTTGCAAAACAAAAAGCTAAAATTGCTCGATCAGCAGGAATCGCAAATGCTAACTTAAAAGAAAACGTTAAGATAAGTGATGCTCCTAAAACATTTGATGAAACTTCTGAACTTAAGCAAGAGGTAAAAATTGAGGTTTCTCCAGCAGTAACACAATTTAAGAAATTTAAAATCACTCCAGTCAAAGATTTAGTGGATAAAGACGCTGATAGAGTAGTTAGAGTTGAAAATAAAACTAAAGTAAAGAAAACAAAAAAGACTACTAAAGTAGTTAATGAAGAAAAAGAAAAGAAAAAATCAACTATTATAGTTTCTACTAGAGCTACAAAACATGATAGTTATACAGTAGAAACTAAGCAAAAATACTTTGAAGCAAAATTCCCATATATTGTAGAAGATGGATGTGTATATAAACATTATCGAGATACTAAATTCTATGATATATTTAAAAATTGGGATAGGAAATTAGTAAATGTAGTAATAGATAGTGATCTAAGCAATAATTGGAGAGATTTGTTATATTCTAGATTTGGTGATTATCTAGATTCGTTATATAAAACATCTGATGATGTTAAATGTATTATATATGATGAGATTTTACCACGTATAGATATAAAATTGCATGAGAGATTTGATCCATCATATAATTATGCCGAAGCTACTAAAAAGTTATATAAAAAGATTTAGATAATTCTAAATCTTTTTTAATTATATTTTTCTATATAGACCAATAGCTTTGCCTAAGATTGTAACGTTAGGTAAGATAATTGGTGCCATTGTATCATTTTCTGGTTGTAATCTAATATAACCATTTTCTTTATAGAATGTTTTTAATGTAACTTCATTTTCATCTGTCATTGCTACAATGATTTCTCCATTGTGTGCAGTTTTACTTCTTTTAACGATTACAATATCACCATCTAATATACCGGCGTTAATCATAGATGTTCCAGATACTTTTAAAGTAAATACTTCTTCTCCTTTTGGTACTAATGATACAGGTAATGCGAAGAACTCATTTGGAGTTTCAATTGCTTCGATTGGTGAACCTGCAGTAATTTTACCAAGTAGGGGAACTTCAACGATATCCTCATTTTGATTTGCATATTCATTATCTACAAGTAATTCAATAGCTCTGTTTTTAGAACCATCTTTTTTAATCACGCCTTTATCTTCTAATCCTTTTAAATGTGAATGTATTGTAGCTGGACTAGATATATCTAGTGCTTTACCAATTTCTCTAATAGTAGGTGGGTATCCATGTGATACCATAAATTCTTTTATGTACTTAAGTACATCTTCTTGTCTACGAGTTAATTTCTCCATATTATAGCCTCCTTAACTTATAAATAAATTATACAACATATATTCGTGTTTGTCAAACATTTGTTTTAATAAAGAAATTTACACCAAAATGTAAAATACGAAAAAAAGTTCGTATTGTTATTGACACGAACATAATTTCGTAGTAGAATGTAATTAGTAAAGGAGGAAACATATATGGAAAAAGTATTAGAAAGGTTAAATGGTAATGTATTAATAGTATTATTTGTCGTAACTATATTATCATCAACAATCTTTATGGGATTAAGTGAAAGGAAACTAGCGAGTGTTTCTTCTAACAATTCCAATATCGTCGAGACTATTTAGTCTTTTTTTTGTATATCAGTTGAAATAAATTTATAAGTTTAGTATAATTAATTAAGGAGATGATAAAATGCCATTTTTAATAGATTTATTACAAATATTAGGTGGTTTTATAGTTGGAGGTATCGCTGGATTCTTCTTAGCTAGACATTATATGCAAAAGTATCTAAAGAAAAACCCACCAATTAATGAACAAATGATTAAAGCTATGATGAGTCAAATGGGTAGAACTCCATCACAAAAGCAAGTTAATCAAATGATGAAATCAATGTCTAAATATATGTAGACATTTTTTTTATACTATTTCATATAATTAATTGGTGATTATATGAAGCTTTTAGATCTTATAAAACTAGTAAATGGTAAATTAAATAATATATCAAGTACAAAGAAAATTATTAATTCATTTAAATTAGATAGTAGATCTATTACTAATGGTGATGTTTTCATCGCGATTAATAAAGGATATTTATATATAGAAGACGCGATTAATAATGGAGCTATATGTATTATTACAGATAAAGATATAAGATTAAAAACTAAAGTATGTATCATTAAAGTAGAAGATATGTCAGAGGCTTTATTAAAAATAGTTAGTTATATAAGGAATAAGTATAGTCATATACCATTAATCGCTATTACGGGTTCAGTTGGAAAAACAACTACTAAAGAATTATTAAGTGATATATTATCTACTAATTATAAAATACTTAAAAATGATGGTAGTAAAAATAATTATATCGGTATATCAGAGACGATGTTTAATTTAAATAATGATTATGATATTGTTATCTTAGAAGTAGGTATGAATCATTTAAATGAAATAGAGAAAATTAGTAAAGCTATTAAACCTAATATTTCAGCTATTACTAATATAGGAACATCACATATTGGTAATTTAGGTAGTATTAAAAATATCTTAAAAGCTAAACTAGAAATAGTAAGTGGTATGGATAATGGTAGATTAGTTATACCATACTTAGATAAAAGATTAAGACATCTTAAATATGATGATATAAATAAATGTAATGATATTAAAATATCAAATATAACTATAGATAACACTATGCTTTTTAATTTAAAATATCATGATAAAGAATATAATATTAATTTTAATATACCTAATAAAGCATATATTTCTAATATACTAATTGCCTTTGAAATAGCCACATATTTTACTATTGATATAAATAGTATTATTAATAGTATAAATAATTATAGAAATATGAAATCTAGAATGGATATAATAAAAAAGAGTAAATATACAATTATAAATGATACATATAATAGTAGTTATGAATCTATAAAAGGTGTATTAAATTTTTTAAAACAACTTGATACTAACAAATTAGTTATATTAGGTGATATTAAAGAGTTAGGTAAATATAGTATAAAAATACATAAAAGAATAAACAAATTATTAAAAGGTATATATAAAGAAAATATATTATTAGTTGGTGAATATACTAGTTATATAAAAGGTATACATTTTAATAATAATGAAGATATTATTGATTATTTAAAGAAATTTAATTTAAATAATTATACAATTTTAGTAAAAGGATCTAGGGCTATGCATATGGAAGATATAGTTGATTTTTTAAAGAAATAGAAATATTTCTTTTTTTTAGAGGAAATTTAAAAGTTTTGGCGTATTTAATTAATAGGAGGTGAATTATGAAAAAGATATTAGTCTTTGTAAGTATTCTATTAATAGTAAATATATTTATTTATGGAACTAGTACTATTCATGCATTAGAATATCAAAAGATAACAGTAGATATAAAAGGTGCGGTAAAAAATCCTGGTGTATATGAAATAGATGCAGATACGACTACTTATGAACTTATTAAATTAGCAGGTGGACTTAGAAGTTATGCTGATACTAGTTTAATTAATTTAAGCAAAAAGTTAAAGGATGAAGATGTAGTAATTATTTATACTATAGATGAAGTTAATAGTCTAACATCAGGTGATAGATCAGTTAAAGTAGTAGAAAAAGAATGTATGTGTCCCAAAATATCAAATGTCTCATGTGTTAATACAAAAAATATAAATATCATCAATATTAATACTGCGTCATTAGAAGAACTACAAAAATTAAGTGGTATAGGTAAAAGTAAAGCAGAAGCTATTATAGAATATAGGAAGAATAATCCTTTTACTAAAATAGAAGATATTATGAATGTAAAAGGTATAGGTAAATCATTATATGAAAAGAATAAAGAATCTATTGGAGTCTAAATATTTCTTATTAATAGTAATAATATTAACTATTATCTTGTGCCTTATACCTAATAAAAAACTACCTATAGTTGATAATATATACCAAATAAAACATATTAAAGTAAATAAAAATAAGTTTACTATTACTTCAGATAAAGTATTAATCAATTATTATGCAGATAATGTAGAAGAATTAAATAATTTAACTTATACATATAAAATAGGAGATATTATTAAAGTAGATGGTGAATTATCTATTCCAAATGATAATACTAATTTTAATTTGTTTAATTATCGATTATATTTGAAAAGTAAAAAGATATATTATTTATTAAAAGCAGATAATATATCTAAAGTATCTCATAGTAACAATATCATTTATAAAATTAAAAATAAAATAATAAATAAAATTGATAAATATGATAGAAAAGAGTATTTATATACATTTATATTAGGTGATAGTAATTATATTGATAATGATATTAAAGATTCTATGCAGAGTAATGGTATAAGCCATTTATTTAGTGTATCTGGTATGCATGTATCATTACTTAGTTTAATTATATTAAGCGTATTAAATAGGATAAGAAAAAGTAATATTAATAATATTATTGTAATTATATTTTTGTTATTCTATACATTCTTAACTAACTATACTCCTTCTATAATGAGATCTACTTTAATGTTTATATTACTTTATTTAAATAAAATATTTAAGCTAAATATAAAAACTATTTATCTTTTAATATATTTGTTTTGTTCATTTTTAATATATAATCCGTATCTAATTTATAATGTAGGATTTTTATTTAGTTTTTCTATTACATTCTTCTTAATATTGTTTGGTAATAATAGATATAAAAATTACTTTGTTAAACTACTTTATACAAGTATAGTAGCTTTTATAGCCAGTATACCAATTCTTATAAATAATTTTAATAGTATAAATTTATTATCACCTATATTTAATCTCCTTTTTGTACCATTAGTTTCATTAATAATATTTCCATTATGTTTAATTACTTTTGTTATACCTATAGTATCTCCATTATTAAATATATTTTTAGATATATTGGAATATTTAACTATTATATGTGATAAATTATCTATTAATATAATCTTATCTAGTGTGAGCATATTTGTAATTATTTTCTATTATTTAATAATTACATTTGTATTATATAAACTTAGTAAGAAAAAATATAAATGCTTAATATTAATATTTATAGTTATTTTAATACATAGTAATATGATAAATCTAAATAACGAAGTGCATTTTTTAAATGTTGGACAAGGTGATTCTATATTACTTAGATTAAAAAATAAAAATATATTGATTGATACAGGTGGCATTATTAAGTACGGTGAATTATGGAAACAAAGTGATTATAATATTACTAATGATGTAATAATACCATATTTAAAAAGTTTTGGAATAAAAAAATTAGACTATATTATTATTAGTCACGGAGATACGGATCATGCTGGTGAAGCTATTAACTTAGTAAACAATTTTAAAGTAGAAAAAGTAATCTTTAATTGTGGAGAATATAACGATTTAGAAAAAGAAATTATAAATACTTTAAATAAAAAGAAAATAAAATATTATTCATGTATTAGTAAATTAGATGATTTATATTTTTTAAATACTAAAGAATATGATAATGAAAATGATAATAGTAATGTAATCTATACCGAACTTAATGGTTATAAATTTATGTTTATGGGAGATGCCTCAAGTACTACTGAAAAAGAAATATTACATAAATACAACTTATCAGATATAGATATATTAAAAGTAGGACATCATGGAAGTAAGACAAGTAGTAGTAAGGAATTCATAGACAAGATAAATCCAAATTATAGTGTTATATCTGTTGGAAAGAATAATAGGTATGGTCATCCAAATAAAGAAGTATTAAATAATTTAAAAGATTCAAAAATTTATAGGACAGACGAGGATGGAAGTATTATGTTTAAAATTAAAGATAACAAATTGAAAATAGAGACTTGTAGTCCGTAGAAAGGAAGATGATAAAATGAATGAAATAAAAGAGTATACTGAAAAAGTGTTTGAAGATATTAAACATATAGACGAAAAAGGTAATGAGTATTGGTTAGCAAGAGAATTAGGAAAAATATTAGAATATGGTGAATACAGAAAGTTTTTACCATCAATTAAAAAAGCAATGATTTCATGTGAAAAGAGTAAGCAAAATGTTGAGAACCATTTCGCCCAAATGGACGTAATGGTGGATATAGGTTCAAACGCAAAAAGAAAGCTAAAAGATTATAGATTAACTAGATATGCATGTTATTTAATAGTTCAAAACTCTGATTCCTCAAAACCAGTAGTGGCTCTTGGACAAACTTATTTTGCAATTCAAACAAGGAAACAAGAACTATCTGAAAAAGAATATAATGAACTTACTGAAGATGAAAAAAGATTATATAGAAGAAATCAAGCAAGAAAAGGTAATTATATTTTAAATAAAACAGCAGTTAATAGTGGTGTAAAAGATTTAGCCAGATTTCATAATGCTGGATATAAAGGACTATATAATGGTGAAACAGCTGATGATATTTTTAAAAGAAAGAAGCTTAGATATAGAGAAGATATATTAGATAATATGGGTAGTGAAGAACTTGCGGATAATATATTTAGAATTGCTCAAACAGATGCTAAATTAAAAAGAGATAATGTAGATAACGAATATACTGCAAATTCTATTCATTATGAAGTAGGTAAAGAAGTAAGAAATAGTATTAAAAGATTAGGAGGAACTATGCCTGAAGATTTACCTACACCAAATAAAAGCCTAAAAGAATTAGAAAAAGAGAATAAGAAACTAAAGGAATAGATAAAATGTGATATAATAACTTTAGGATGTGATGGTATGAAACAGGAAATATTGGATTTATATGATGATAATTTTAATAAAATTAATAAAACTATAATAAGGAGAATTGATGGAATCCCAGAAGGTACTAATATTATGCAATCTTATATATTAATAAAAAATGAGGATAAATATTTACTTGAGCAAGCTACCGAAAGAAATAATTATAAGTGGGCAATTCCTGGCGGACACGTACTTAGCGGAGAAACTCCAGAAGAAGCATTGAAAAGAGAGTTAGATGAAGAATTAGGTTTAAACAATTTAAATTATAAAAAACTTGATACTATAAAATTTCCATACAATAGTTATATATTTAATGTTTTTTATTCGGAAGAAATTATTAATATTGATTCATTAGTTATACAACTAAATGAAGTAACTCAAGTAAAATGGTATAGTAAAGAAGAAATACTAGAATTGATTGATAATGAAAAAGTACCAAGAGGGTATGCTTATATATTAAAAAATTATATGAAATAATGCGAAAGCATTATTTTTGTTTTATATAAATTCGTGTGCGTAACCGATAATCACCACATGGAGACTATGACCATATGATTGATATTGCATATGTACTAACTACTCAATACCAGTTGGTAAAAACAATAGATATGGTCATCCAAATGAAGAAGTATTAAATAATTTAAAAAAATCTAAAATATATAGGACTGATATAAATGGCGGTATTATGTTTAAGATAGAAAATAATAAGTTGAAAATTGAGACTTGTGTATCATAAGAAAAGTGTCACCAGTGGTGACACAATTATAAGTAAGGGAAAAAATGAATTATTATGAACAAATTAAAGGACTTTTAATTAGTAATGAAATATATAAAAGAAAAGTTATAGTTAAGCGGTTTTATAACTTATTAATGTGGTATAATTGATATAGGGTGATAATATGGCATCGTCAGTAATACATATGGCAGTAGCTAGTGAAGTAAATAAAAAAATAAATAGAGATAATGGTAGATTATTAATAGGTAGTATCGCGCCAGATATATCTAAACAAATAGGTGAAAATAAAGTTAGAAGTCATTTTTTACCTAATCCTGACACAGATATACCAAAAATAGATAGATTCTTAGATAAATATAAAGATAAGTTAAATGATGATTTTGTATTAGGCTATTTTATACATTTATATACAGATTATTTATGGTTTAAATATTTTATACCAGAAATATGGGATGAGGATAAAGCTATTATTACAAAATTAGATGGTACAAGAGTAAAATGTACAGGCAGGATGGATTTAATATACATTTATAATGATTATACAAATTTAAATGTTAGATTATTAGATATATATAATATGGACCTTAGTATATTTTATAATGAACCACCAAAGCTTGAAAATATAATTGAAGAAATACCTATGGACAAGATACAACTGATACTAGATAAAGCGTCGGTTATTATAGAAAATACTAAAGTAAATAAAGACTATGTCTTTGATGTAAGTAGTATTGAAACATTTATTAATACAAGTACTAATTTAATATTAGCTAAGTTAGAGGAATTAGGAATATAATTTAGAATCAGGTGGTTTTTATGAAAGAAATAGTAGAAGGTAATAGAGTATCATTTTATGATGGAGATACTAATTTTATGTATATAGAACCTATGGCAGATGAACTTGTTTGGTGGTTTGAAAACAGTGATACACATACCATCACTTCAGATATGAAAATATATCCATTACTTATAAATATAATGAGCAATGAATATGCATTTTATAATGACATATTTGATAATCATAAAAAAGATAATGAATTAGTTTGGTATAGTGATGCATACTGTAATCCGGATAGAGAATTTGAAGTTAAAAGTATAAGTTATATGGAAATCAAATTTATAGACGATGTATTTAAGATACGCGCTTGTAAACCTCTTGATGAAATATACTATAGATCCAATAAATTTCATGTAATTGTGTTTTCAACTGGTGGAAATGGTAGAGTGACTAAAAATATTAATACTGGTTTAACATTTCAAGATGATATAAAAATAAATATATATGATAAATTAGTGAATAATAAAGTGTTGAGGAAATAAAAATATAAAAATGCATATACTATATTAGACGTCATAGTGACGTTTGATATAGATAAGAGACCTTTGTTAGGTCTCTTTTATTTTTATATAGAAATGCATATTAAAATATGGTAAAATTATATTAGGAGATGATATACATGATAAAAGATATTAAAGCAAGAGAAATATTAGATTCAAGAGGAAATCCTACAGTAGAAGTAGATGTTATATTAGAAAATGACGTAATGGGTAGATTTGCAGTACCTTCAGGTGCGTCTACAGGAGAGCGTGAAGCATTAGAACTTCGTGATGGTGATACACGTTTTATGGGTAAAGGTGTACTTAAGGCAGTATCTAATGTTAATAATATAATTAGACCTAAACTAATAGGTATGGATGAAACTAATCAAAAATTAATAGATGAGACAATGATTAATTTAGATGGTACTAAAAATAAAAGTGTATTAGGTGCTAATGCAATATTAGGTGTATCAATTGCGACACTAAAAGCAGCAGCTAATAATGCAGGTGTACCACTTTATAAATATGTATCAAGAGGGGTAGTATCTATGCCAAGACCTATGATGAATATTTTAAATGGTGGAGCCCATGCAGATAACAACCTAGATTTCCAAGAATATATGATTATTCCTGAAAGGGATACAATTAAAGAAAGAATTAGAGTAGGCGCTGAAGTATTCCATACACTTAAAAAAGTATTAAAAGAAAAAGGATATAATACTAATGTTGGTGATGAAGGTGGATTTGCTCCTAACTTATCTTCTAATGAAGAAGGATTTAAAGTAATTATTGAGGCAATAGAGAGTGCTGGTTATGTTCCAGGTAAAGATGTATTTATAGGAATAGATGTTGCAGCTTCTGAATTTTATGAAGATGGATATTATAATGTAGATGGTAAAAAGTTAACTACAGATGAATTAATTAATTTCTATAAAGATTTAGTATCTAAATATCCAATTATATCTATTGAAGATCCAGTAGATGAAAATGATTGGGATGGATTTACTAAGATAACTAGTGAATTAGGCGATAAAATTCAATTAGTAGGCGATGATTTATTTGTAACAAATAAAGAATGTCTAGCTACTGGTATTGCTAAACATGCAGGTAATGCTATTCTTTTAAAAGTAAATCAAATTGGTACTTATACAGAAACTATTGATACAATTAATTTAGCTATAGCTAATGGATATAAAACAATTATTTCACATCGAAGTGGTGAAACAGAAGATACTACTATAGCTTCTTTAGCTGTAGGTTTAAATTTAGGACAAATAAAAACAGGATCTATGTCTAGAACAGATAGAATTTGTAAATATAATGAATTAATTAGAATAGAAGAAGAATTAAATTAATGAAAAAAATATTAATATTTTTAATAAGTTTAATTTTATTTACAAATGTATATGCATTAGAATTAAATAGTAAGTATGCAGTTTTATATAATTTGAATGATGATAAGATAGTATATGATTTAAATAAAGATGAAAAGACAAGTATAGCTAGTTTAACTAAAATAATGACTACTATAGTAGCTATAGAAAATATCGATATGTTAGGTAGTAAAGTTACTATAACTAAAGATATGTTGAAAGGTTTAATTGAAGCGGATGCATCAGTAGCCGGATTAAAAGTAGGTGATAAAGTAACTTATAAAGATTTACTTTACTGTACATTCCTACCTAGTGGAGCTGACTGTGCGAATGCATTAGCTATATCTATTTCAGGTAATGTAACATCATTTTTAGATTTAATGAATGAAAAAGTAAAAAGTTTAAATTTAACTAATACACATTTTTCTAATGTTATAGGTTTAGATGATAAAGATAATTATAGTACAGTTAATGAAGTTGCTATTATATTAAAAGATGCTTTAAAAAATGAAACTTTTAAAGAAGTGTTTGAAGCATCTAACTACACATTATCAAATGGTCTTAATGTTAATAGTACAATGAGATTATCTGCTAAGAGTAAAGGCGTTGATATATCTTATATATTAGGTGGGAAAACAGGTACTACAGATGATGCCGGTAAATGTTTAGCCAGTACTTCTTATGATGAAGCTAATGATATTAATTACTTATTAGTTACAGTAGGTTCAGATTATACTTATGGTAACATTTTAGATGCATCTAATATTTATACTTACTATTTTGATAATTATAAATACTATGATGTGGTAAGTATTGGTGATTATGTTAAAACTATTGATACAATATATAGTAAAGATGTAGTTAATATTAACATAGTTAGTGATTTAAAATATTATACAAATGAATTTGATGATTCATTAATAAAAATAGAATATGATGGATTAGATAGTGTTAAAGCAGGTAGTAAAAAAGGTTTAGAATTAGGTAAAATAAATATTTATTACAATAATGAATTATTAGATAGTCAGATAGTATATTTAGAAAATGATATTAGTTTTTCATTAATAGAATTTGTTAAAGTAAATATACTATATATAGCTATAGTTTTATTATTAATAAGGGTGATATTAGTGTTTATGTTTAAAAAGAAAAAAACATCTATAAAATTAGTATTAGTAAGACACGGTGAATCAGTTTGGAATAAAGAAAATAGATTTACTGGATGGACTGATGTGGATTTATCAGATAATGGGATAAAAGAAGCAACTGAAGCGGGTTCACTATTAAAAGATAAAGGTTATACTTTTGATATAGCTTATACATCTGTTTTAAAAAGAGCTAATCATACATTAGATATAATATTAAAAGAGATGAATATAAATGTCCCAATTAAATATGATTACAGATTAAATGAAAGACATTATGGTGCTTTGCAAGGTCTTAATAAAGATGAAACAAAAGAAAAATATGGTGAAGAACAAGTTAAGTTATGGAGAAGAAGTGCGGATGTAAGACCTCCTAGTCTAACTTTAGATGATCCAAGATATCCAGGTAATGATCCTAAATATAAAGGAATAGATAATTTACCATTAACAGAAAACCTAAATGATACAATTAAAAGAGTATCTGAATATTATAATGAGGATATAAGTAGATCATTAAAAGATGGTAAAAACGTATTAATTGTCGCACATGGAAATAGTTTAAGGGGATTAATTAAGTATTTGGATAATTTAACAGATGAAGAAGTTATATCATTAGAAATACCTACAGGTAAACCTATATGTTATGAACTTGATAAAAATTTAAATGTTATTAGACATTATTACATAGAAAAATGAGACTTTAAATAAGTCTCATTTCTTGTTCTGTATAAAATTTATGGTTTGGATCAATTCTATCATAGAATAAAATTCCATCTAAATGATCTATTTCATGTTGGAATGCTATAGCAAGTTCTTCTCTAGCTCTAATTCTTTGAGGATTACCATCTATATCTAATCCCTCAACAGTAACTCTTGCGTGTCTTGGAACATGACCCTCAACTTCACGGTTAACAGATAAACATCCTTCACCAACATCAGCAGCTATCATTTCTTCAGATTCGGATACGATTTCAGGATTTACATATACATAATTATTAAATTTACCTTCTTCGTATTCATGAACGATAACTATGATTCTTTTATTGATACCTAATTGTGGGAAAGCTAATCCCATACCAGGTCTTAAATTATATTTTTTTTCATATTTTTCAATTTGACTATATCTTAGTTCCGTAATAATTTGATTAATTAAATCTTTTTCTTCTTTTGTTAAAGGACCTTCAACCGGAGTACTTACTTTTCTTAGTTCAGGTCTTTTTTCGTCTAAGATATTCAATTTTTTAAACATGAATAACAACTCCTTTCACTTCTGATAAATTAAATAAATTTATCATTAAACTATACCATAAATTCTCTTTTGTGTCAAACAATCAAAAAAGTTAAAAAAATTTTCAAAAAAAAAGAGGATATTAAAAAGTTTTGGCGTATATAGTTTATAGGAGGTGATAAATTGAAATATCCATTAGTCAAACAAGATGGTTTAAAAGACTGTGGCCCATGTAGTCTTGCTATGGTAATACAATACTATGGTGGTTATGTTGGAATATCATATTTAGAAGATTTGATGCATACGACTAAAAATGGGACATCGGCTTATAATCTAACTTTAGCAGCCAGACACATTGGTTTTGAAAGTTATGGAATTAAAGTGGACAATCTTGATAATCTAGAGTATCCGTGTATTGCCCATGTAACTATTTCTAATACTTATGATCATTTCGTAGTTATATATAAAGTAGATGATAAAGTACTTATAGGAGATCCTGCATCTAAAGTAAAATATATGACTAAAGATGAATTTAATAATATATGGAATAACATTATTATTACATTAAAGCCAATTAAAAAGTTACCTTATAACAAACCTAAGTCACTAATAAGATATATTAAAGATGCGATACTTCACTATAAATATATTTTCCTATATTTAATTAGTCTATCTATTCTATGTTCGTTCGTGTCACTTATATATTCAATATTGATTAAATATATGATTGATAATATATCAATATTTAATGATTTAATATTAGTATTTATATTCTTGTTTATTTTAAAATATATTCTTATTTATGTTAAAAATAAAGTTAATATTAACTTAAATAAAAAAATAAGTTTATATTTATCTAATGGAGTCCATGAAAAAATTATTTCACTTCCATATGTTTATTATAAGAATCATAGATTAGGTGAAGTAGTAACTCGGTTTAATGATTTAAGATCAATTATGAATTTCATAAATGACGTTATATTATCAGTAACTTTATTTCCTATTTTAATTCTATTTCTTATATTTATGTATATTGAATCTAAAGTATTATTTATCTATATATTACTTGTATTATTAATTTATATTATACTTAGTTATTTACTATCAAAACTATTAAATAGAAATATCATTAATTTAAAAAATGAAGAAGCTAATTATAATGGATTTCTAGTTGAAATATTAAGTGCTTTTGAGACAATAAAAGGAATTAATATTGAAAAATATATGATTAGTAAATTAAATAATAAAAATAATATATATAAAGATACACTTTGTAACACAGAAAATATATATAGTATAAAAGAAATATGTTTAGATATTGTATTAAATATTGGACAAGTATTCATTATAGTATTAGGGTTTATCATGTATAGTAAAAATCTACTTACATTAGGTACGGTTATATCATTTTATTTATTATATACTTTTATAAGTGGACCTATATCATCTATTATGAATTTATTTTCATCATATAAAGAAGCAGCTAATGCATCAAGACGTATTCAGGAATTAGATTATTCACACGCCTCCCAAAAAGTTAGTTGTGGAAATATTTTATATAAAAATGTTAATTATAAATCTGGAATTGTTGATATACTTAAAAATATTAATATCAAGATTTATAAAGGTGAAAAAGTATTTATAATGGGTGAATCAGGTAGTGGTAAATCAAGCTTAATGAAAATACTTAAAGGATATTATAAAACAAATAATGTATATATAGGAAAAGATGAAATAAAAAATAAATTAGATAATATATCTTATATAAGTCAAAATGAGTATTTATTTGAAGATACTATAAAAAATAACTTACTTTGTGATGATGATAATAAAATAAAAAGAGTAGTAGATATATGTCTTATTAAACAAAATATTAATATGTTCATAGAAGAAAACGGCTTTAATATAAGTGGAGGAGAAAAAGCTAGAATCGTATTAGCGCGAGCATTATTAAAACCTTTTGATATTCTAATTATAGATGAGGGGTTTAATGAACTCGATACTAATAGTGAACGTATTATTATGAAAAATATATTTAATTATTATAAAGATAAGACAATTATTGTTATTAGTCATAGACTAGATAACTTAGACTTATTTGACCACGCAATAGAAATGTCTAATGGTATGGTAAAAAAAGATTATAGAAAGGAGTGAATTTATGTTTTTAAAAATATTAAAAGCCGCTATATTTATTATTGGTTTAATTATTGGATAGGAGGTACTTATGATTATAGAAGAAATTGAATTAAACAAAATAAATGGTGGAGGAATAAAATATGGTATACTTGCAGGAATAGGAATGGTAATAACGTTTGTGGCCGGAATTATTGATGGTTATTTGAGACCTTTGAAATGCAACTAAGAGATTCAGAATTAACTAAATATATTGGTGGTGCAAACGCCACATTCCTAAATGCAATTATACGTGGTTTTACCTTTGTCTTAGATTTGGGTAGAACAATAGGTACAGCAATTCGCCGTGGTGTAAGTGGCAATGCTTGTGGTTTTTAAAAGAGGGTAACCTCTTTTTATTATATAGAAAGGATATTATGAATATATTTGAAAGTATAAAACATTTTGATGAAGAAGGTAATGAGTATTGGTATGCGAGAGAGTTACAAAAAGTATTGGAGTATACACAATGGCGAAGATTTAAAAATATAATTAATAGAGCAAAAGAAAGCTGTGATATCAGTAAATATAATGTTTCTGACAATTTTGCCAGTGTTGGCAAAATTGTACCAACTGGTGTATCTACAAAAGAAATTATCGATTATAAATTGTCGAGGTATGCGTGCTATCTTATAGTAATGAATGGCGATTCTAGAAAAGAAGTAATCGCTTTAGGTCAAACTTATTTTGCTATTCAAACGAGAAAGCAAGAATTATTAGAAAGTAATTATGAGGAATTAACTGAATTAGAAAAGAGATTAATTCTTCGTAATAAAACAAAAAAAGGCAATTCGGCTTTAAATAGGACTGCTATTAATAGTGGAGTAAAGGATTTGGCCAGATTTCACAATGCCGGATATAAAGGACTTTATAACGGCGAAACAGCAGATGATATAGCTAAGAGGAAAAAATTAAGATATAGGGAAGACATATTAGATAATATGGGGAGTAGTGAATTAATTGTTAATTTATTTAGAATAGATCAAACCAATCAAAAGCTTATAAACGATAATGTTATAGGCGATAAAAAATCATGTGAGACACATTATAAAATGGGAAAAGATATAAGAAGTTTTATAAAAAAACAGGGTAGTACTATGCCAGAGACTATGGAAACACCTGAAAAAAGCTTAAAAAAGCTAGAAAAATCTTCATAAAATGTCTAATTAAGTTGAAAAATACATAATTTCATGCTATAATTATTAACAGTTATACGGAAGGAGGGATATTAATGACAAAAATTGTTGTTCGTAATGGTAATGTTGATGGTGCTTTAAGAACTATGAAACAAAAGAATGCAAGAGATGGCCTCCTAAAAGCTGTAAGAGAAAGACAAGAAGGGTATCAAAAACCTGGAGTTAGAAGAAGACTAGCTAAAAAAGAAGGTATTAAAAATAGCCGCCGTAGAGAAAGAAATTATAACTAATTTCTAAAACTACGGTTTTTTAAATTAAAGGAGGATATTTATGAGAGAAAGAATATTAAATGATTTAAAAGAAGCTATGAAAGCTCAAGATAAAGAAACTCTATCAGTTATAAGGATGGTTAAAGGCGCTATGCAAATGCAAGAATTAGACAAACATGCACCTCTAACAGATGATGAAGTAATCGGTGTTATTGCAAAAGAGATTAAAACAAGAAAAGAATCTATCGTTGAATTTGAAAAGGGCGGTAGAACTGATTTAATCGAAAAGACTAATGCTGAAATAGAAATATTAAATAAGTATATGCCTGAACAATTAAGTGAAGAAGAAGTAGCTAAAATTATTGATGAAGCTTTTGCTACACTAAATCCTACATCTTCTGATATGGGTAAAGTAATGGGATACATTACTCCAAAAGTAAAAGGTAAAGCTGATTTATCTAGTATTAGTAAAGTTGTAAGAGAAAGAATTGCTAATTTATAATTAGTTTAATTTATAAAAAGAAAGGAGGATATTATGAGTAAGATTAAAATGTTTGCCTTAGGTGGACTTAATGAACTTGGTAAAAATATGTACGTTATCGAAGTTAATAAAGATATATTTGTATTTGATGCAGGACTTAAATATGCAGATGATTCAATGTTAGGTGTAGATTATATTATTCCTAATTATGATTATTTAAAAGAAAATAGTAAAAGAATTAAAGGTATATTTATAACTCATGGTCATGAAAAACAAATGGGTGCTTTATGTGATATCTTATTAGACTTAAAAGATGTAAAAGTATATGGTACACATTTTACTTTAGAAATTATTAAACAAGAATTAGTTGAAGATGAAATATCAATATCTAATTTAGTTGAAATAAAACCATTTAATAATATTTCATTTGGTGAAAATAGTATATTCCCAATATCATTATCACATGATGTACCTGACGCTGTTGGATACGTTTTAAATACACCTGATGGTGCGATTGTATACACAGGTAACTTCGTATTCGATTCGGCTATGTTAGGACCATATCATACTGATATTGGTACATTAGGCTATGTTGGTAAAAAAGGCGTTTTATGTTTAATGAATGAGTCAATTTATGCAGATAGACCTGGCTTTACATCTCCATCTCATAGAATTGAACCAGCTTTAAAAGAAATACTTTCATTAAACGATGGTAAAAGAGTATTATTTAATGTATTAAAAACTCAATTATATCGTATTCAAGAGTTATTTAATGCAATATCTAGTATGCACCGTGATGTTGTAATCATGGGTAAAGGATTAGAAAAATTAATCTTAAGTGCGATAGATGAAGGATATATTAAATTCAATAAAGAAAGAATTTTAACATTAAAAGAAGTTAATAATCATAATGTTGTAGTAATTGTATCTGATGAAAGAGAAAAACCATTTGGTAATTTAAATCGTATTGTTAAAGGTTATGATAAATTTATAACATTAACTAGTGATGATGTTATCATATTCGCGACTCCTATATCAGATGAACTTGATAAAGCTGCTACTCATTTATTTGATGATATATCTAAAAAAGGATGTACATTAAAAGTAATATCAAATAGAAATTATAAATCATTCCATGCTTCAAGAGAAGATTTACTTCTTATGATAGACTTGATGAAACCAAAATATTACTTCCCAGTGTGTGGTGAGTATCGTCATCAAGTAGCTAATAAAGATGTAGCTAAAATGGTAGGTATGGATGATGACCATATTATATTGGCTACCAATGGTGTAGTTATAACATTAGAAAATGGTGAACTAAAAGATACTAATGAAAAAATACCAGTAGGAGATATCCAAATCGACGGTAAAACTGTTGGTGATATCGGTGAATTAGTATTAAAAGATAGAGAATTATTAAGTGAGAATGGTATTGTTATAGTTACTACTACATTAGATAAAGTAACTAAGGATGTATTAGCAGGACCAGAAATATTAACTAGAGGATTTATTTATGTTAAGGAATCTACTGATATTATGAATGAAGCTACTAATATAGCTAAAACTGTTTTAGAAAATAATATAACACCTAATTATGTAGATTATACTAAAGTTAGAAATGATTTAAGAGAAGCATTAGGAAGTTATTTATATAATGAAACAGAATGTAAGCCAATGATTCTATTAGTAATTCAAGAAGTATAGTTGACTTAGAAACTAAAAATATTTATAATATAATTAATATTTGTTTTGAAGAGTATTTATATATATTTATACAAGAGAAAATACGGTTGGTGCGAGTATTTATAAAATATATAATGAAGACACAAAATATAAAAGTATTCGAGTTGAGGCGTTAACGAAAAGAGATTCTATAAGTAAGGTGGCACCGCGGTAATACGCCCTTACAATTTATAGAATCTTTTTATCTATAAGGAGGAACAGTATGCAAAAAGCAAAAGGAACATACGATGTATATGGAGAATATGGTAGAAAGGTATTAGCTCTAGAAAATATTTTAAAAGACTTAATGCAAGTTTATAATTATGAATATTTTAGAACTCCAATATTTGAATCTACTGAATTGTTCCATAGAGGTGTAGGTGATACTACAGATATCGTTACAAAAGAAACATATGACTTTAAAGATAGAGGAGATAGAGATATGACTCTACGCCCAGAAGGTACAGCTGGTATAGTAAGAAGTTATATTGAAAATAAATATTATGGTAATCCTAATGTGCCTAGTAAGATTTGGTATTATGGACCAATGTATAGATATGAAAGACCACAATCAGGTAGATTTAGAGAATTCTATCAATTTGGTGTAGAAGTATTTGGTTCAAATGATCCATTAACTGATGCAGAAGTAATATCTATACCAGTTAATTTCTATAAGATGTTAGGATTAAAGCAAATTAAAGTACATATTAATAGTCTAGGTGATGAAGAATCTAGAAATAATTATAGAGAAGCTTTAAAAGCACATTTTGAACCACATTTAGATACTTTATGTGAAGATTGTAAAGAAAGATTTAAGAAAAATCCATTAAGATTATTAGATTGTAAAGTAGATAAAGATTTAGATGTTATGAAAAGTGTACCTAAAACAATTGATTATCTAAATGAAGAATCTAAGAAACATTTTGATAAAGTATGTGAATATTTAACTTCTATGGGAATTGAATATATTGTTGATCCAGGATGTGTTAGAGGATTAGATTATTACACTCATACTGTATTTGAAGTAGAAGCTTCAGTTGAAGGATTTGGAGCTCAAAATATCTTATGTGGTGGTGGAAGATATAATAAATTAGTTGGTATGATAGGTGGACCTGAGACTCCAGGTGTAGGTTTTGCCTTAGGTATGGAAAGATTAATTACTGCGTTAGATTTTGAAAATATTAGTGTAGTAGATGAATACAGTACTGATTGTTATATTATTCCTATGAGTGATAATGAGAAAGCATTTAGTTTAAGTGTTTGTAATGCACTTAGAATGAGTGGATTCAAAGCTGATATGGATTATATGTCTAGAAATTTAAAGTCTAACTTTAAACAAAGCGAAAGATTAAATTCTAAATATGTAATTATTATTGGTGAAGAAGAAGAAAAAACTAATGTATTAACTATTAAAGATAATAAGACTAAAGATGAATATAAAGTTGAACTAGAAGATTTAGTTGAGTTCTTAGATAGTAAAATTGATGAATGTGATTGTTGCCATGGTGGTGAATGCACTTGTGGTGATGAATGTCACTGTGGTGATGAATGTAAATGTCATTCAAAGGAGGAAAAGTAATGAAGATATTTGTAAACGAACTTAAAAACCATATTGACGAAGAAATTACTTTTTCTGGATTCGTTGATGTAATAAGAGATAAAAAATGGGTTATGTTTGTTATCTTGAAAGATCATACTGGTAAAGTTCAAATGACTATTGAAAAATCAGAAGAAGCTAATCAAGGATTATTAGATATTATGAGTAATGTAACTAAAGATTCTACAATATCTATTAATGCTAAAGTAGTAGCTAATGAAGCTGTTAAATTAGGTGGTATTGAATTAATACCAACTTCTATAGAAGTAACTAGCAAAGCAGAAGAATTACCATTTGATTATAATAATTTAGATGGCGTTAATATCGATACTAGAATGGATTACAGATGGTTAGATATTAGAAATGAAAAGAACACATTAGTAAGACTAGTTGAATCAGTGATGCAACAAGGTATGAGAGAGTATCTATATAAAGAAGGATTTGTAGAAATTCATTCACCTAAATTAATAGGTACTGCATCTGAATCTGGTTCTGATGTATTTGAAGTTAAATATTTTGATAGGTCTGCTTATTTAGCACAATCACCACAATTTTATAAACAAATGGCTTTAGCTGCAGGATTAGATAGAGTATTTGAAGTTGGTCCAGTTTTCAGAGCTGAAAATTCTAATACTAATAGACACGCAACTGAATTTACTGGTTTCGATTTAGAATTCGCACATATTGATTCATATGAAGATGTAATGTCTTTAGAAGAAGATTTATTAATTGCTGGTTTATCTAAAGTAAAAGAAACATATGGTGATAAAATCAAAGAAGTATTTGGTATTGATGTTATAGTTCCTACTAAGCCATTCCCTAGAATGGATCTACAAGATCTATATAAAGAATTGAATAAAGAATATGGTTATACTATTCCAGATCATGATATAGGTGATACTAATGCTGAAACTGAAAAATTAGTATATAAATATGCCATGGAAAAATTTAATTCTGAATTTATGTTTATAACAGGTTATGCTGCTACTAAAAGACCATTCTATCATATGAGAAAAGATGGCGTTTTACAAGGATATGATTTAATTTGGAGAGGTACTGAAATTACTTCAGGAGCTCAAAGAGAACATAGATATGAAGAATTAGCTGCTAATGCTAAAGAAAAAGGTTTAGGTAAAGATGTAGAATTCTACTTACAATTCTTTAAATATGGTTGTCCTCCACATGGTGGATTTGGAATTGGTTTAGATAGAATGACGATGCTATTATTAGGATTACCAAGTTTAAAAGAAACTCAATATATATTTAGAGGCCCTAATAGATTAAATCCTTAAAAATCAGTTTAATACTGATTTTTTTATTGTTTAAATCGATATTAAATGATATACTATATATAGAATAGGGGACTGTATATGGATAAAAAAGGATTTACATTAATTGAGTTATTAGCCGTTATAGTAATATTAGCTATCGTAGCTTTAATACTAGTACCGGTAATAAGTAATGTGATTGATTCTGCTAGAAAAGCAGCTTTTAGAGAAACAGTAAATGGAATAATAGAATCAGCAGATAACTATGTAGGAGAATATGTATTAATAAATCATAATGATCCAATATATCCAATAGAGATATACTGTAATGGTTCAGAATGTGAAGATTCTAATGGTAAAAAGCTTGAATTCAAAGGTAAAGTACCAATCTCAGGAAAAGTAATATTAGAATCATCAAATCTAGTAAGAGCAGATTTAATAAGTGATGGAGTATACTGTGGATCAGGAACAAAAGGAAATGTAGAAGTATATAGTAAATGTAGTGAATTAGATCATACAAATCCAATCATAGATGAATCTAAGATAAATGATATAGTAATATCTACAACAACAAATGCATTAACATTATCAATGCCGATTGATTTAATGTATGATGATGAAACGGGAATAAGTAGATATGATATAGATTTATATTTAGGAAATAATAAAGTAGCTAGTAAGGAATATGAAGAACCATATATAACATTTACTAATTTAAAAAGTGATACAGAATATAAAGTAGTAATAACAGGAATAAATGGTAATCGTGGTAAAACAAGTATAGATAAATATGGAACAACATTAGATATAACAAAACCAACA
>JAGBJG010000008.1 GCA_017934595.1 Bacilli bacterium
AACTATATTAGTATCTATGATTATTTCTATATTCTTTATATCACTTGGAATATTAATAGGTAGTTTAGTTAGTGAAAAAGGGACTGGTGGTTTAGGAAGTATCATTGTTCAATTAGTATGCTTTACTAGTGGTATGTATTTTCCTAAAGAAGTAATGGGTGGAGTATTTGAAGTTATATGTAAATCATTACCATTTGAAGCATGTCTAAATATAATTCAAGGAACATTACATAATGATTTTAGTAATTTAACTCTTATTCATATAATAGTATTTTTAATTTATTTTATAGCAGTTTTATTATTATCAATTATTGTATTTAAGAAAAGAATGGTTAGTGATAATAAATAAAAAAGGTGTTAAGAATTAATCTTAACATCTTTTTTAACATTCATAATAACGGGTAATATAATAGGTTTTCTACCAGTCTTTTCAAAAATATATGGTCCTAATTCAGATATTATATTACTTTTTATATCTGCATAATTTATATGTGATGATAATTTAGATGAAATAGCTTTAGCAGCTATACCTTCTAATTCACTAATTAGATCTTGATTTTCATTAACTAGTACAAATCCTCTTGTTGTAATATTTGGTTTATTAAGTAATGTATTTGTGTTAGTATCAAGGTTAGCTATAACTACTACTATACCATCAGTAGCCATAATCTTTCTATCTTTCATAACAGCATTACCAACTTCACCAATACGATTACCATCTACATATACATCTCCAGCAGTAACAGTACCATGTCTTCTAACAACGCCATCATTGATAGCTAAGACATCACCATTTCCACATATAAATGTATTTTCTCTTGGTATACCACATTCTACTGCTAAATCAGTATGTTCTTTTAGCATTCTATATTCACCATGAGCAGGCATTAAATATTTTGGTTTAATTAATCTTAACATTAATTTTAACTCTTCTTTATTACCATGACCTGATGCATGAATGTTAGATAAACTACTAGTAGTATATACTTTAACGCCTTGTAAACATAGTTTATTAATTGTTTTAGATATAGCAAGTGCATTACCAGGAATAGCAGATGATGAGAATATTACTATATCAGATTGTTGTAATTTAATAGATTTATGTGTACCATTCGCGATTCTAGATAAAGCACTTAAAGGTTCACCTTGTGTACCAGTACATAATAAACATACTTCACTAGGTTTTAATTTATTTGCTTCTTCTGGAGTTACTAATACATCTTTACTAGTGATATATCCACCTTCAATAGAAATATCAATATTATTATCCATACTTCTACCAAATACAGCTACTTTTCTTCCATGCTTTTTACATGTTTCAAGAATATGTTTAAGTCTATATATATTTGATGCGAATGTGGCAATAATAATTCTTGTATCACATGAATCAAATATTTCATTTAAGGCATTATCAACTAAAGATTCTGATTTTGATAATCCTTCGTTTAATACATTAGTACTATCACTAAGTAATAAAGTTACACCCTCATTACCTAATCTAGCCATTTCATATAAATTAGACATAGGTCCAATTGGAGTTAAGTCAAATTTAAAGTCTCCAGTTGTAACTATAGTACCATTAGGTGTTTTAATAGCCATACCATGTGCATCTGGAATAGAGTGAGTTACTAAAAAGAAACTAATCTCCATATTTTTAAATTTTATTACATCTTTTTCCGTATATACATGTAGGTTATCATACCTAATATTTCTATCTTCTAATTTTCTTCTAATTAAGCCCATAGCTTGATTAGGTGCATAAATATCTGGAATATTAACCATTTGAAGTAGAAATGGAATACTTCCTATATGATCTTCATGACCGTGTGTTATAAATAAACCTTTAATTTTACTTTCGTTTTCCTTTAAGTAAGTGAAATCTTGGATGACATAGTCAACACCTAATATTTCACCTTGAGGAAAAGTTATACCCGCATCAATTATTATTAATTCGTCACCGTGTTCAACACAGTACATATTTTTACCAACTTCACCAAGGCCACCCAAGGCAAAGACTAAGGTATCAGTTTTCATTTAAAAAATCTCCTTTCTTTTTAAATTTAATTCATTAATAAATTTGACTACATAATTATACCTTTTTTTTACTATTTTGTCTAGTTGTTGACAAAAATTCGGGGGGGGGTATAATTATTTTATAAAATAGGAGTGTGTTTTATGGAAGATAATCAAAATAATATTGAAGAAGTTAACCCGGTGGTAATACCAAAGGGCGAAAAGACTAAAAAAAGTAATACCTTAGTTATATTTTTAATAATTATAATTTTAGTTTTATTAGGAATATGTGGTTATTTTGTATACGATAAATATTTTAGTAATAAACCAAGTGTTCCTAGTACAAATGAGCAAATTAATAATAGTGTAGACGACAGTAATGCAAATATCAACGATACAAATGATAATAATCAGTTAAGCAATAATACGAATAATGATAGCTTAAACAATAATGGTGTAGTACTGACTGATGCTCAAATTAAGGAATTTGTAAAGGATTTAATAGATAAATATTATGGAGCTTTTTATCATAATATGAATGTAGTATTCGGTAAATTTGATGATCGTATAAAGGTTGGAATGGCTATAAGTCACTTGGACCCTGGTAGTGTTCATATTCTTGAAGTTTCTTCTTTTAATGAATCTGATCATGATAAATTAAAGTCTCTTGTATGTTTTTATTCTGTTTCAAATTTTACAGCTTTCAAGGTAAAAGAGGTTGAATCAAAATATAAAGAATTATTTAATGAAGAAATGCCGAATGTTGAATCACCTTCTAGTGCAAGCCTAAACAAGTACTATCTTTTTGAAATGCAAGATGGTTGATATTATGTTTCGGGTTATCTATGTGGTGGTCCATATATCAATGATTATCCTAAATATGCTGTATCAAGTTATAATTTTGATGATAATTTATTAGAAGTCTTTGTCAATACTATATATAATCCTGGTGATGGATTATCTATTAGTGGTGGCCCATCATGTTATCCAAGCAATGATAAAAAAACAACATGTAGTTATAAACTTACATTTAAAAATGAAAATGGTAAATATATATTAGTTAATTCAGAAGAGGTATAATTATACCTCTTTTATATACTTTAAAATCTTGACATGAACCATATTTTATAGTAATATTGTTCATAGAGGAGATGGTCCTTGCCCGCTGGGGCTGGGGTCATCTCTTTTTGTATGCTTTAATCAAAATATTATCTTTTTTAATTATGATTTTGTTTATCCATATACGTCGGCATACCCCATCTTTAAAAATATTCTCTGTTTGCTTAATAATGTAGTGTATTGGTATTTTGCAATCGGTTATGTCAATTATAAAATTATGTGATTGCTTTTCACAGTTTTTGATTGCGTTATCAATCGCGCGCATTAAACTTTTTGAATCTTTTAATTCCTTTAAATCCCAATATTCTCCATTCCACCAATAATCAGCCGTTTTAATATTGTTTGGTGAATTTACACGTGGCTTCATATAAATTTCCCCACCAAAAGTATTTTCAATCCAATTGGCTACTTCTAGTTCTTTTAAAGAATAGTCTAAAACAACGTTTTTGCTGCCGTCTACAATGTATATTTTATCTTTTGAAATATAAAAGTAACTATCTAACACTTTGTGACTATTAGGTGTAGCTTTTTCTATCAATTCTTTTGTAATATCGATGTAATTAATATTTATATCTAAAGTTTCTAATGCCATAAATAAAATCCTTTCTATTATTTACAGCATACATCCTAACAATTATATAATATATTTTAATATTGAACAATCATAATTTGACAAAATAAAACATTTAGTATATTATAAACGCTTAACAGGGGGGATAATATGAATATTAAGAGTTATTATATAACTAAGAATGATATTGTAATTAAAGATTATGATAATAAGACTACAATATTAGAGCTTAATCGTCAAAACCTAATGAATATGATTAATGACTTAGATACTCAAGTTAAGGAAAGTGCTGATGAAATTATAAGTAAGGAAGATCAAGCTTATAGAAAATTAATTAATGTATTATCTATCAATACTTTAGCTTCATTATTCTTAAGTTTTATCGTTTTCTTAGGATTTACACATGCTAGTTATATAGGTATGGTATTAGGTATTGTCTTATCTTTAGGTTTAGTTGTTTATTCTTTAATTATGACTTTCTTAGGCGCTAGAAAAATAAGAGGTTATAGAAAACAATATAGAATCTATGAAGGTAGAGAAATATTAGTTAATATGTATAACAAATTATCAAAAGGCTTAGATGCAGAACTTGTGGATGTTTATTAATAAACATCTTTTTTTTGCATAAAAAATAATGTAAAATATATATAGGTGATATTAATGGGCTTATTTGATAAATTTAAAAATCTATTTACTAAAGAGGAAAAAGCAGAAGTAGAAGTATATGAAAAAGGATTAGAAAAAACAAGAAATGAATTTGTTAATAAAATAAGTATCTTAAATAATAAATATAAAAAAGTATCTAATGAGTATTTTGATGAATTAGAAGAAATATTTATTATGGCTGATATTGGTGTTAATACTGTGATGGATTTTATTGATAAGTTAAAGAAAAGAGTTAAATCTGAAAATATAGAAAATAGTGAAGATTTAATGAATATCATCGTAGATGAAATGTTTATTATCTACGTTAATAACGATATTATTGTTAATAAAATTAATTATAATAATGATGGACCAACTGTTGTATTAATGGTAGGTGTTAATGGAGTTGGTAAAACTACTACAATTGGTAAACTTGCTAATAGAGAAATCAAAAATGGTAAGAAAGTATTATTAGTAGCAGGTGATACTTTTAGAGCTGGTGCAGTAGAACAACTAGTTGAATGGGGTAAAAGAATTGGTGCAGATGTAGTATACAAAAATGAAGCTGATCCATCAAGTGTTATTTATGATGGTATTGATAAAGCAGTTAAAGAATCATATGATGTTGTATTTATAGATACAGCTGGAAGATTACAAAATAAAACTAATTTAATGAATGAATTAGATAAAATCAATAGGGTTATAGGAAAACTTTTACCAGGGGCACCACATGAAACATTATTAGTTATAGATGGTACAACAGGTCAAAATGGTATAAGTCAAGCTAAAAACTTTAAAGAAATTACTAATATTACTGGTATTGTATTAACTAAATTAGATGGTACTGCTAAAGGTGGTATAGTTTTAGCTATCAAAGAAAATGTAGGTATACCAGTTAAATTTATTGGTTTAGGTGAAAAGGCTGAAGACTTAAAAGTATTTGATATAGAAAAATATATCTATGGATTATTTAGGAGTGAATAGTATGAAAGAAAGATTATATTTGATTACTCTATATGATTTATATGGTAATTTATTAACAGATAAACAACAAACATATTTTGAAGAATATTATTTCAATAATTTATCTTTATCAGAAATGAGTGAATTATATGAAGTATCTAGAAGTGCAATAGGTAAATCCCTAAAAGAGATTGAATCTAAATTAAATAATTATGAAGATAAATTAAAAATATATAATAAACTTAATAAGGTAAATAGACTTATTAAAGATGATTCATTAAAAACTAAGATAGAAGATATATTTAAAGATTAAATAAATATTATATAATGCATATAGATGCATTAACTTGCATAAAATAAAAAGGAACACTTAATACGCTATGTTGAGTGTTGCCTGTAATTGGCAATCGCCTGTCTAAGCTTTAGTCAAGCGATGTTTTCTTATATAATTGCTATAAATAACAAAGATATTAAATATATCTTTTTTTGTTACCTGACATTAACCGACTTATTATTTTTTGTATTTGGAATAGAATAATTATAGGTGATCAAAATGTTTGGTAATTTTAATGAAGAAGCAAGAAAAGTATTAGTAGTAGCTAAAAAAGAAATGAAGGAATTAAAACATCCTTATATAGGTAGTGAACATTTGATGTTAGCTATTTTAAAAGGTAATAATAGTATATCTAAAAAACTAAAATCCTACGATTTAACTTATGAAGTATTTAAAAAAGAACTATCTAATATAGTTGGTATAGGTAGTAGTGATACAAATGCTTTTTTGTATACTCCATTATTAAAAAGAGTAATTGAAAATGCTATTTTAGATAGTAAAGAAAATAATAATAGTGTTGTTACTATTGAACATTTATTTTCAGCTTTGTTAGAAGAAGGTGAAGGGGTCGCCATTAGGATAATGCTTGGAATGGGTATTGATCTAGAAAAATTATATGATGATTTTTCATATAAAATAGTTAATCATAATAAGAAAAACAAAAAGTTACTTGTTGATGAGATGGGTGTAGATTTGACTTTGAAAGCAAGCAAAGGTGAATTAGATCCAGTTATCGGTAGAGATAAAGAAATACAAAGAGTAATAGAAATACTTTCTAGAAGAAGTAAAAATAATCCACTTTTAGTTGGAGATGCCGGAGTAGGTAAGACAGCTATAGTAGAAGGTTTATCATATATGATTACTAATTCAATGGTGCCTATTAATTTACAAAATAAAAGAATAATTAGTCTTGATATGGCTTCTTTAGTGGCAGGTACTAAATATAGAGGTGAATTTGAAGAAAGAATAAGAAATATAATAGATGAAGTAGAAAATGAACCTGATATTATATTATTTATAGATGAGATTCATACTATAGTAGGTGCTGGTGGAGCAGAAGGGGCAATTGATGCATCTAATATATTTAAACCGGCTTTAGCTAGAGGTAGTATTAGAGTAATAGGCGCGACTACAATGGAAGAATATAAAAAATTCATTGAAGAAGATAAAGCTTTATCTAGAAGATTCCAAAATATATTTATTAAGACGCCTGATAAGAAAACTGCTAAGAATATATTGATTGGGTTAAAACCTATATATGAAGATTATCATAATGTAATAATATCTGAAGATATAATTGATTTGATTATTAATTTATCAGATAAATATATTCACAATAGATATGAACCAGATAAATCTATAGATATTTTAGACGAAGTATGTGCTTATGTAAGTTTAAAAGAAACTAAAGAATCAAAAGAATATAATAAGATTAATATTAAATTAAAAGAAGTAACATCTATTAAAAATGAATATATTTTAAAAAATGATTTTAAAGATGCTTTAACTTATAGAAAAGATGAAGAAGCATTACTTAGTAAATTAAACAATTTAGAATTAGATATATTAAAAAATAAAAATAGGAAAAAAGTTACTAAGAAAGATATTGCCTATATCTTTAATATGAAAACTAATATTCCTATATATGAAATAATGGATGATAATTTAAAAGTAATAAATAAAATAGAAAAAGATTTAAAAACTAATATTATAGGTGAAGATACTGCTGTTTTAGCTTGTATAGATGTTATTAAAAGAATTAAATTAGGATTTAAAGATGATAATATGTGTTATTCAATGATGTTTGCTGGCCCAAGTGGAGTAGGCAAAACTAAATTAGCAACATTATTTTCTAAAGCTTTAGTAGGTGATAATTTAATTAGGCTTGATATGAGTGAATATAGTGATGCATCCAGTATAACTAAGATTATAGGTACATCGCCAGGATATGTTGGATATAAAGATTCGCATAATATTTTAGATGAAGTTAAAAATAAACCATTTTCAGTTATCTTATTAGATGAAGTTGAAAAAGCTCATTCAGATGTACTTAATTTATTTTTTCAAATATTAGAAGATGGTAAAATCAAAAACTCATATGGTGAATATATATACTTTAATAATACAGTTATTATAATGACATCTAATATTGGATATAATGAATCCAATATAGGATTTAATAATAACTTTAATACAGATAGCAAGTTAAAAGATAATTTTTCTATTCCATTTATAAATAGAATTGATACTATAATATATTTTAATAAATTGAATGAAGATCATATTAGAAAAATAATAAATAATAGATTAAATATATTAAAAAAGAAATATAAGGATAAAAATATTCATTTAAAGATAGATAATAATGTAATAGAAGATATTATAAATAAATCAGATTATATTAATTATGGAGCAAGAAAAATAGATAAGATAATCAAAGACGATATTGAAAATATTATTATAAATAGTGTTTTAAATAGTGAATATAATATAGTTATTACTACAATTAATAAAGCATTAGCTTAATTTTATGATTTTTAATAAATTAGTATATTTTTAGCGCGTATCAAAATTATAAAAATGGTAATATTTTAGCGAAAAATTATTAAAAAATATTGTCAAAAATATGCATTTATGCTATTATGTATATAGGGTGATATTATGGATATAATGGACATGGTAAAACAATCCTTAAACGCTAATAGTAGCATATCAGATGGTCTTAGACAAAACATCTATGAACTTGTTTTGATACTCCATACTAAATTCCCTGATGTAGACTTAACTAATTTATGCAACCGTTTAAGAAGTTTACAAGTTAAAAAATTAAATAAGTTTATAAATAATAATGTTTCTATGTATAGTAATGTAGAAAATATATTATATTTGAATAATGAAAAACTTAGTGGTGACTTTGATGCTAAACATGTATTAATGTATGAAATACTTAATATTGCTAGTTCAACTGAAACTACAAGAGGATTTATTCAAGATGGTAGATTTGAAGCATTGAATGTAGGTTACACTGAAATTATGGCTAACTTTTTAGTTGGTAATGAAAGTGATAAAGCTATGTATCCTAATCAAGCAGCTGAGACAAATTTAATATCAATAATCATTGGTAATGATATCCTTAAAAAAGCATATTTTACAAATGATACAGAATTATTAATTAAGGGGTTCAATGATGCGGGGGTGCAAGTATAATGACAGTAACTGAAATAGAAGAAAAAATGGCTCAAACATTATATTATGGTAATGCTAAAGAAAGAGCTATTACAGAAGAAGAAAAAGCAAGATTTGCTGGGTTAGAAGCACAAGGACACGAAAAGGCAGTTAACATGATTGTTGAAATGTCTAAAACTCCTGAAGCACAAGCTAAGATGACTCCAGAAGAAAAAGAGAATTTTGATTTAACAGTTAGTAGCATGTTTGATAGAGTAACTACAAATGTACTTATGAAAGAAGCAGAACAAAAACTTGCTGAAGTAACTGCAACTCATGAACAAGTTGTTGATGATGTTATGAACTTAGCTGGTGATATGGTAATTGCTAGTGCAGAAGCTACTGGAAATGCTTTACCTACTGATGCAGATTTATATTCAGAAGCTGATCAATCAATAGAAGGAAGTAGAAGTAGATAATATCTACTTTTTTTGTGTCATAAAATATATATTTTTAAATATACTTAAATGAAAGGGGAATACTATGAAAAAGTTGATTCCATTTAAAAAAGAAATAGATTTAGGTAATTTATATGAAGTAACTAGTATATCTTTAGAACATAATTTATCTAAAAAAGATAATGTAGTGTCTGGTAATTTTATAGTTAGTGGTGAATATCTTACGACAGAAACTAGTAAAGATACAATACCATTTAATTATGATATACCTTTTACTATTGATATTGATAATATGTATGATATTAGTAATGCCAGTATTGATATAGATGATTTTTATTATGAGATTATTAATAATAAAATATTATCTATTAATATTGAAGTAAAACTTGATAAAGTAGAAGAATTACTATTAGAAAGAGAGGCTATTATGGATAATGTAGATTTATTAAGTGATAATACTATAGATTTAGATGTAACTGATAATAATATAGAAATAAATAATTATAATGATGTAGTTATAGAAGATAAAGATATTAAAAAATCACTATTTTCTAATTTGGATAATACAGACAATTATGTTAATTATAGAGTCTATATAGTAAGAGAAAATGATAGTATAGAATCTATAATGAAAAAATATAATGTTACTAAAAATATATTAGAAGATTATAATGATTTAAATAATATGAAAATAGGGGATAAAATAATTATTCCATATGTTAAAGATTAAAGATGAATTAAGAAAATATAATTTAATTCCATATAGATATCAAAATGTAGGTAATGTAAGTATTGTAGATACTTCTAAAGGTAAATATGTTTTTAAAAAGAATATAGATAATAATATTTTTGAATATTTAAATTCTAGGAACTTTAATTATTATCCTATAGTTATAAGTGAACCTTCATCTGATTATTTAATAACTAAATATATTAAAGGTATAGATATATCTTCTGAACAAAAGATTGATGATATGATAGATTTAGTATCATTATTACATAATAAAACTACCCACTATAAAGAAGTGGATAGTGATTCATATAATGAAATATATGAGGATATATCTAATAATATAGAATATTTATATAATTATTATAATGATTTAATGACTATTATAGAAAGTAAAGTATTCATGAGTCCATCTGAATATATGTTATCTTTAAATATATCTAAAGTATATGAAAGATTAAGTTATGCATATAACGAGTTAAATAGATGGTATAAAAAAGTTAAGGATAAGAAGAAAAAAAGAATGGTTTTGATACATAATAATTTAAGATTAGACCACTTTATTTTAGATGATAAACCATACTTAATAAGTTGGGATAAATCTAAATTAGATATGCCTATATTTGATCTATACAAATTATATAAAAATAATGAATCTTTTGATTTCAGTGAAGCATTAAAAAGATATGAACATGAGTATAAATTATTAGATTATGAAAAAGAATTACTTTTTATATTAATATCATTACCAGATAAGATAGAATTTAATGATTCTAATATAAATATGTGTATGAAGATATCTAATATGATAAATATATTAGATAGAGCTAGAGAACTTACCTTACCAAATAATTTTGAAAAAACAAAAAATAATTAAAAACCAAAATACAAAAACGAGGAATAAACTAAATCTTGTAACAACAAAGAACGCGATTAGAATTTGATATAGGAATAGTATTATAGCCGCGAATAAAAGTAAAAACCATATTCCTCTTTTGTTAAACCAACATCTATTCACAATATCACCTGATATATAATATGAATTTATATATTAATGGTATAGGCTTTTAATTATTGTTTTTTTTATTCTTCTATTATATAATTATAATAGGTGATAGCATGAATAATAAAGGGTTTGCTATATCAAGTATTATGTATGGGATATTGATTATCTTTTTGATACTTGTTTTTTCAACATTATCTATTTTGGTTACAAGAGGTAATTCTTTATCTAAGATTAAGAATAATGCTTTAAATACCATAATAGGTGGTAGTGATGATACTGCAGTAATGTCTAATATTGTAGCTGATTTTTCTTCGATGAATATTACTTCTGATGCAGCTGATCATGTGACAATTAATTATAATATTAATGTATATTCTCCATATGGATATGTTATTGAAAGTAGTGTAAGTGGTAATACAATTACATATACTGCTTCATCTTCTGGTGAAGTTATTGATACAGTAACTAAAACATTGGTGACAGATGCATCTCCATTAGTACATGATTATGAATATAAAAAAGGATATGAAAAAGTATTATTAAATCCAGGACTATATAAATTGGATGTTTGGGGAGCTAAAACAACAGCTAATGGTAATCATGCATCTGGATATTTATATTTAGAAGAAAAGAAAATTGTTTATATCTATGTAGGTGGTAAAGGAAGAACAGGCTATAATGCTGGCCATAGTCATATTTCATATAATGAAGGCTTATTATCTACTTTAGGAGAAAATATTATTATATCTGATGGTTATATAGGTGGTGTAACTGAGGGTAATATAGAAAATGAAGTTAGGACTGGTAATGGAAAAGTTACAATAACTAGTTTAATTTACTTTACAAAATAAATAGATTAATATATAATACATGTAATGACTTTGATGAAGAGGAGTATAGTATCGTAGTATAAAGAGAGGAATCGGTTGGTGTAAGATTCTTATGAAAGTACTAGAAGGTAGCTTCGGAGTTTTTTATCTAAGTAAATAGGATATTACGGTCACGCGTTATAGTGTTAAGGTCTAGAAATAGATAAATTAAGGTGGTACCACGACTAGTTCGTCCTTTATGGATGGCTAGTTTTTTTATTTGAAAGGGTGATTTTATGTTAGATACTAAATATGATCATAATTCTGTTGAAGAAGGAAAATATGAAAAATGGTTAAATAATGGATACTTTAAATGTGATGAAAATTCAAGTAAACCTCCATTTTGTATAGTTCTTCCACCTCCTAATGTTACAGGTGTATTACATTTAGGACATGCATGGGATGTTACATTACAAGATATCATTATTAGATATAAAAAGATGGAAGGATATGATTCTTTCTGGTTACCAGGAATGGATCATGCTGCTATAGCTACAGAAGCTAAAGTTGTAAAAAGATTAAAAGATAAAGGTATCGATAAATATGAGTATGGTAGAGAAAAATTCTTAGAAGCTTGTTGGGATTGGACACATGAACATGGTGATATCATTAGAAAACAATGGGCTAAAATGGGAATCGCATTAGACTATACTAAAGAAAGATTTACTTTAGATGAAGGTTTATCTAAAGCTGTTAGAAAAGTATTTGTAGATTATTATAATGAGGGATTAATCTATCGTGGTGAAAAGATAATTAACTGGGATCCAGCAGCTGAAACAGCTTTATCAAATGAAGAAGTTATTTATTCTGAAGAAAAATCAGCATTCTATCATTTAAAATATATGGTTGAAGGTACAGATGAATATTTAGATGTTGCTACTACAAGACCAGAAACATTATTTGGTGATACTGCAGTTGCCGTTAATGAAAATGATGCACGTTATCAAAAATATATTGGTAAAAATGTAATTCTACCTATTATGAATAAACCAATCCCAGTTATTGCAGATGAACATGCTGATATGGAAAAAGGTACAGGTGTAGTTAAAATTACTCCTGCACATGACCCTAACGACTTTGAGGTTGGTAATAGACATAATTTGGAAAGAATTTGTATCATGAATGATGACGCTACTATGAATGAAAATGTTCCTGAAAAATATAGAGGAATGACTAGAGAAGATTGTAGGGAAGCAGTTTTAAAAGATTTAGAAGAAGCAGGTTTATTATTAGAAGTAGAACCATTAGTACATGAAGTAGGTCACTCTGAAAGAACAGGTGTTATGGTTGAACCAATGGTAAAAAAACAATGGTTTGTTAAGATGAGACCTTTAGCAGATCATGTATTAGAAACTCAAAAGAAAAAAGATGAAAAAGTTAACTTTGTACCTGCTAGATATGAAAAGACTATGAATCACTGGATGGAAATTACATATGATTGGTGTATTTCTAGACAATTATGGTGGGGTCATAGAATACCTGCTTGGTATAAAGGTGATGAAATATATGTAGGTATGGAAGCTCCATCTGAAGAAGGTTGGGTACAAGATAATGATGTATTAGATACTTGGTTTTCTAGTGCTTTATGGCCATTCGCTACATTAGGTTGGCCAGATAATACTAAATTATTAGAAAAATATTATCCAAATAGTGTGTTAGTTACAGGATATGATATTATTCCATTCTGGGTTAATAGAATGACTTTCCAAGGTGAAAAATTACTAGGTAAAAGACCATTTAAAGATTGTTTAATCCATGGTTTAATTAGAGATAAACAAGGTAGAAAATTCAGTAAATCATTAGGAAATGGTATTGATCCATTTGATATGGTTTCTTTATATGGCGCAGATGCATTGAGATATTACTTAGCTACTGATGTTGCCCCTGGTACTGATATGAGATTTGATGAAGAAAAAATCAAATCTACATGGAATTACATTAACAAAATATGGAATGCTTCTAGATTTACATTAATGAATATTGAAGGATTAAAAGAATATACATTTGATAATTTAACAAGTGAAGATAAATGGATTTTATCTGAATATGAAAAATGTATTCATGATACTAAGAAATTTATGGATAAATATGAATTCAATAATGCAGGTAATATTATCTATGAATTTACATGGGATAAGTTCTGTTCTAATTATATTGAATTTGCTAAATTTAATAGTGATTCCTTAACTACAAAATCAGTATTATGTTATGTATTAACTGGTATATTAAAGATGTTACATCCATTTATGCCATATGTAACAGAAGAAATATATGGTATGTTACCAATTAAAGATGCAGAATCAATTATGATTTCAACATATCCAGAATATGATAAGAAATTCATTTTTAAAGATGATGCTAAATTAGTTGATGATAAGATTGAATTTATCAAAGCGTTTAGAAATGTTAAAACAGAAAATAATATTCCTAAAGACGCTAAAGTCATGATTAATACAGATGATGAAATTATTATTAAGATGTTAAAATTACAAGATGTTATAATAACTAAACCTCTAGATATCAAATCATACAATGTTAAATATTCATCTTATGAAGCTACTATCTTCTATCAAAAAGAAGAAACTGAAGAAGATAAGATGCTATTAGAAAAACAAATTAGTGATTTAAAAGCATCTATTGAAAGAAGAGAAAAACTTCTATCTAATGAAAATTATGTTAATAAAGCCCCAGCTAATATAGTTGAAGCAGATAGGCAAAAATTAGAAGAAGAAAAAGCTAAATTAGAACTTCTATTAAAATAAGAGATTTTATATCTCTTTTCTTTTTATTATAAATAAAATATGGTATAATTAAATAGTATTAGAGGTGATGATATGAAGGTATGTATTATACTTCCTAAGGGACTACCTGTGCCAGCTACAAAGGGTGGCGCAATAGAGACATTGATGAATGATATCGCGTTATGTAATGAAAAATATAACAAGTTAGATATCACTATTGTATCAACTTATGAAGCAAAGGCTTTAGAAGAATCTAAGAAGTTTAAAAATACTAAATTTATTTATATTAACACTTCTAAATTATCATTTAAAATAAAAGCTTTAAAAGTTAGAATAGCTAATTTATTTGGTAAACATTTGAATACATATAATGAATGTGTTTTAGATGAAATAAAAAAAGATAAATATGATTATGTCTTAGTAGAAGATGGCGCTTATCATTCTTTTGTTAGCTATTTAAAATATTTTAAAAAAGATCAAATGATATTACATTTCCATCATAATGGAATGTCTGATGAATATGCAGATGCGACATTTGGTAGATTTATAGGTGTAAGTAAATTTGTTACAAATACATTTAAAAATTCATCATCTATAAAAAAATGTGAAGTTTTGAAAAATGGTATCAATATAGATAAATTTAAAAAGAATGTTACAGCTAAAGAAAAAGAAGAAATAAAAAGTGAATTAGGTTTTTCAAAAGATGATTTTATTGTTATGTATTGTGGAAGACTAGCTCCTGAAAAGGGTGTTTTAGAACTTGTACGTGCTATTAACATGATAGATGATGATAAAGTTAAATTAATGCTAGTGGGATCAATTAATTTTGGTATGCAAGCTAAAAGTGAATATTTTGATATGTTAACAGAAGAAATTAATAAGACAGATAGAATTAAAGCAACAGGTTTTATTCCTAATAATGAAATATATAAATATTATAAAACTGCTGATATTGATGTAATACCATCAATATGTGAAGATGCTGCTCCTTTAGTTACAGTTGAAGTAATGGCATCAGGAACACCATTGATAATAACTAAATCAGGTGGAGCTCCTGAATATGCATCTATTGATACAATTATTGTACCAAAAGATGATATGATATCATCTCATTTAAAAGATGCCATTTTAAAACTATATAAAGATTCTAAATTAAGAGATAAGATGAGTAAGAGTGGCTTAGAAAAAGCAAAAGAATTTACCACTGAAAATTTCTATTTTGATTTTGTTAAATTATTTATAAAGTAGGTGTATTATGAGAACTAAAAAAGTTTTCTTAAATTTATTAAGTGAAGTACTTCCTCAACTAATAATCGCGGTTATTAGTTTTGTTCGTGTAAAAATATTTTTAACATATATTGGCGATGAAATATTAGGTGTATATCAATTATTCGGTCAAGTACTTGCATACTTATCATTAGCTGAATTGGGTTTAACTGATGCGGCTATGTATTTCTTATATAAACCTTTATATGAAAAGAAAAATAAAGATATTTCTGCTTTAATATCTGGTGTTAAGAAAAGTTTCAATTATGTAATGATGGCTATGTTAGTTATAGGATGTGCCTTATCATTTTTAGTACCACATTTAATAGCTGAAAATACACTACCTAATCCTTTTATAATAACTTGTTTCATTTTAACTTTACTTGTAAATGTATTAGGATATTTTTCTACAACATATACAGTACTATTTAATGCTGATCAAAATAAATATAAATATTCTTTCTATACACAAGGATTACTTATATTAAGAAATATTGCTGATATAGTAGTAATTATATTCTTAAAGAATTTATATGCTGTATTAGTAGTAGAAATATTATTTACATTATTACAAAATTTAGTAATGAAAGTATTATATAAGAAAAATTATCCTAATATATCAGTTAAAGAAAAACCAAATTATGTATTTTGGTCAAAAACTAAATCTTTAATACCACATAAAATAGGTGGATTAATTGCTTATAATATTGATGTTATTTTAGTATCTAAAATATTAGGATTGGGTCATGTTGTTATATATAATGCTTATTATGCAATTACATCTGTTATATCAAATATAATTGGTAAGTTTAGTTCATCTACCTTAGCGTCTGTTGGTAACTTATTAGTTGCAGAGCCTAAAAAAGCTTATAATGTCTTTTTAGAATATAATGATATGTTATTCTTTATAGCTAATATTATATGTGTGCCTTTAGCTGTATTCTTAACACCATTTATAAGTTTATGGTATGGGGCTAATTATACTGTTGGTAATATTACAATGTATTTATTTATATTTAACTTATTATATGGAATTATAAGAATAATTCTTAATGTATATTCTGGAGCAGCTGCCTTATATAAAGAAACTTTAATATGTACTTACTTAGAAGCTCTTATTAATTTAGTAGTTTCATTAGTACTTATCTTAAACGGATTTGGTATAGCAGGATTACTAGCAGGTACAGCTTCGTCTATGTTAATATCTGAATTTATGATTAAACCGTCAATATTAAATAAACATATCTTTAAATCATCAATATCTAAATATTATTTAGATTCATTAATATTATTTATTTTAATTATCGTTAATATAGTAATATTTAAATTTATTATGAATTATTTTACTATATCAAATTTATTAATATGGTTTATATATGGTATAGTTATATTCATATTAAATTTTGGTTTAACATTTGTATGGTTTAAACTTTTAGGCAAAGATGAATTCTTTAAAAGAATTACAGTTGTCTTTAAAAGGAGCTGATTAGATGAAAGTTAGTATAATAGTTCCAGTATATAACATGGAAAAAAGATTAAATAAATGTTTAGATTCATTGACTAATCAAACATATAAAGATATCGAAATTATTATCGTTAATGATGGTAGTATGGATCGTAGCTTAGATATTATAAGAGATTATCAAGCTAAAGACTCTAGAATAAATGTCATTAATCAAAGAAATATGGGTATCAGTGAAGCTAGAAATAATGGACTAGCTATAGCTACTGGCGACTATATTTGTTTCACGGATAGTGATGACTATATAGAACTTGATATGATAGAGGAATTAGTAAATAAGATAACTATGGATAAATCAGATATTGTAGTATGTGATTATTATATGTTTGATGATCAAACTAGAAAAGTTATTGAAGTGGGTTACGATGAATTATTCGGTGGTAGTATTTATGATAATCCTAATATTATTAAAGATATTGACTTCGCCCCATGGAATAAGATATATAAAAAAGAATTATTTGATTCTATCAAATTCCCTGTAAATACTAAGTATGAAGATTTTGAAGCTATTTTAAAAGTATTTAGTAAAGCTTCTAAAATAACAAAATTAAATAAACCATTATATGATTATTATTTTAATATGTCTGGTGAAACAAGAAATCAAACAGTTAAAAATATGGATATGTTAAAAATAGCCATTAATTTAGAAGAATATTTTGATTTTAATGGTAAGAGTGTAGTTTTAAGAGATGCTTATGTTTCAACAGTATCTGAAAAATTATTACATTCTGCATCAACATTATTTAAAATAACTACTTTAAAAGTATGTTTAAAATATATAAATGATGTATATAAATATTTAAATAAATATCCTCATTGGAAAAAATTATATAGAAAAAATAAATTAGATAGTAATTATATAAAGTTTATAAGAGGACATAAATTTATGTTAAAGTTATATGCAATTTTAAGAATTACTTTATATAAGATAATAGGTAGGTGATAATATGGATAAAATAACTATTGTAACAGCGTTTTTTGATATAGGAAGAAAAGATTTTAAGGAAATACCTAGAAGTAATGATAAGTATTTAGAATACTTTAAATTTTGGGCAAGAATTAAAAATGATTTAGTTATCTATACTGATAGTGTGATGGGACCAAAAGCCATGAAAGTAAGAGAAGAATTTGGTCTTAAAGATAAAACTAAACTAGTTATTATTGATGATATATCTACTATTGATAAAGAATTATTAGAAAGAATGCAAACAATTGATGGTAGTAAATCATTTTTAAATTTTAGATATAATCCAAACGCTACAGAAAATAATGGTCTTTATAATTATGTTATGTTGCTTAAAGCATGGTGTATAAAAGATGCTTCAGATAATGGTGTAAAGGGCCAAATAGCATGGTTAGATTTTGGTTATAATCATGGTGGGAAAAGATTTACTGATCCACTAGATTTTGATTTCGAGTGGAAATATGACTTTGGAAATAAGGTAACCTTATTTGCGTTAAAAGAAGATGATGGAGAACCTATATTTAAGAAAGTTCAATCTTTAGATCCTATTATTATGGGGGCGCCTTTTATAGTTCCAAGTAAATATGCTAATACTTTATGGGAATTAGAAAAAGAGTGTATGAATGAATTAATTGATGTAGGCTTTACTGATGATGATCAGTTAATTATGCTTATGGCTTATAGAAAAAAGAAAGATATGTTTGATGTAAAAATCAGTGATTGGTTTATGCCAATTAGAGATTTTGGTGGAACTCATTTAAAATATAAAGAATTATTCCAAGCTAAGAAAAATTTATTATATAGATATCGTGTAATAAAAAGAAATAATAGATATTTAAAAAGATTTAAAAAAGAGTTTTTAAAAGATTATTTAGATTAGAGGTGTCATATGAAATTTAGTATAGTCATACCTGTTTATAATGTGGAAAAGTATATAGCTAAATGTTTAGATAGTATTAAGAGTCAAACTTATGCTAATTATGAAGTTATCATTGTTAATGATGGTACTAAAGATAATTCTGTTGATGTGATAAATAAATATTTATCTGATCCAAGATTTGCATTATATAACAAAAAAAATGGTGGATTATCTGACGCTAGAAATTATGGTATTAAATATGTAACTGGTGACTACATTATCTTTATTGACAGTGATGACTATATTGAACCTGATTTGCTTAATAATTTAAATAATATTTTAAAGGAAAATGAATATGATATTATTAAGTATAAAATTAATATGGTAGATGATAAAGGTGCTTTAATTAGAAAAGAGGTATCTGATTTAGTAGAAGGTAAAATCGATTTAAAAGAAATTTTATCATTCGAATATTCAGAACCTGCATGGGCTTATGCATATAATAAAGATTTCTTTATTAAAAATAAATTTATGTATCCCAAAGGACGTATACATGAAGATTTTGGATTAACTCCATATATATTAGTAAAAGCAAATAGTATATATTATATGGATTACTATGGATATAATTATGTCCAAAGGGAAAATAGTATCGTTAATGGGTCTGAAAAAGCACGAAGAAGATGTGAAGATATGTTATATCATTTCGATAGCTTATATATATTGATATCAAATGATAATACTATATCAGAAGAAAATAAAAAATTAATATATAGTTATTTAGCTAATGGTGTAATATTAAAAGGTAATATCTTGGATAAGACTAATTTAAAATGGTATATTAAAGAAATCAAAAGTAGAGATATTACTAAATATTTAGCTTCTGATACATTAATAAGAAAGATGAAGAAACTATTTATAAAATTAAATATTTCTGCATACATTAAATCAACAACTAGATAGGAGAGATATTATGAATATATCAAAAAGAAGTTTGAACATAATAGTGATATCTATTTATGTAATAACATTATTATGTGGTGCAGGGGCATTAATTTCAAATGATACAATTGAATTTGTAAGAAAAATATTAATGTTTACTTTACCTACACTAATGAATGCTTCTATGTTAATAGATCAAAAAGGAAATTTTAGTAAAATAAAAGATTATAAAGGTTATTTAATATTAATTATATTAAATCTTACATGGTATATTGTAACTATTATATTTGGTATTAATATTGGTGGTCAATCATTAACAGGATTTATTAATTTTACTAATATAATTTTATTAGTATTCTTTATAACTCATGTTAATATTGATGAAGAAAATAAGAAAAAAATTATTAATGCATTTATATATTCAGCATTAATATGTTCTGTATATGGTATCTTACAATATATATTTAAGTTTGATTTGAATACATTTTCGAATGATAAATATCCTGGTATAAATGGTAGAGTACCATCTACATTTTTCTTACCAACTTTATATGATAAATATGCATGTATAATGTTCGCATTAGTATCATATTTAACATTAAAAGAAGATAAGTTATTATATAAAATATTATATGTAATAATAGGTATTAATATTGTGTTGACATTCTCAAGAGGTGGATTCATCGCGTTAATAATTGTTGTTTTAGTACATATTATTAGAACCATAATGTTAAAGAAATGGACTAATTTAATATTACCATTATTATTAGTTATAATATCATTCTTAATACCTGGATTTGCATATTTATTCCAAAATACAGCTAATTATGTGTATGAAAAATTACATATTCCAACTAATTTAAGGATGAGTCTTGTAGAGGAAGTGTCTGATGATTCAGTATCTACTGATCCAGAAGATGATATGTCTATAAGTTTTAGAAATTATTATAAAGGAATTGGAAAACAAATTATTAAAGAATATCCAGTTTTAGGTATAGGATTAAATAACTATTCTTATATTTATAATAATCAAAATGTAACTTTATATATTGAAGATACATCTGTTCTTGAAGAAAATCTTCCTTATATGTATCCACATAGTGGTTTTGTACAAATGGGTGCGGAGACAGGATATGTAGGATTAGTATTAATACTAGTATATCTGATATATGTATGTTATGATTATATTAGATATAGTGATAATAAATTTAAGTATTTTCCACTATTAATATTAGTATTATTCTTCTTAGGTAACTATACAGAAAGCTTAATACAAAATAAACAATATATGTATATATTTATAATATTCTATGGTTTATTTAGTAATAGATATGAATTAAAGAAAAAGAAGTGATTATATGAAAGTTAGTATTATTGTACCAGTATACAATGTAGAAAAATATATTGATAAATGTTTATCTAGTTTAGTTAATCAGACTTTAAAAGATATCGAAATTATTGTCGTAGATGACGATAGTCCTGATAACTCAAAAACTATAATAGATAAATATGTAAAAAAATATCCTAAAAAGGTTAGATATTTCCATAAAGAAAATGGTGGACAAGGATCTGCTAGGAATTTAGGATTATCTAAAGCTAAAGGTGACTACATTGCCTATGTTGATAGTGATGATTATATTGAACCTAATATGATGGAAAAGATGTATAACAAAGCTATTCAAGATAATAGTGATATCGTTATATGTGGTAATAGGGAAGTAGATGAATCAGGTAAAGAGTTAAATATCAACTTATCCACAGTATATAATAATCCTATTATTGATAGTATTTATGGCAATATGGCTGTATGGAATAAAATATATAAAAAAGATATTTTAAAAGATATGCTTTTTAGAGAAAAACTATGGTATGAAGATATTGACTTTACAACTAAACTTATTTTATCTACTGATAAAATATCGTTTATAAATGAACCATTATATAACTATTTAGTTAGATCTGGTTCTACTATGAATAATAAAAACTATAAAAGAAATTTAGAGTTGTTACCAGCTTTTGATGAAATAATTAAATATTTTAAAGCTAAGAAAACATATAAGAAAAATTACGATGAATTAGAATTTATTGCTTTCTATCATATATATGTAATGGGTATTGGTAGAATAATAAGTATCGATGCTCCAATGAAAGATAAAAAAGAAATTATCAATGCTTATAAAAAATATATGAAAGATAATTTTAAGACATTTAGAAAAAATAAGTATATTAAATATATGAGTAGAAATAGAAAGATAGTGTATAGACTTATTGATTTAAATTTATATAATACTATTAAGTTTATATTAGAGGTGAAAGCATGAAAAAACTTACTATTTTAGCTTTACATCTTGGATATGGTGGAATAGAAAACGCGGTTAGTTCATTAGCTAATAACTTATGTAATACATATGATATTGAAATTGTATCAGTTTATAAATTATATGATAAACCAGCATATAAATTAAACAATAAAATTAATATAACTTATCTAATTAATAGTGATATAGCTATTAGAGTAGATGAATATAAAAAAATACTTAAAAAAGGTAAAATAATAAAATTATTTAAAGTTTTATTTAGAGATTATAAACTTAATATATTTAAATTAATAGGTGATACATTTATTAGTATCAAAACTCTTAATGATAAGAAAAATCTTTTAATAGAGTATATTAAAAATATGAAAACTGATATAGTCATATCTACAAGAAGTGAACATAATATACTTGTAAGTAAATATGCCAAAGATTGTAAAAAGATAGCATGGGAACATAATCATGGGGATATAAATTATATTAATGATGTTATAGATAGTTGCTACAACATAGATAGTTTAGTATTAGTATCAAAAGAATTATATAATTTATATAAAGAGAATAATAAAAATAATAAATTGAATTTATTTTATGTACCAAATGTAATAGATAGTGTACCAAGTAAAACATCAAAATTAGATAATAAAAAATTAGTATCAGTTGGTAGATTAGTTGAAGTAAAAGGCTTTGATGATATGATTGATGTAATGAAATTAGTTCATCAAAAAGATAAAGATGTTACTCTTGAAATAATAGGTGATGGGGATCTATATGGCCATTTAAATCAAAAAATAAAAGATAATAATTTAGATGAAGTAATAACATTAGCAGGTTTTAAAGATAAAAAATATATCAACGATTCATTAGCTAACTCATCATTATTTATATTAACATCACATTCAGAATCTTTTGGTATAGTTGTTATTGAAGCTATGGCTGCAGGTGTACCAACAGTCGCATTCTCATCTGCTGAAGGATTAAGAGAATTAATAAATAAAGATAATGGTATATTAATAGATAATAGAAATATTAATGATATGGCTTCCAAAATTATTGAATTACTTAATGATAGAAAACAACTTAAGGCTATGGGTAAATGCTCATATAAAAATTCATTAAATTATACACCTAATAAGGTTTATAAATTGTGGTTAGATGTTATGAATGGTAAAAATGAATAATAAAATATAAAATGGGTATAATACTAATGTATTATTCCTTTTTTGTATATAAATAAAAATGGAATAATGGGGTTGACTTTTTTCGTTATTATTGATATTATTATATTGTAGTAAGATAAGGTGGTGAGAATATGAATAAGAAAGGATTTACATTAATCGAATTATTAGCTGTAATCGTTATTTTAGCTATCATCGCATTAATCGTTACTCCAGTTGTTTCTAACATTATTTCTTCTGCTAAGAAAGCTGCAAATGCTCGTTCAGTAGAAGGTCATGTTAAAAATATCGAATATGCAATTATCCAAAAAGCATTCGAAGAAGGTACTGGTGACTTAGGTATATACAATGTAGCAGCTCCAGGTGGTGCTTTATCAGCTTCAGTTGATGCATTATTACCAGATGGTGATAAAATTACTTGTGAAAAATATACTATAGTAAATGGTACAGTTACAAAAGCTGAAACTTGTACTGCAGAAGGTTGGGGTACTGGTAACACATTTAATTATGCTGAAGGTTCAGGTGCTACTGCTCAATAGCAAAAAAATAAGTGCTTAGGCACTTTTTTTGATGTCTTTTTTTTGCTATAATTATACTGGTGGTATTATGAAAAAGATAGAGGATACTATTGGTGACATTTTAAAATTAAATATGAGTAAGGAATCCGTAGACAAATTTAATATATATTTAATTATTTTTGGCTTAATTACTATGATGATTCCTAAAGCTTTATATAATTTTAAAATTGTAGAAATTCCAGATTTGTATAATTATTTTTTGTTTTTATTAATACCAATGGTATATATTTTTATATACAACATCAAAAAAAAATATCACAAAAATTCTATTGATTTTATATTCTTAACAATATTCATGGTAATTGTTTTTGTATCTAGTTTACATGCGTTTAATCCATGGATAGCATTCTTCGGTGATGCAAGTAGAAAAACTGGATTTTTAACATATATTATCTATTATTTTATTTATATTAATTCAAAAAATATAAATAATAAAGAAGATGTATTTAAAATACTTAATATAATGTTTATTATAGGAATTATAAATACTATATTTGCATTATTACAATCATATTTACCATATAATAATATCTTTAATAAGCTATATGTAAATATGGCATATGGACTTATTGGTAATCCTAACTTTTTGGCAACTTTTGCCTTATTGCTGCTATCATTAAGTTTGTATATATCATTATTTATAAATAATAATAAATTTTACAAAATTGTATCTTATATAATGTTTGTATGTTTAGTATTATCTTCATCTACTGGACCTTTTCTAACATTTATATTATTACTATGTAGTTTATTTATATATATACTTATTAAAAAAAGAGATAAACTAAAGAAATTAATAATATATACAGTAGTATTTATATTATTATTTATTGGTATAGAGGGATCAAGTATATATATAAATCAAAAAATATATAAGTATGAGGTAAAGAAAACAGGATTAATCAGTAAAGATATTACAAATATAATTAATATAATTGGGAATAAATTTTCATATAAAGATACGGTTAGTGATAATGTGGAATTGGATTATGAATATGATAAAGTTGATGCTGTCAATGCAGTATCATCTGGTAGATTATCTTTATATAAAATAGTTGCTAGATATATTAGTCAAGGTAATTATATTTGGTTAGGAACAGGCCCTGATAATATGAATATATATCATATAGATTGGGTTGATTCAAATAATCGTACGACGATGACAAATTATGATAAAGCTCATAATGTTTATTTAAATGTACTAGCTGAAACAGGTATATTTAGTTTAATAGTTTATATAGCTTGGATAGTAAGTTATCATTTAAAAACAAAAAAATGCAAAAATGAGTTAATGTATCTTTTATTATTTGGATTAATAAGTTATAATATACAAGGATTATTTAATATTGATGTATTTATGGTTATGCCGTATTATTTTATAATAGCAGGTATGCTTATGGGAATAGGTGATAAACTTGAAACAAGAAAACATTAGAAACTTTTCTATAATCGCACATATAGATCATGGTAAATCAACATTAGCTGATAGAATCTTAGAAATTACAAATGCTGTAACAGAAAGAGAAGCTAAAGAACAATTACTTGATAATATGGATATAGAAAGGGAAAGAGGCATTACAATTAAATTAAATGCCGTACAATTACACTATAATTATAAAAATGAAGATTATATACTTCATTTAATAGATACTCCAGGTCATGTTGATTTTACATATGAAGTATCTAGAAGCTTAGCTGCTTGTGAAGGAGCTATCTTAGTTGTAGATGCTGCTCAAGGTATTGAAGCTCAGACATTAGCTACTTTATATCAAGCTTTAGATAATAATTTAAGAATTATTCCGGTAATTAATAAAATAGATTTACCTAATGCGGATCCTGATAAAGTAAAAAAAGAATTAGTTGAAATTGGTTTCGATGAAGATGAGATACTTTTATGTTCAGCTAAAACAGGTGTAGGAATTAAAGAATTAGTTGAAGCTATTATTGATAGAGTTCCATCACCTAAAGGAGATATAAATAAACCATTACAAGCATTAATATTTGATAGTTACTATGATTCTTATAGAGGAGTAGTTGCGTTAGCTAGAATAGTTAATGGTAGAATTAAATTGGGTGACAAGATGCATCTGATGGCTTCAAATGCTAATTATGATGTAGTAGAATTAGGTATTACTAATCCTAATAAAGTTGATAAAAAAGAATTAGTAGCAGGTGAAGTTGGATTTATCTGTGGAAGTATTAAAGATATTAGAACTGTTAAAGTAGGAGATACTATAACACTAGAAGAAAATCCTTCTAAAGAACCTTTAAAAGGGTATAAGGCAATGAAGCCAATGGTATTCTCTGGATTATACCCACTTGAATCTTCTAAGTTTCCATTACTTAGAGATGCATTAGATAAATTAAAATTAAATGATGCATCATTAGAATTTGAACCTGAAACATCTGAGGCATTAGGTTTTGGATTTAGATGTGGATTCTTAGGTCTATTACATATGGATATTATAGAAGAGAGAATTGAAAGAGAGTTTAATATAGAAATTATCGCGACTGCTCCTTCAGTTATTTATGAAGTAGATATGACAGATGGATCTACTATTATGGTAGATAATCCAGCTAATATGCCTACTAGAGAAAAAATCAAATCAATTAAAGAACCTTATATTAAAACGAATATATTTGTTCCAAGTGAATATATAGGCGCGGTTATGAAACTATGTCAAGATAAAAGAGGTATTTATGTATCAATGGAATATGTAACTCCTACAAGAGTAAATATTCACTATGAGATACCTTTATCAGAAATAGTATATGATTTCTTTGATAAATTAAAATCATCAACTAAAGGATATGCTTCATTCGATTATGAGATAATTGGATATAAACCAAGTGACTTAGTTAAGATGGATATCTTACTTAATGGTGATACAGTTGACGCTTTATCAATGATTGTACATAAAGATTTCGCGTATAATAGAGGTAAAGCTATTGTAAATAACTTAGCTAAATTGATTCCAAGACAACAATTCCAAGTACCAGTACAAGCATCAATTGGTAATAAAGCCATTGCTCGTGCGGATATAAAAGCTGTTAGAAAAGATGTTTTGGCTAAGTGTTATGGTGGAGACGTATCACGTAAAAGAAAATTGCTAGAAAAACAAAAAGAAGGTAAGAAAAGAATGAAACAAGTTGGTAGTGTAGAAGTACCACAAGAAGCATTCTTATCAATCTTATCTATGGATGATGAATAACATTACTTAGGTAATGTTTTTTTCATTTTCACATATAATTTATTGGTGGTTATATGAAATTGTCAGATGTTAGAAATTATATACTTGAAAAAGGATTTGAAATTCGTTTAACTTCTAAGTATATAGATATTGTAAACTATACTGATATTGGACACTTTGATACTAGTAATATAACTATTTATTATAAAGATGGCAGTGTATTAATAAAGGGTAGTAATATGACTATAAATAAACTTTTAAATAATGAAGTATTTATAGTAGGTAATATAAACACTATAGAACTGAGATGATTAAATGAATACAGTTTTAATTAATGTTAAAGGTAGAAATATTAATAATTTTATATATAAACTCCATAATAGCAAAATAAATATACTTAAAATAAAATATCTAAATAGTAAAGAAATAGATATAGAAGTATATTATAAAGATATAGATTTAATAAATGATATAAAAGGTATATATGAAATTAGTATAAAGAAATATAAAGGTATAAAAAGAATTAAAAATATGATTAATTATCATAAATTTTTTATTATATCTATATTTATAGGTATTTTAATTTTATATATCTTAACTAATATTATTTATGATGTAGATATAATCTATAGTGGATCTAAATTAAAAGAAGATTTAACATATGAATTAAGAAAATATGGGATAACTAAATATAGTTTTTCTAAAGATTATGATGCCTTAGAGAATATAAAAAATAAAATACTTATAGATATGAAAGATGAATTAGAATGGTTAACTATAGAAAAGAATGGTACTAAATATATAGTTACTTTAGAACCTAGGAAAATAAATGGTAATGATAAAGATGATACTATTTATAATATAATAGCTAAAAAAGATGGAATTATTAAAAGAATGGATGTATCATCTGGTGATATAGTTAAAAATATTAATGATTATGTTAAAAAAGGTGATGTCATCGTAAGTAGTAATATTATGTTAAATGATAATTTAAAAACTAAAGTAAGAGCTTTAGGGGAAATATATGGTGAAGTTTGGTATAAAGTTCATATTGAATATCCACTTAATTATTATGAAGAAAAAGAAACAGGTAAGAAAAAGACAATTTATAATATTAAATTCATGGATAGATATATAGGAATAAATGGATTTAAAAATAAAAAGATAGAAGATATTTCTATCATAAAAAATGACATTTTACCTATATCTATAAATAAACAAATACAAAGGGAAATAGAAATAATTGATTATAAATTAGGATACGAAGAAGCTTTATTAAAAGCACATCAATCTGCTAGAAAAAAGATAATGGATAGATTAGATGAAAATGAGTATATAATCGATGAAAAAGATTTGAAATATGAACCTAAAGATAGTAAAATAGTATTAGATATCTTTTATACAGTGTATGAAAGTATAGGCGAGAGTGTAGGTGATATAGATGTTGTTCAGTGATAATATAAAAGCAATTCTAATAGATATGTGGCCAACTATCCTTTTAATAACAGTAGTGGCATTATCAATGAGATTAACTTATGTATTAAAAAATAAAGAAAAATTTGTTTTATACAAAGATTTAATGTTTTATTTCTTTATAACATATATACTATGTTTATTCTATGTTGTAACATTCCAAGATGTGTCTTGGTCAACATCTAATTTCATACCATTTAAAGAAATATTAAGATATAGTATAGGTTCAAGCCTATTTTATAAAAATGTACTTGGTAACATGGTTATGTTTGTACCATTTGGATTCTTTGTATCATATTTCTTGAAACTAGAAAAAGTTTATGGTATAACTTTAATTACATTATTAACATCTATAACTATTGAGGTAACTCAATTACTTATAGGTAGAGTATTTGATGTTGATGATTTATTACTTAATTTAGTAGGTGGTGTATTTGGATATTTACTATATGAGGTAATACATAAAGTAAGAATTAAATTACCTAATTTCTTGAAAAAAGATTATATCTATAATATAATAATGATACTTTTAATAATTGTATTTGGATTTTATGTAGTAAAGGTGGTTTTTGCATGAATAAAATAGAAATATTTAATACATTAGATAAGGAAATAAAAGAATTAACTGAAATAGAAAAATTAATGAATTATGCATGTGATTATATGAAGTTAGATAATGTAACTTTTAATATAATCATAGTAGATAACGAGAAGATTCATGAAATAAATAGAGAATATCGTGGTATAGATAGACCTACAGATGTTATATCTTTTGCTTTAGAAGATGAAAAGGACATGCTACTAGATAGTGAAGCAGGTAGAATACTAGGTGATATTTATATTTCATTAGATAAGTGCATTGAACAAGCTAAAGAGTATGGACATAGTTTTTTAAGGGAATTAGCCTTTTTATCAGTACATGGTTTTCTTCATCTACAAGGATATGATCATATGAAAAAAGAAGATGAAGAAGTTATGTTTAAACTACAAGATGAAATATTAGATAGTTATGGAATAAGGAGAGACGTATGAAGTCAGGTTTAATTGGACTAGTTGGTAGACCTAATGTAGGTAAATCAACATTAGTTAATAGTATTGTTGGTAGAAAAGTAGCTATTGTATCTAACAAACCACAAACTACCAGAAATTTAATACAAGGTATTTATAATGATGAAGACTCTCAAATTGTATTAATGGATACTCCTGGTATACATAAACCAAATCATAAATTAGGTGATTATTTAAATAAGGAAGCTTATTATACTATTGATGATGTTGACGCCGTTATGTTTCTAGTTCCTGCTAATGAAGAGATTGGTGGGGGAGATAAATTTATTATTGATAAATTAAAAGAAGCAAATAAGCCAGTTATCTTAGTAATAAATAAAATTGATACTATTAAAAAAGAAGATTTATTAAATAAGATAGATAGTTATAAAGATCTATATCCATTTAGTGATATAGTACCAGTTTCTGCGTTAAAAAAAGATAATGTAAAAACATTAATTAAAGTACTTAAAAATTATTTGACTGATAATGTTAAATATTATGATGATGATTATTATACAAATAAAAGTACTAATTTTATGATAGCTGAGATAGTAAGAGAAAAGATAATGAATCTTACTCATGAAGAAGTACCACATTCAGTTACTTGTATAGTAGAGAGTGTAGAAAAACATAATAATGCATTTGAAATATCAGTATGCATTATTGTTGATAGAGATTCACTTAAGAGAATTATTATAGGTAAAGGTGGATCTATGTTAAAAGAAGTTGGTACTAAAGCTAGAGTAGATATAGAAGAATTATTAGGTACAAAAGTATTTTTAAATCTATATGTTAAGACGATGAATAAATGGCGTGATAAAATGAATTACTTAAAAGAATTAGGTTTTTATGATATAGATGAATAAAATAGATAAAATAATATCATTATATATTAGGTGATATTATGAAAGATTTATTATGGGATTTATTTAAATCTACAGGTAAAATAGAATATTACATGAAATATAAAGAATTAGAAAAGAAAGGAAAGTAGTATGGTTGAAGCAGTAGAAGGTATAACAGTGTTTGAAAAAGACTATGGTGAGACTAGTAAGATATTAACTATTATTACTAAAGAACATGGTACAATTAGTGTTATATCAAAAGGATGCAAAACTACTAAAAGTCCTTTAAGAAGTGTAAGTTCGAAATTAATTCATGGAGTATTTCATGTATATTATAAAGAAGGTAAATTATCAACTTTAAAATCAGTAGATGTTATAGATAGATATAAAAATATCTATGCTGATTTAAAAATGATTAGTTATGCAAGTTTGCTTTTAGAATTATCATCACAAGTAATAAAACAAAATGATGATAGTAATATTTATGATATACTTAATGCAGCTTTAAAAAAAATAGATGAAGGATATGATCCTATGATTGTATCTGATATAGTTAGTTTAAAATATTTAGAATACTTAGGTGTTATGCCATCATTGGATGCATGTAGTATATGTGGTTCTAATAAAAGTATTGCCACATTATCTAGTGATGCAGGTGGATATGTATGTAATAACTGTAGAACAAATGAACCAATTGTATCAGAAAAAGCAATTAAATTAGTTAGAATGTTTTACTATGTCGATATAGCTAAAATATCTAAATTAGATATATCTGATAATGTTAAATTAGAAATACATAATTTTATAGATAGATATTATGATAGATATACAGGAATATATTTTAAAACAAAGAAGTTATTGAAAGTAAGTGAGTAGTATGAATGATTATAAATTTATAATAGTACCAATTTTTACATTAGCATTATGTCAAATAATAAAGTTTATTGTTGAATCAATTAAGACTAATAAATTAGATTTTAAAAGATTATTTTCAGGTTCAGGTGGAATGCCAAGTAGTCATACATCAATGACTACATCTTTAGCTACTATGATACTATTAAATGGAGATCCTAAAAGTATTGAATTCGCGATTAGTTTAGTTTTACTTTTAATTGTAGCTTATGATGGTATGAACGTAAGATTAGAAACAGGTAAACAAGCTAAAACATTAAATAAATTAGTTGATTCAATATTTAAGAAAAATAAATATGATAAATTAAAAGAAGAAATGGGTCATAAACCTAAAGAAGTATTATTTGGAATAATTTTAGGTATTTTAGTAGCACTATTTTATACATATGTTGTATTATAATATTGACTTAATAAATAAAATGAATTAAACTATTGTTATACATGTGATGACGGTGTGGAAAGCCCGAGCAATATACGAATGAGTGTTCTTATAGAATAAGTAAGGTGGGACAGTCCTTTGGGGCCCTTACAACTATAGGAACATTTTATTTTTTGGAGGTTTTTATGGAATATTTGGTAGATAAGGAGAAATCTATCGTAGTAAAAGATACTAATAATGAAATTATATTTACTGATATAGATGCTTTAAAGAGTTTTCTACACAAGCTAATTTTGTCAAAACGTATTATTTCAGCCTCAGCTAATTCATATGATGATAGTAAAAAAGGAATTAAGCATACAATATATGAGTATTCTACAGAAGATAGCAAGGTTAGATTTACTGAGAATATGAAAAATGCATATCCAGATTTATTCATAGAAATAAATACAAAGAAAGTTCAGGATATGTATGCTGCAACTAAGATGGAAATTATGAATGGCAAAAGAGATGTATTTATTGATGTTGCTAAATATAGTGAGAGAAAAAATGTATGTAAAATAGTTGAAGATGATGTATTTAAATATATGTTGTTTACTGATAAATCTGGTAAATTAACAGAACAAGAAATGGCAAAATTAGATAAATTAGTAGAAACATATATAGATATAAGTGGTATAAATCCTAAATATAGATATCTTACTGATTTAGGAATTATAAAAAGTGAAGGAAGAAATTTTATTGGTAAAGGTGAGCCAATAGAATATATAGTAAATAGGAAGGTGTTAATGTATGAAAGAAAAAGTAACAATGGAAGAATTAGTTAACTACTGTAAACAATATGGCTTTATATTCCAAGGTAGTGAAATTTATGGAGGACTAGCTAATAGTTGGGATTACGGTCCTTTAGGAAGAGAACTTAAAAATAATATTAAAAATGCTTGGTGGAAGAAATTTATTGAAGAAGAAATTCATAACTATGGATTAGATTCTGCAATACTTATGAATCCAGAAGTATGGGTTGCGTCAGGTCACGTTGCTTCATTCGCAGATCCATTAATCGACTGTAAGAAATGTAAATCAAGAGAAAGAGCAGATAAATTAATTGAAGAATTTACTGGTGGCGCTGAAACTGGTGATGGATGGGATAATGAAAAATTAGAAAGATTCATTGCAGATAATAAAGTACCATGTCCAAAATGTGGTGCATGTGATTTTACACCAATTAGAAAATTCAATTTATTATTTGAAACTCATCAAGGTGTAACTGAAGATAATAAAAGTAAAGTATATCTAAGAGGTGAAACAGCTCAAGGTATATTTGTTAACTTTAATAATGTACAAAGAGCCATGAGAGCTAAAGTACCATTTGGTATTGGTCAAATTGGTAAATCATTTAGAAATGAAATTACTCCAGGTAACTTTATCTTTAGAACAAGAGAATTTGAACAAATGGAATTAGAATTCTTCTGTAAACCTGATACTGATTTAGAATGGTTTGCTTATTGGAAAAAGTATTGTCTAGATTTCTTAGAAACAATAGGTTTAACTAAAGAAAACTTAAGATATAGAGATCATTCTAAAGAAGAATTATCATTCTATAGTAAAGCTACTACAGATATTGAATATTTATTCCCAATGGGTTGGGGTGAATTATGGGGTATAGCAGATCGTACAGATTATGACTTATCAGTTCACATGAATCACTCAACTAAAGATTTAAGATATTTAGATCCTGAAACTAATGAAAAATATTTACCATTTGTAATTGAACCATCTGTAGGTGTAGATAGACTTTTCTTAGCTACATTAACAGAGGCTTATACAAAAGAAAAATTAGAAAATGATGAAAGAGAAGTATTAAAAGTAAAACCTTTCTTGGCGCCTTATAAGGTTGCAGTATTACCATTACTTAAAAAAGTACATGGTGAAAAAGCTATGGAAGTATATAATATGTTAGCTAAACATTTTATGACAGCTTATGATGAAACTGCATCAATTGGTAAGAGATATAGAAGAGAAGATGCAATTGGTACACCTTTCTGTGTTACTATAGATGATGAAACATTAAATAATAATATGGTAACTATAAGAGATAGAGATACTATGGAACAAGTTAATATTAAATTAGATGATTTAGTATCTTATATTGAAGAAAGAATTAGTTTATAAGTTGACTTTAAAATTAAAAACATCTATAATGTATATAGATGCAAGAAATGCATAAAATTAAAAAGAGGAGTATTTGATTGCTACGTCAGATGCTTTACTCGATATAAGTCAAGAAAACACCAGAGCTAGTTGATTCTGGTGTTTTCGTTTGAGTCACTTACTACGATTATTCGTTATAAGTGCGAGTGTATAAAACACTATTACTAGTCCGAAGACTACTAATTCCACGTGGGACCCCCTTCTACGATAATTTCTTATCATAAAAGATCACCTCCTAACAAATTAAGAAATATTTCGAAATTGGTTAAGAGTAAAACACCTGAACTATCAAATATCCTCTAGATAATTATATAACATTTGTTCGTATAAGTAAATGTTTTCAAGCATTATTTTAGTATTTTATCTACAAGGCCATATCCTAAAGCTTCTTCTGCTGATAGATAGTGGTCTCTTTCTGTATCTAGTTCTATATCTTTAATATCTTTACCAGTATTATTACTTAATATATGATTTAATTTATCTTTTAATTTAAGAATATGGTTAGCTACAATATTAATATCTGTTGCTTGACCTTCTGCTCCTCCTAGGGGTTGATGTATCATGACTTCACCATTAGGTAAGATATATCTTTTACCTTTAGTACCACTAGATAATAATACTGCAGCCATAGAAGCAGCCATTCCAATACATATAGTTGATACATCACTTTTGATAAAGTTCATTGTGTCATATATAGCCATACCAGAAGTAATAACTCCACCTGGAGAATTAATATAAATACTAATATCATCATGATTAAGTGAATCTAAATATAAAAGCATCGCGACAACATTATTAGCTAATGTATCATCAATTTCACCACTTAAAATAATAATTCTATCTTTTAATAACCTTGAATATATATCATAAATACGTTCACCATTACTACTTCTTTCAATAATAGTTGGAATCATATTTGCCTCCTAATATATATAATATCGATTATTATAAATAATATGCATTAAAAAGTGTGACAAAATACCATATTTTTGGTAAAATAATTATAAGAGAATAGAGGGATATTATGACTCGTATGTTTAAAGTAAATTATAAAGATGAAACATTTGAAGTAGAAGAAGGTACAACTTTAATTGAAATAGCTAAGAAATGTCAAAAATATTATAATTATCCTATTATGGTTGCTAAAGTAGATAATGACATCGTTGGCTTAAATTATGAAATTTCTAAAAAATGTGAAGTAGAATTTTTCGATAGATCAAGTTCATTAGGTAATGATGTATATTCAAATTCTGCATATATGATGATGGTACTTGCTATTAAAAAAGTATTTGGTGATGAAGTTGATGTAGAAATCAATAATTCAATAGATAATGGTGTATGCTGCGAATTACTTAATCATAAATTAACTAAAGAATTATTATCTGACATTAAAAGTGCGATGGATGAAATTAGAAAAGAAGATTTAATTTATACATCTATGAATGTTAGAAGAACTGATGCCATGAAATATTTTAAAAAGATTAAAAAAATGGATAAAGTTAATGTACTTAAGTATATATCTAATAGTTATGTCACATTATATAGATTAGATGATCATTATGATTATTTCTTCAGTAAGTTAGCGTATTCTACTAAGGATATAACTGATTATAAATTGTCATATATCAATGATACATTATTTATTATTTCAACACCTAGTTTAGAACATCCTGATGAAATATTACCTTATAAAAATGTTCCAAAGATAGTTGAAAAATTTCAAGAATCTAATGAATTTGGTAAAAAAATAGGTATCAATAATGCAGCTGATTTAAACTATACAGTTTCAATTGGTGAAGTAAAACACGCGATTAGAATGTCTGAATTACATTATGAAAAAAATCTTATGGATTTAGCTGAAGATATATATTTAAGAAAAGATAGTGTTAAAATAGTTTTACTAGCTGGACCATCTAGTAGTGGTAAAACAACATCAGCTAAGAAATTGTCATTATATTTAGAAACAAAAGGATTTAATGTAATTACATTATCTACAGATGATTATTTCCTAGATAGAGATGAAACACCAAAAGATGCCGATGGCGAATACGATTTCGAAAGTATTCACGCGATAGATTTAAAACTATTTAATAGTCATCTAACTAAGTTACTTAAAGGTGAAAAAGTTAATATACCTAGATATAACTTTGTAGAAGGTACTAAAGAATTTGAAAAAAATTATATTAAAATGAATGAAAAAGATATTTTAGTTATAGAAGGATTACATGCCTTAAATGAAGAATTAACATCTTCTGTACCTAGAAAAAATAAATATAAGATTTTTATCGCGCCATTCACACAATTAAATATTGATAATCATAATAGAATACATACTTCTGATACAAGAAGATTAAGAAGAATTATAAGAGATAATAGAACTAGAGGAAGAGGCGCTGCTGATACACTTCGCATGTGGGGTAAAATAAGAAGTGGTGAATTCAAATGGATTTATCCATTCCAAAATGATGCTGATGGTATTATTAATTCAGCCCTACCTTATGAATTAGGTGTCTTAAAAACTTATGTTGAACCACTTTTATATTCTGTAGATGAAGATGATGAAATGTATCCAGAAGCAATAAGATTAATTAACATATTAAGAAACTTATTACCTATACCTAGTGATTATATTCCAAGTGACTCTGTTATAAGAGAATTTATAGGTGGTAGTGGTTTCTATGATATATAGGAGGTTTATATGATAAGAGTAGCAATAAATGGGTTTGGTAGAATTGGTAGACTAGTATTTAGAATAATGGAAGAAAATCCTAATTTAGAAGTAGTAGCTATAAATGATTTAACTAATGCTGAAGATTTAGCTTATTTACTTAAATATGATACTGCTCATAGAAACTATAGAGTAGATGATATTACTAGTGAAGAGGGTTATTTAATCGTAGGTGGTAGAAGAATTAAAGTATACGCTGAGACTAATCCAGCTAATCTACCATGGAGAGAATTAGAAATAGATGAAGTATTTGAATGTACAGGAAGATTTACTAATAAAGAAGATGCAATGGCACATATTATGGCAGGAGCTAAAAAAGTAATTATATCTGCTCCAGCTAAAGGTGATGTCAAAACAATAGTAGCTAATGTAAATGATGATATCTTAGATGGTAGTGAACAAATTATATCAGCTGCGTCTTGTACAACTAACTGTTTAGCTCCAGTACTAAATGTCTTAGAAAAAAACTTTGGTATTAAAAAAGGTTATATGACAACTATCCATGCTTATACTAATGATCAATCATTATTAGATTTAAATCATAAAAAAGGATATGCATCAAGAAGGGGACGTGCAGCTGCTGCTAATATCGTTCCAACTTCTACTGGTGCTGCTGAAGCTATAGGTAAAGTAATACCTAGTTTAAATGGTAAATTCAAAGGTAATGCTATGCGTGTTCCAACTATAACTGGATCAATGATAGATTTAACATTAGAACTAGTTAAGCCTGCAACTAAAGAAGAAATTAATGCATGTTTTAAAGCTAATCAAAATGAAACAATTAAAGTTACTAATGATCCTATTGTATCAAGTGATATTATAGGTTCAGATGTAGGAGCTTTAGTAGACTTACTTTTAACTGATACATTAGAAGATGGTAGTTTAGTTAAAGTAATAGCTTGGTATGATAATGAGATGGGCTATAGTCATCAAATGGTTAGAACAGCTTTAAAATTAGGTGAATTTATAAAGTAGATTTTATCTACTTTTTTTCATTTATCTATTTATTTCGTATTATTAAAATGCTATAATTTAAGTAGGGTGGTTTTTATGGATAAAAATAGTAGTATAATTTTAGATTATCTAACTGATAGAGGCAAACCTATAAGTGCTGAAGGTATTGCTAATTATTTAAAGTTGGATAATTTTTTAGTTGAAAAGATATTATCTGAATTAAAATTAGAAAATAAAGTAGAAAAAAAAGGTAATAAGTATCGTGCTACTAATTATGTAACAGGTTTTGTAAAAATATCTAATAACGGTAAAATGTATATTAATCATGATAATAAAAAAATATTGTGTAATAATATTAGTGGATCTGAAATTACAGAGGGAGATTCTGTTTTATTTAAAATAACAAAAAAAGAAAAGAATTTTTGGTATGGTGAAATAGTTGGAATTGTTGATAAACGTATTAGAAATAATGTTGGTACTGTTATAAGTAGAGAAGGCGAACTTGTTATAAAAGGTAAAGATAAAAAATCCAATATATACATTTATCCTAATTCTAAAGTTGTATCTGGTGATATAGTTAAATATAAACTAGGTGATAGAATAAGAGATTCTTTTTACGAAGGTGAAGTATTAGATGTAGTTGGCCGTGTAGATGAACCTAAAAGTGATATGACATCTATATTAGTAACTAATAATTTCCATGTTAAATTTCCAGAGGAAGTAATGGAAGAAGTTAAGAAAATCGATGAAACAATTAGTCTAGAAAATAGACGCGATTTAAGAAATAATTTGATATTTACAATCGATGGTGATGATACTAAAGATATAGATGATGCAATCGAACTTGATAAACGTGATGATGGTACATATAAATTAGGTGTACATATAGCTGATGTTTCAAATTATGTTAAAATAGGTTCTGCATTAGATAATGAGGCATTCTTCCGTGGGACATCAGTATATCCACCATCTTCAGTAATACCAATGTTACCACATGAATTATCTTCTGGTGTATGTTCATTATTTGAAAATACAGATAGATATGCACTTTCATGTGTAATGGAATTTTCATCAAGTGGAGACTTTATGGACTGTGAATTTTTTCCATCAGTTATTAATTCGAAAAAGAAAATGGCTTATTCAAAAGTAAATAGATTATTGGATACAGATACTCCATTTGGTTATGAAAAATTTGCGTCTGAATTAAAATTAATGAATGAATTTAAAAGTGTATTAAGAAAAAAAAGATTTGAAAATCAATCAATTAATTTTGATATTCCTAAATTAGGTGTTAAATTAAATGACTTAGGTACTCCTATATCCATTTATCAAGAGATACGTGGTGAAGCAGAAAAGTTAATTGAAGAATTTATGTTAATCACTAATATATGTACTGGTATGGTGGAAGATCGATATGGTTATGGCGCTTTCCGTACGCATGATGTACCTGATATAGATAAACTTTATAAAGCAACATCAATTTTAGAAAAATTAGGCATTAAAATTCCTAAATATAATGATATAACAAAACACAAATTTATTATTGAATTATCAAATAATATTAAAAATGGTTCATATAAAGATTTAGGTGAAGAATTATTATTGAAATGTATGTCTAGAGCTCAATATTCAAGAGTTAATACTGGACATTATGGTCTTAATTTTAAAAGATATGCACAGTTTACTTCTCCAATAAGAAGATATCCTGACTTAACTAATCATAGAGTAATAAAAGATATATATGGAATTGCAAATCCAAATTTTCCAACAGATAGAAAAGCATATTTAAATAATGTTTGTTCACACGCATCTATGCAAGAAAGAAATGCGGATGCTGCAGAAGCTATAATTAAGAAAATGAAAATGGCAGAGTTTATACAAGATGAAGTTGGTAAGGATTATGAAGGTCAAGTAGTAGATGTATATGCTAATTCTATAGAAGTTAAATTATCTAATGGTATTACTGGTACTATAGATCTAGGAGAAGGTAAAGATTTCAATAATTTTTCAGTACGAGCAAATGGTAAGACATATAGATATGGTCAAATGTTAAATGTTGCTATTGAAGATGTTTCGATAAATCCTGCAGTAATATCATTAGTAGATACAGATGTAAAAAGATTATCAAAAAAATATAAACACTAAAAGCCACACATTGTGTGACTTTTTAATTTACAATATACTCTCTTGATAATATTCTTTTATCAGAAGTATATTCTATAATAAATTCATTATTTTTTCTACATAGTATAATTCCAATAGTTTTATTATGATTTATCTTTTTTAAATTAATATCAATATAATTCATATATACTTGGACTTGTCCTATATCTTGTTTTCTTAGTTCATTTAATTTTAGTTCTATAACTATATAACAATTATATTCAATATTAAATAGTAATAAATCAATATAATTATATCTATCGCCCAGTTTAATAGGATATTCATTTTTTATAAAAGTAAATCCAGTACCTAATTGTTCTAAGAATGAAGGTATATCTTCCATAATTAACATTTGTAATGCTTTTTCTTTTACTATATCGACATTATTAGGATTATTTATAATAATAGGATTAGGAATATTATCAGGTAGAGTAGTAGTTTCATTATTAGATAGTTTTAATTTAGTATCTTTAGGTAATCTTTCATATTCATTTGACTTAATTCTTTCTCTTAATTTATCACGACTAAGATTCAATGATATAGTTTTTTCAATATAATAATTAATTTCGTTAATATTTTTTATAGAAATAAGTTCTATCCAATGGCTCCATGTCAATTGGTGCGCGAATTGCGCACCTTTTTGAATTGACATATAAAATTGTCTCGTTCGTTTTAGTGATGTGACATCATATCCTTTACCTAATTCTATTGTTAACTTAATGGAATATTGCTTTATAATACCTTCACCATAATGTTTGCCTGCATCATATAGTAATTTACCAACATTGTATCTAGTTTCCAAGTTATGTTTGTTCTTAGAATAATCTTTAACTTTACTGTATACCTCGTTATTTATTAATTCATTTTTGATTAGTTCGTAATAATTCATAAATTACCTCCTGTTAATTCATATTCCCTTACTGATATTCTTTCGTCAGATGAATATTCAATGACATATCTATTTTCTTTTTTACATATAATAAGACCTATAGTTTTATTTTGATTTGATTCTTTTACATTTTTATCTATATAGTTAATATACATTTGAACTTGTCCTATATCCTGCTTTTTTAATTCAGTTACTTTTAATTCTATAACAACAAAACAATTGTATTTATAATTAAATAATAGTAAATCAACATAATTATATCTATTACCTAATTTAATAGGATACTCATTTTTTATAAAAGTAAATCCAGTACCTAATTGTTCTAAGAATGAAGGTATATCTTCCATAATTAACATTTGTAATGCTTTTTCTTTTACTATATCAACATTATTAGGATTCTTAATAATAATTGGGTTAGGAATATTATCAGGTAGAGTAGTAGTTTCATTATTAGATAGTTTTAATTTAGTATCTTCTGGTAATCTTTCATATTCATTTGACTTGATTCTTTCTCTTAATTTTCTAACTGACAAATTTTGCGTTTCAACTAATCTAATGTAATAATTTATAATATTGATATTGTTAAGTGGGATAAGTTCGACATAATGAGACCAAGTTAATTTTCGCGACAATGTCGCGACATTTGAAAATAATAAATAAAACTGTCTGATTCTTAATAATGTTTTGTAATCATACTTTTTATTAACTTCTTTAACTAATTTAATAGCATATTCCTTTATTAAATTTTCACCATATTTAGCCCTAGTTTCTCCTCCTTGGGCCTCAATAAGTAATTTACCTACATTATATCTAGTCTCTAAGTCATGCTTATTTTTAGAATAATCTTTAACTTTACTGTATACTTCGTTATTTATTAATTCAGTTTTTATTAGTTCATAATAATTCATAATATACCTCCTATAAACTTAATATGCCAAAACTTTTTTATATCCTTTTTTATATAGTAAAAAACTTGTTTAATTTTAATATTTAGTTTATAATTAATAATAGGGTGAGAATATGAATAAGAAGGGTTTTACATTAACTGAATTAATCGCGATATTAGTAATAATTTCAATTGTAGCTTTAATAGCAGTACCAGCTGTAGTTAATTCAATTAAAAATAATAATCATGATTCATATAACGGTGTAGTAAATGATATTATATTGGCTTCAGAAACATATGCAGCTAATATGGGTGCTTCTATAGTTCAAGTATCAGTAGAAACTTTAAAACAAGCAGGATATTTATCACCTGATTTAAAAAATCCAATTGATAATTCTGATTTCAATGGTTGTGTATATATAGTTAATGGTGACCCTATATATAAAGAAGAAACTTGTAGTACAATTATAAAAAATGTAGACGGTGTAAGATTATATAAAGATAGCATATTAAATGGATTAGATCCTGTATTAGATAAAGGATTAATTCCTGTTACAATCGGTGATGATGGAACAGTAACAAAAGCATCAATCGCGACTGAATGGTATAATTATGGTGAAAAAAGATGGGCAAATGCCGTAATACTTAAGGGTAGTGATAATTATATTGAAGGTCAAACTATCCCTGAAAATAATATAGATGCATATTTTGTATGGATACCTAAATTTAAATATAAATTATTTGATATGGGTAATTATACAACTTATTCTGGTACATCTAAACCAGATACTAGTAATGCGAAAACATTAGATATAGTATTTGATCCAGTGAATACTACTGATTCAGATACTAGTTGTATGACTCCTCTAACTAGTGGGGCAAGTGGTAACTGTGCAGTAGGCAAGTATATGACTCATCCATCATTTATTACATTAGGAGTAAATGGATATTGGGTTGGTAAATATGAAACAAGTGGTACAACATCTGATTTAGATGTTAAACCTAATGTCTCATCTTTAAGAAGTACTACTGTAGGTGATTTCTTTACTTCAATGTATAACTATAATAGAGATTTAGACTCTCATATGATGAAAAATACAGAATGGGGAGCAGTTGCATATTTATCCTTATCAAATTATGGCATAAATGGTGAAGTAAGAATTAATAATAGTTCGACTTATACAACTGGATGTGCGGCCACTGTAGCTAATACTACTAATGTTGGAGTTAGTCAATCAGATCATTCTGAAGGATATTATAATGGGTGTGAAAACGCGTATAATACAGCTACAGGATATTTAGCTTCAACTACTGGTAATATAACGGGTGTTTATGATATGTCTGGTGGTGCAAGGGAGTATTTAGCAGGATATATTAGTGGTGCAGGTGGTGGATTTACACCATCAAGTTACAATGGCAAATATTATGATGTTTATGATTCTAATAGTTCAGTTAATTCTTATAATTACAGAATTTTAGGTGATGCGACTGGTGAAATGGGACCATTTTATAAATATTCAGACAGTGATAATAATCAAAGAATTCATAGCAACTGGTTTGCTGATGGTTCTGATTTTATTGAATCTTCTGATTCATGGTTTGCACGAGGCAACAATCATTATTATGGCGTGGTAGCAGGGCAAGCAGAATTTCATAAAGGTGCTGGCACAGATAGTAGTACTTTTAGTTCTCGTCTAGTTTTAGCTCCTGGTAGTACGGCTCGTGAGACTGCTTTAGGAACAACATGGACTTTTGATTATACAGGAAATGCACAAACATTTACTGTACCTGAAGATGGTAATTATAAAATTGAACTTTGGGGAGCCCAAGGTGGAGCTTTATTTGATGAAGCTAATTATGGCGGTTATACTAGTGGAATATTGCCATTGAGAAATGAAAAATTATATATTTATGTTGGCGCACAAGGTAATCAAGTTAGAAATGTAACTTTCAATGGTGGTGGATATGGTGGTGTCACGAATGGTATTAATAATAGTGGATCTGGCGCAGCTGGTGGTGGAGCCACTGATATCCGATTAGAAAATGGTGAATGGAATAATTTTAGCAGTTTAAAATCTAGAATTATGGTTGCTGCCGGAGGTGGTGGTTCAGCCTCAACTGCTTTATATTCGACAGCAGGACAGCATTCCTCAGCTGGTGGTCTTATTGGTTATAGTGGTGGTTATTATTCCGGCCATAGCTATGTAATGCAGGAAGGTCAGGGTGCTTCACAAATAACAGGAGGCGCAGCAGGCGTTAATCATTATTCGTCGACTGGAACTAATTATGCTGGTACATTTGGTATTGGTGGTAATAGTAATAGTACATCGGATAATAATGGTGCAGGTGGCGGCGGTGGCGGTTACTATGGTGGCGGCGCTGGTGGTGGTACTGCTGGCGGTGGCGGTGGCCAAGGTGGCGGCGGCGGTTCATCATTTATATCTGGATATTTTGGATGTAATGCTATCGCTGAATCTTCAACAGCATCTAATATAACACATACAAATCAATCTAATCATTATAGTGGCAAAGTATTTACAAATGGTATAATGATAGATGGTGCAGGATGTAATTGGTCTACTGGTAGTGCTACTAACTGTGGCACCAATCAACCACAACCTGATGGTACTATGGCAGTTGGTCATTCTGGTAATGGTTATGCTAAAATAACATTGATGTCATATTAAGATATAAGGAAACTTATATCTTTTTTTTGGAAAAAAGAGGATATAAAAAAGTTTTGGCATATTAAGTTTATAGGAGGTGAATTATGAATTATTATGATGAGATAAAAGAAAGATTAATTAAAAGCGAAATATATGATAAAGCAAAAGACTATGCGAAAGATAGAAATAAAGTTAATGTATACTATGAAATAGGTAAGTTATTAAGCGAAGCAGGTAAGGAGTATGGCAAAAATATAATTAAACAATATTCAGAAAAATTAATGATTGAAGTGGGTAAAAAATATAATGAAAGAAATTTGAGATATATGAGGCAATTTTATGAAGTGTTTTCAGGCACAAAATGGAACGCATTGCGTTCCAAATTGAGTTGGAGCCACTATAGAATTGTTTTATCACTTAAAAATACTGATGAAATAATATATTATTTAACAGAATGCGAAAATAGGAATTTAACGTACAGACAATTGGACGAATTAGTTAGATGTGGTTATTATAATAGGTTAAGTGATAATACTAAAAGTAAATTAGCAATAGAAGATAAATTGGGAATAAATGATTTAATACCCAATCCTATAATTATAAAAAATGATTTGTTAACTGAAAATATATCTGAATATGCACTTAAACAGATGATATTAAATAATTTGGATGATTTTTTAAAACAACTAGGATATGGATATTCTTATGTTGGTAATGAATATAGAATTAAGATAGGTGATAGATATAATTATATTGATTTACTACTATATAATATAGAATTTAATTGTTATGTTGTAGTTGAGCTTAAGATAACTGAATTTAAAAAAGAACATATCGGACAAGTTTTAGTATATATGAATTATATAGATGAACATCTAAAGAAGATTAATCAAGATAAGACAATAGGTATAATCATATGTAAAGAAGATAATGAGTATGTTATTAAGTATTGTTTTGATGATAGAATTATAGTAAGAAAATATGAATTGATAGGATGAGTTTTTATGAATTGTTTTCGATTGTAAAATTGTACCCACTGGGTGTAAATTTGAGTTGGAGTTATTATAGAGAATTATTATAATAAAAAAATGATGTTATTACATCATTTGATAAGTAGAATTATTATAGTTAGTATTAGATATCATAGCTTCTAAATTACTAACTCTTTTTTCTAATGCATTAATTTGATTATATAAACTGTTATTATCTACACCTGTATAACTAGATGTTGTTTGCATAATAGTATTCATAGGTTGATTACTCATATCCATATTCATTGGCATATTATAAGCCATAGGCATCATAGGCATTACTGGTCCCATATAAGGCATTCCCATAGGCATTGAATTGCAATCTCTATCTTTATTCATAAATATTCCTCTTTTCTAATTTAATATATGTTATTATTTTAAATTGGTTCATAATTTACTATTGTGGTTAATTTTGGTATAATTTATATAGGTGATTTATATGCGTCTTAGACATATTAAAAATGCAGATCAAGATATTAAAAAATCAAAGTATTATGTAGATGATCCAGAAAGTTATAAAGGATCTTTTAATAAACTATTTAATAATAAGAAACCAATTCATTTAGAAATAGGTATGGGTAAAGGTAATTTCATAATTGAAATGGCTAAAAGATTTCCTGATATCAATTTTATTGGATTAGAAAAATTTGATAGTGTATTAGTTAAAGCTGTGGAGAAGTTGGAATCTATAGAATTAGATAATTTAAAACTTATATGGTATGATGCAGCTACTATAGATAATCTTTTTGACAAAGAAATAGATACATTATATTTAAACTTTTCAGATCCATGGCCTAAAAAAAGACATGCAAAAAGAAGATTAACACATGAATCTTTCTTAGAAAAGTATGATAAAATATTTAAAAATACAAATAATATTATTATGAAGACTGATAATAGAAAGTTATTTGAATATTCAGTTAAGTCATTCACTGATTATGGATATAAGATAGAGGATATATCATTAGACTTACATAGTGATGAAGTTGATATAGTTGAAACAGAATATGAGAAAAAGTTTACTAAGAAGGGTAATGTTATATATAAAGTAAATGTAAATAAATAGTAAAAAATAATAAAAAAGTAAGAAAAAGTATTGAAAAGATGTTATAATTTAGATGGTAGGTGAATCATGAAAAAAATATTATTACTTATGATTACCTGTTTATTAATTACAGGATGTACTGTAGTTAGGATAGATACAGATAGTATTAACAATATAACAGGTGTTATATTAGAAAAAGATAATACTCTATATAATCATGTTGGTAAAGGTTATAAATACTATATCCCAAGAGGAATTACATATATCGACACAGTCGGACTAAATGATGTGTTATATTCAAATGGTAATTATTATTACTTATATATAGACGCTCCGGGATATATAAAGAATATAGAATATGATTATAAAGAAGATAAGAATTTATATTATTCTAAAAAAATAGATATTAATGATAAAAAAGGTTATTTAGAAATAAGTGAAGATGATAAAAAGTATTCAATTAAGTTCGTATATAATTATGGAACTTTTGAAGCTATTGTAGATGAAAATAGTATTAATGAAGTAGTTACTGAAGCCTCATATATATTATCATCTATAAAATATAACGATAAAGTTATATCATTATCACTTAATGATGATTACTTTATTAATAGAGAGGAACAATATAAAGAATTTATTTCAAAAGGAACAACTGGTAATTTCTTAAAAGCGCCGGATGAAGTTCCTGAGGATGCAGAATAGGAGAGGATTGAATGAAAGTATTTGATAAGATTAAAGACTTATTTGCAGATGAAGATGAAGAAGAAGTAGTTGATACTGTTAAAAAAGAAGTTATACAAGTAGAAATACCTGCCCCAAAAAATCCTGTTATTGAAAAGAAAGAGGAAGTCATACCTACAGTTACTAAGGAAGAAGATGCTTCACCATTCTTTGATGATACAGATTTTGACGAAATCAAAAGAAGTAATCCAACATTAGAGGAAATGTATGCTAAAGAAGAAAAGAAAGAAGTATACAAAGGTAGAAAAGAAGAAGGTAAAAAACATTTTGAGCCAACTCCAATTATATCTCCAGTATATGGTGTTTTAGATAAAAACTATAAGAAAGATGATATAGTTAATAAAGCTGAGCCGCCTAAAGAAAATAGAAATATAACTTTGGATGAAGTAAGAAATAAAGCTTATGGCACATTGGAAGATGAATTAGAAAATACTTTATTTGGTAGAACTTCTATAATGTTCCAAGATAATGACAAAAAAGCTGAATTAAAAGAAATTGAAAAAGATTTAAAAGAAACTGCAGCTGCTATTGAAATGCTAAATGATGAAGATGAAGGTACTGTAGTTATTACTGAAAAACCAAAACATGAAAAAAAGGAAATCGAAGATAATACTGAAGATTTAGAAGACACTATGATAGCAACAGCATTAGAAGTAGCAGAAGAAGAAAAGAAAGAAGAAAAAGAAGACGATACAAAATTATCAGAAAATGATTTATTTGATTTAATTGATGATATGTATGGAAAAGGGGAATAATTTATGATTGATATTGAACTATTCTTAAAAGTAATATTCTATATAAGTTTGATTATACTAGTAGTAGCAGGAGTAGTACTTGTCATAAAATTAATATTTACACTAAAGAAAGTTGATGGTATTTTAGATAATGTAGATCATAAAGCAAATCAACTTAATGGTGCTTTTGATATTGTTGATAATGTTACAGGCGCGATTAATGGTGTATCTGGTAAGATAGCTACTGCTATATATGATACAGTTAATAAATTTACTGATAGAAAGAAGGATAAAAATGAGTAAAAGAGGTATGGGTAAATTTTTAGTAGGAGCTGGAATAGGAGCTGCTATAACAGCTTTGTTCACAACTGAAAAAGGAAAAGAATATCAAGCTAAAATTTCTTCTATGTGTGAAGAAATGATTAAAAAAGTAAGAGAATTAGATTCTAATGAAGTTAAAGAAAATATCGAAAACAAAATTGCAGATATTAAAAATGAATTAGCTGATTTAGATAAAGAAAAAGTAAAAGAAAAAGCAAAAAAATTAGCTAAAGATATTGAAGTTAAAACTAAAGAATTAGCTAAATACGCTAAAGAAAAAGGTACTCCAGTAATGGAAGAAATGGCTGAAAATTTAAGAGTTGAAGCTGTTAAAGCTACAAAAGCTGTACTAAATAAATTAGAAAAATCTAAAAAAACTAAAAAAGAAGCTTAGGCTTCTTTTTACATTGCCTTAACATCTAATATATACTAAGTATTTATTTTATAATAAATATTATGTTATAATATTTGCGGAGTAGTTTGAAAGGACAGTTGATATAGTGAAAAAATGTATTACAGACTATGATTTGAATAATAAAAAAGTAATTATCAGAGTTGATTTTAATGTGCCTATTACTGATGGACATATTACTGATGATAATAGAATTAAAGAGTCTTTGAAAACTATAAAATATGCTATAGATAATAAGGCTAAAGTAATTTTATTATCACATTTAGGTAGAATTAAAGATGTTTCTGATTTAGAAAAAAATGATTTAAGTATTGTTGCTATTAGACTTAGTGAATTACTATTTAAACCAGTTAAATTTGTTAATGCCACTAGAGGTATTGATGTAGAAAATACTATTAATAGTATGGAACCTGGTGATGTCGTATTACTTCAAAATACTAGATATGAAGATTTAGAAGGAAATAAGGAATCAGGTAATGATATAGAACTAGGTAAATACTGGGCTAGTTTAGGTGATATATTCATTAATGATGCATTTGGAACATCTCATAGGGCTCATGCATCTAATGTTGGTATAGCTTCTAACTTACCTAATGGAATAGGATTTTTAGTACAAAAGGAATTAGATTCTATGTTACCGGTAATGGAAAATCCAGAAAAACCATTCACGTTAATTTTAGGTGGAGCTAAAGTAAAAGATAAAATAGGATTAATAGATAATATGATAGATAAAGTAGATTATATCTTAATAGGTGGAGGAATGGCTTATACATTTTTAAAAGCTAAAGGATATAATGTAGGATCTTCAATTATAGATGATGAATCTATAGATTATGTAAGTAATTTAATGAATAAATATAGTAATAAAATAATATTACCAATTGATACATTAGTGTCAATTGATTTAGAGGGTAAGACATGTGATACTAAAGATATCAATAATATTTCATCTAATGAAATAGGATTAGATATCGGACCTAAAACAATAGATTTATTTAAAGAATATATACATCAAAGTAACACTATTATAATGAATGGACCAATGGGTATGTTTGAAAAAGATATTTATAGTAATGGTACTAAAGAAGTATTATCAGCTATGATGTCAGTTAAAACTGTAATTATAGGTGGAGGAGATACTGCATCAGCTGCTATTAATATGGGATATAAAAATTCATTTACTCACATATCCACAGGTGGTGGAGCATCATTAGAGTTACTTGCTGGTAAAAAACTACCTGGAATCGAGGTTATCCATGAAAAATAGAAAATTAAATTTTTTAATACTTTTATTATTTACATCATTAGTATTATATTTCACTTTAAAAGATAATTTTGGTGAAGTAATGGGTTATATTCTAACTATGAAACCTATATGGTTTGTATATTCAATATTACTTATGATGGCTTATTGGTTTTTTAAAGCTTTAATCACAACTAAGTATGTTAGATATTATAATGATGATTATCCTTTTAGAAAAGCATATAGATTACAACTTGAGACAATGTTTTTCAATGGTGTAACACCATTTTCATCGGGTGGAGGTCCATTCCAAGTATTGTCACTTAAAAAAGATGGCGTTAGAATTCTTAATAGCGCGAATATAATGGTTATATCATCATTCTTACATCAATTATCATTATTCTTTTTTATGACAGTATCAGTAATAGCCAATAGATTTTTAAAGTTATATGCTGAATCTATAACTATAAGAAATTTATGTATATTTGGGTATATTATATGTATTATATTTATGGCATTTTTACTTCTTATTATGTTTAATGAGAAATTTAATAAAGCTATTGTAAAAATAGTTATCAAAATTCTTAATAAAGCACACATAGTTAAGAATAAGGATGAAGTAAAAAAGAAATGGTTAGATTATGTAGATAGCTTAAATGAAGGATCAAAAATTATTAGAAGTAACAGGCGTGATTTTATTATCTGTGCTTTCTATAATATAGTAGCTATGTTAGCTTATATCTTAGTTGCTTATACAGTCGCGATAGGTATGGGTATTAATATAGAAGTATATAAAGTTATAATAACTACATCATATGTATTAATGATTGGTATGTTTGTTCCAATTCCAGGTGGTACTGGAGGACTTGAATATTCATTTGCTAATATGTATGCTAACTTCATAAATGGTGGAATATTAGGTTCATTTATGTTAGTATGGAGATTTATAACTTATTATGTAGGTATCGTTTTAGGTGGTATAGTTCTTAATTTTAAGAAGAGTAGTAAGTAGTTAGTTTTGAGAAGTTTTTTATTAAGCTTCTTTTGTTTTGTCAAAATTCGACAAAATAGTACTTATTAAGACAAAACTAGATAATATTCATTCTAGATTTTAAAAAGAAGCAAGACTATAATTATAATATAAGGAGATACAATATGGAAAAAGTTAAAATGTTAGTAGTAGATGATAATGTTTTATTGTTGGATGCTTTAAAAGAATATTTTAATGGAAGTAATTGTATTGATATAAAATATACAGCTTGTGATGGTGAAGAGGCTATTAATATATTAGAAAAGAATAATGATATTGATATGGTATTATTAGATATTATTATGCCTAAAAAAGATGGTATATATGTTTTAGAAGAAATGAGAAAAAGAGGCATTAATAAAAAAGTTATAGTTGAAACTAGTTATGATACAGAAGATATCATTCATATGGTTGGTAGAATGGGAGCTAGCTATTTTATATCAAAACCATATGATATGAAAGATTTAGAAAATAGAATTATATCATTAAGTGATTTATCTGATCCTGATATAGGAAAGATAGTATCATTTGTAGATGGTGATTTACAAGTAACGATTACAAAGATGTTACACGAATTAGGAATTCCTTCACATATTAAAGGATATTCATATATAAGAGAGGGAATAACACTTTTATATGATGATCCTAAAATGATAGGTAATATTACTAAAAAGTTATATCCAGAATTAGCTAGAAGATATAATACAACAACATCTAGAGTGGAAAGAGCTATGAGGCATGCAATAGAAGTAGGTTGGACAAGATCTGATTGGAAATTCACTGAAGATTTATTTGGTCAAAGTGTTGATTTTGATAAAGCTAAACCAACTAATTCAGAGTTTTTAGTTACCTTAGCTGATAAACTTAGATTAGATAATAATAGGGTTAATGTGTAGATATTAAAAAGGAATAAAAAATATTCCTTTTTTTCATGTTTTTTACTTTATTTTAATAGTTTAAGTATGCTATAATGTAACTAGAAATAAGGTGATATAAGATGAATATAGTAATGCCCGCAGATACGTTTTTAGTTATTAACCGCACTGTTATGCGTGATGATGATCGTCTTATACTTACCATGTTATATGAACCAATAATAGGGTCTATGGCAGTAGGCCTTTATTTTACTTTATGGAATTATTTAGATAGAAAAGATATTATATCATCTAGTTTAACTCATCATTATTTAATGAAAAGTACTCATTTAAGTATGGAAAAGATTATGGAAGCTAAAGAAGTATTAGAAGCTATTGGTCTTATTAAAACATACGTTAAAGAAACTGATGATATTAATGATTATGTATATGAACTTTATTCACCATTAGAAGCATACGATTTCTTTAAAGATCCAATTATGGCTACATTACTTCGTGATGCTTTAGGAATTAATGAGTACAAAAGAATTGTTGAATATTTTAAATTACCTACTATTGATTTAAAAGGTTATAAAAATATATCAAATAGTTTTAATAATGTATTTAAAACTGTTAGTGTCATGGATTTAGCTGATGTAAATAATATTAAAAGAGAAAATAGACTTGGTATTGCTTATGAACCAACTATTGATTTAGATAATATTATAAGTTTAATTCCATCACAAATGTTAAATATAAGAAGTGTTAATAGTAAAGTAAAAGATTTAATTTATAAACTTGCTTTAGTATATAATTATGATGATTCTAAAATGAAAGATATTATTATGAGTTCTATAGATGACGCTCATAAGATAGATATAAATTTACTTAAAGAAAACGCAAGAAAATTATATAGATTTGAAACTAATAATAGTAAAATTAGTCTTATATATAAAAATCAACCAGAATATTTAAAAACTAATCTTACAAGAGTATCATCTAAGAATAAAATGATATATAGATTTGAAACAGAATCTCCATATGATTATTTAGCTTCTAAAAACGGATGTGAATTATCAAGAGAGGAAACTGATATTCTAAAGATGTTACTTATTGATATTGGTTTAAATCCAGGAGTAACTAATGTATTACTTGATTATGTTTTAAGTACAAGTGAGAATAAATTAGTTAAATCATTTATAGAAAATAAAGCATTAGAATGGAAACGTAGTAATATTAATACCGTTCCAGATGCAATGGAAAAGGCTAAAGAAGAAAGAAAGAAGAAGGCTAAAATAACTAAAACTACTACTAAAGAACCATCTTGGTTTGATAAAGATATTGAAACAGATGAACTTACAGAAGAAGAGGAAAAAGCATTTAGAGAAAGATTAAAGGCGATGTAATATGAAGAAAGTATTAGATGAATTAGAAGAAAATGGCTTTAAGGCTAAGTTAAATTATGATTTAGAAAAAGCTTATGATGAAGCTTTAAAAGATGAAGATTTTAAGGCTTTAGTTACTAAACTTGGTATACAAAGAAAATTCTTAATTAAATATACATCTTTATTAGAGCAATCTGCTAAAGAATACGCCAATTGCGTGAAATGTAAGGATAAGTTTGAATGCGGAAATAAAGTATTAGGTTATTGTTATTTACCTAGAGTAGTAGAAGATAATAAATTAGTTTTTGAATATCAAATATGTAAAAATTATAAAGACTATTTAGAAACAATTAAATATCGTGATAATGTATATTTCAATCATATCCCAGAAGACATTAAAAACGCTAGTTGGGATAATGTATTTATGAATGATAAAAAAAGATTAGAAGTAATTGAATACTTAAATAATTTTATAAAAGCATATAAAAAGAATAACCATATTAAAGGGGCTTACTTAAATGGAAGCTTTGGCGCTGGTAAGACATATTTAGTTAGTGCTGCATTTAATGAATTAGCTAAAGATGGTTTTAAATCAGCTATTGTTTTTTGGCCAGAGTTTCTACTAGAACTAAGAAGTTCTTTTGAAACAGATTTTAAAGCTAAATATGATAATGTGAAAACAGTTCCAATATTACTTATAGATGATATAGGGGCTGAATCAGTTACAGAATGGAGTAGGGATGATATATTATGCCCATTACTTCAATATCGTATGGAAAATCATTTAACCACATTCTTTACATCAAATTTAACTATTGATGAATTGGATGAACATTTTTCAAATACAAAGAATAAAGTGGATAAGGTTAAAGCAAGAAGAATTATAGAAAGAGTTAAGCAACTTACTGATGATTTAGTTATGGTTAGTAAGAATCTTAGAAAATAGAGGTTTTTATATGAAGAAGGATGTAGAAGATATAAAGTCAAAAAGTAAATTATTATTTAACAATGAAGTAGAAGCTACTGATTTGAAAATTCTTTTTGATTATAGTACTAACTACAACCTTCTTTTTGATATAGTAGATGATATAATAAACGCGGTATCTCATATAAAAGCAACTTCACGTCCTGGTAATTATCAATATTTGCTCCGCTTGGTACCGTGTATTGCCAAACTTATATATTTTGAAGATATAATGGAGACTTCACCAATATATCATAAAATAGAAGAAGCAATAAATATAATATCTATTGAATTAACTAAGATACATAGTAAAAAATTAAATCAACTACTCGCTAAAATTCAAAGTTCCTTAATAAAAATTGTAGATATACTTGACAGTGAAGAATATATAAATAGGCATATAGTTGAAGCGGAAGAAAAAGAAAAACTTCGTATAAGACGTGAGCAAGCTAAACAAATAATTAGATATATCTTATTTGAAGTAAAAGATATTAAATTATTAATTAACATCAAAAATGAATATATAAAAGAAGCGATTAAGTTAGATATAGATTACATTATAAGAAAAGTATGTGATGAATATTTATATGGTGTATATGCTTTTGATGAATATTATGTAAAACTATTCTTATTTCTATCTGCAGAACCTAATTTTGAGGTATCTGCATATGCCGATAATATGCAATATATCATTAATACATTTAAAGAATTCATGACTGCAGAAGAAAATAGTGAAGTAGTAGAGTTACATAAAGATAGAATGATGTATATTTTAGAAAAAATTACTACACGTGATTGTAAAAGAAAATATGATATTCCTACACCTATTAAATCCACTGATTTTAATTGTGATTTTAATATTAATGTAGGTAATAATATAATTGATTTGAGGAATAAGAAATATATATTTACAATAGATCCAAATGATGCGACATGCTTGGATGATGCTTTATCTTATGAGGTGTTACCGAATGGAAATGTTTTAATTGGTATATATATTGCGGATATAACTGATATAGTATTGGCAGGTTCAAACTTAGATGAATATGCATATAATATAGCTGAAACAATTTACTATAGTAAAGAAATACCAATGTTACCTAAAGCTATATCGAGTGATTTTGGATCATTAAGAGTAGGAGCAGATAAATTGGTTCAAGCATTTACTTTTGAAGTGGATCCGGAATATACAATAGTCGATGCAAGAGTTGATAGGGCACTTATAAGAGTAAATGATAATTATACTTATGGAAAAATTGATGAATTAATTTTAAATGGTGGTAATCTACCATTTGCTAATGATTTAAGAAATCTATATGATTATTCAAAATATTTACTTGGTAAAAATGTTAGGAGACAAATATATATGCATTCCAAGGAAGCATTGGATCCAACACGTAAAGCAAATGATAGATTTGGTAATAATCCGAGTAATAGAATTATTAGTGAATTAAAAGTATTAACTAATTCTCATTGGGCTTTAAAGGCATGTGAATTTGATATACCTTTTATATTTCGTAATAATTTAAAAAATCAGAAGACAGGTAATCCCAACTTTACTAGTATAATTACAGATCCAGAATTTGTATCAATTAAATGTGCATTAGCTGCTTCTTATGGTACATCCTATTATTCAGCTTTGAATGAAGGACATTTTGGACTTGATGTAGATGCATATGCCCATATTGCAATACCACTAAGAAATTATTGTGCTGAATTTAATCAAAGAATGATTGGCAATTACTTTTTAGATCAAGATATATATAATGTTGATGCTGATGTTCTTAGAGAAACAGCCTCATCTTTAGCTGATTATTTGAACGAAAGAATTCTTTTAAATAAAATGTATATAGATGAATGCTATAACAAGAAAAAAATGTTGACAAAATAAATATAAGTGATAAAATTAATGTATAAATCAATGAAAAAGGACACGATTATTTAGTAGAGTTTATAGAAAGTCAGTGGTTGATGGAAACTGATAACAAAGCTTAATAATTACTACCTTTGAGTGGCTATTAAAAGTTAGCCCGGCAATGCCGTTATCAAATTAAGTAAATAAAAGGATGGTACCGTCATTATGACTCCTTATGCCATCCTTTTTATTTTGTTTTAGGAGGTTTTTATGAGTGATGAAATGAGAATTAACCTGCGTGGTATGGATGAATGGAATGCTATTTGTTATTTCAGTGATGATGAACAAGAGGTTATTGATCAATATTTAGATGAGGTAAAGGAAGATACTGATTATTATAATGTTGTCTTAGATTTTAGTGATTGTGATAAATTGCAAAATATAATTCACACTATTCCAGATAATAATATGAAGAAAGCTGTTTTATATAATGTTTATGAACAATATTTATATTACAAAATAATAAAAGCAGCTAATTTGGAAAATGAAATTCCAATAGAAGAAACGGGTGAAGTTTTATTTTCAGATACAATTAGATCTTTATATGAAACTGGATTTTTGTATTGGGAGGATATAGCAGATGCGCTTAAAAAGAAGGCTAAAGATAATTCAAATAGGGGTATCGCTAGAATCCACTTACCATTAGATAGTGTCGCAAATATAGAATTTCAACAAGCTATTAATTTTTTATTTATATGGCGTGGTAAAATTTCTATGGTTGGTTATACAACAAAAAAACTATTAAATTATTATACAAATAATGGTACATTGGTACAGTCTAATGGTGATTATATATCATTAAAATCTGATAAGAAACAAGAAGAAGATACCATTGAACTGGAAAATAAAAGAAAAAAATTTATGATATAAGGGAGGAAAATTTATGATAAACATATTAGAGGATGAAAGATTAAAAAAATTAAATCATAGTTGTGCTCACTTAATGGCACAAGCAATTAGACATTTATATCCAGAAGTAAAATTTTGGGTAGGTCCAGCAATAGAAGAAGGATTTTACTATGATATGGATCTAGGTAATAATACTATTACAGAAGATGATTTTGAAAAAATCGAAAGAGAAATGAAAAAATGCTCTAAAGATAACAAAAGAATCGTTAGAAGAGAATTAACTAAAGAAGAAGCTTTAGAAATGTTTAAAGATGATCCATATAAATTAGATTTACTTTCTAGAATGGATGAAAATGAACAAGTAATTTCATGCTATTCACAAGGTGATTTCACTGATTTATGTCGTGGTGGTCATGTTGATACAACTAAAGAAGTAAAATATTTTAAATTATTAAAAGTATCAGGTGCGTATTGGAAGGGTGATGCGAAAAATAAAATGTTAACTCGTGTCTACGGAATATGCTTTGATACAGAAGAAGATTTAAATAATCATTTACAAGAACTTGCTGAAGCAAAAGAAAGAGATCATAGAAAAATTGGTAAAGATTTAGGTATTTATATGATGTCTGATTTAGTAGGTAGAGGTCTACCAATGTATTTACCAAATGGTTTCACATTATGGAATACATTAGAAAATTATATTAGAGATAAAGAAATCGCAAGAGGATATGTCCATGTTCAAACTCCACCTTTAGGTAATGTTGAATTATATAAAACATCTGGACACTTAGAACATTATAAAGATTCAATGTTCCCAATCATGGAAGTAGAAGATGAAGAATATGTACTTCGTCCAATGAATTGTCCACATCATATGGTTATGTATTCAAATGATCTACATTCATATAGAGAACTTCCAATTAGAATAGCAGAAATCGCAAGAGACTGTAGATATGAAGCATCTGGTTCATTAAAGGGAATTGAAAGAGTTAGAACATTCTGTCAAAATGACTGTCATATTTTCTGTACACCAGAACAAATTGAATCTGAATTCAAAGGTGTAGTTGATTTAATTTTAGAAGTATATAAGGAATTAGGAATAAAAGAATATAAATTTGAATTATCATTAAGAGATCCAGAAGATAAAGTTAAATATCATCATGATGATGAAATGTGGGATTTAGCTGAAAATAAACTAAGAGAAGTTTTAAAAGATTTAAAAGTTGACTACGTAGAAAAAATAGGTGAAGCTGCATTCTATGGACCTAAATTAGATGTTCAAATTAAACCAGCAGTAGGTAATGAAGTAACATTATCAACTTGCCAATTAGATTTCTGCTTACCAGCAAAATTTGATTTAAAATATGTTGATAGTGATGGTTCTAAGAAAACTCCAGTAGTTATCCATAGAGCTATATTAGGTACATTAGATAGATTTATTGCATTATATCTAGAAATGACAAAAGGAGCATTACCAACTTGGTTAGCCCCTGTTCAAGTATCAGTTATACCAGTATCAAATGAATATCATTTAGAATACGCAAAAAAGGTAGTTGATAAATTAAAAGCTGCAGGTATCAGAGTTAACTTAAATGATAAAGAAGAAAAACTAGGTTATCGTATGAGAGAAGCTCAAACTAAAAAAATTCCTTATACTTTAGTATTAGGCGATAAAGAATTAGAAGCAAATACAGTTAACTATAGAGTATTTGGTTCACAAGAACAAACTTCAATCGATTTAGATGAATTTGTTTCTATGATTAAAAAAGTTATAGATGATAAAGAATTACTTAAAAAGTAATTCTTTTTAATTTTTTTAAAAAAATTTTAAAATTGTAACTTTATTGTAACTTTCAATTGTTATACTGAATATGAAAGAGGTGAAAATATGGAAATTTTAAAAGTTGAAAATTTATCCAAAGTATATGGTAAAGGAGACAATAAAGTCATTGCTTTGGATAATGTAAGTTTTAGTGTAGAGAAAGGGGAATTCGTTGCCATAGTAGGTGCATCAGGATCAGGTAAATCTACGTTACTACATTTATTAGGTGGAGTAGATAGACCAACATCAGGTAAAGTATTTGTAGATGGAATTGATATCTATAAAATGAGCGATGATAAACTTGCTATCTTTAGAAGAAGACAAGTAGGTTTAATATATCAATTCTATAATTTAATACCTATATTAAATGTAGAAGAAAATATATGCCTACCAATGTCTTTAGATGGTAGAGAAGTAGATCCTGAAAAATTAAAAGAATTATTAAATTTATTAGGATTAAGTAATAGAAAAAAACATTTGCCTAATCAATTATCAGGTGGTCAACAACAAAGAACAAGTATTGGTAGGGCATTAATAACTAATCCAACTATCATTTTAGCAGATGAACCAACAGGTAACTTAGATTCTAAATCAAGTGATGAAATAGTCGCATTACTAAAAAAATCTAATAAAGAATATAAACAAACAATTATTATGATCACACATAATATGGAAATAGCTAAAGAAGCAGATAGAATTATTAAAATTGAAGATGGACACATAGTTAGTGAGGTATAATTATGGATTTACTAAATAAGTTAACAATAAAGAATTTAAAATTAAATAAGAAAAGAACTATTGTTACTATTATTGGTATTATGTTATCAGTTGCTTTGATAACTGCAGTCGCATCAGTGTATACAAGTGGTACTAAATCACTTATTAAATATGAAGCAGATATGATAGGAGATTTTCATGTTGCATACTTTGATGTAGATAAAAAAGATTTATCAGTAATAAGTAATAATAAGGCAATTAAAGATTTTTACTTAGTTAAAAATGTAGGATACTCTAAGATAGATTCTAAAAATGATTATAAACCTTATGCTTATATAAAATCATTTAATAAAAAAGCATTAGAAAGTTTATCTGTCAATTTAGTGGAAGGTAGAATGCCTGAAAATAGTAATGAAATATTAGTTCCATTACATTTAAAGACTAATGGTAGATTAGAAATTAAAGTAGGTGAAGAATTAACTTTAGAAGTTGGTAATCGTGAATTAGATGGTACTACATTAAATCAATTTAATCCTTATCAAGATGGTGAGCAATTAGTTGATACAACATCACATAAATATAAAGTAGTAGGTATTACTGAAAGACCTGCAAATAATATTGAAGGTTATGAAGCACCTGGATATACATTTATAACTTATGGTGAAGATATAGACGATGGATTATATGATGTTTATACAAAATATAATAAACAAGGTTTAAAAAAATTATATGAAGTAACAGGTAATATTTTGGGTGTAGATGGTATAAAATTTGATAAATGTATGAATGAATTTGAAAACATGTCAAAAGAAGAATTAGATGCATGTGATGAATTAACATCAAATATTAAATATAATACTACTGCAAATGAATATTTAATTGCTTTAGAAACAAATCCATTAAAAAGTGATATGGTAACTGGATTAGAAACATTTGTAATAATAATAGTTATTATTATAATAGTTACATCAGTTTTCTGTATTAAAAATAGTTTTGATATATCTATAACAGAAAAAATAAAACAATATGGTATGTTAAAAAGTATTGGTTCAACTCAAAAACAAATTAAGAAGAATGTTTATTATGAAGCTACAATATTAGGATTATTTGGTATTCCATTAGGTGTATTATTAGGTTTTCTTGCTTCATTTATATTAATGATTATAAGTAACTTATTTGTTAAAGATTTAATACAAGTAGATTTATCATTCTCATTCTCGTGGTTAGCTACATTAGCTGCTATAGTATTAGGTGTAGTAACAGTATATTTATCTGCATTATCATCAGCTAGAAAAGCATCAAAAGTTTCTCCTATAGAATCAATAAGAAACTCTGGTAGTATTAAAATTAATCCAAAAAAAATAAAATCTCCAAAATTTATTAATAAGATATTTGGAGTGGGCGGGGTAATTTCTTATAAGAATTTAAAGAGAAATAAAAAGAAATATAGAACTACAGTTATATCTATAATTGTATCAGTGTTTACATTTGTTGCATTATCATCATTCATGGATATTATCTTTAGAAGTATTAAAGAAGATTTCCAAACAACTGAATTTAATTTATCTGTATTTATACAAGATCCTGACAGTAAAACTAAAAATATAGTTAATAATCTATTAGATGATACAGTTATTGAATCGTCTTATACAATGAATGATGCATTATTTATGAGCAACATTAAAACTTCAAGAGAATATAAGGAACTTGATCCAAATGATACTGCTACAGAATATTATACTAATATCATTGGTCTAGGAGATAAAGAATATAGGGAATATTTAAAAAAGATTAACGTCAAATATGATGATGTTAAAGATAAAGTTATTTTAGTAGATAGTATTAAAATAATTAAATATGATGATTCAAATAAAAGACATGATTATTCAGTTCGTAGATTTGATTACAAAAAAGGCGATATTATAGATGGTGTAGTTAATAAAAACATTAATGATAAAAATATCAGTGTTACAATTGGATATGTAACTAGTGAAAGACCATTTGGATATGAACTAAATAATAGACAACCTCATATTGTTATGCATGAAGAATTATTTAATAAATATATTGAGTCATATACATCTGATACATATATTAAATGTACTGATCCTAATAAGTTACAAGATAGTTTTGATAATGCATTAAAGGATTATACATATGAAATATATAATGTTAACCAAAACTACAAGATGATGAATAATTTATATACGTTAGTTTCAATATTTATGTATGGATTTATTATTGTTATTTCATTAATTGGAATTACTAATATTTTTAATACAATAACTACTAACATGGAATTAAGAAAAAGAGAATTCGCAATGTTAAAATCAGTAGGTATGACTAAGAAAGAATTTAATCGTATGATTAGATTAGAAAGTATGTTTATGGGATTTAAGTCATTATCATTTGGTATTGTATTTGGTGTTGCTATATCATATGCAGCATTTAAAGCTATTGATCAAGATATATTAACATATCAATTCCCGATAAAAGGAATAATTATTTCTATAGTTGTTGTATTACTATTAATATCATTAATAATGAAATATTCAATCAGTAAAATAAATAAACAAAATACAATTGAAACTATTAGAAATGAAAACATTTAAGAGAGTATTAACTCTCTTTTATGTTATAATTATATTGGTGATATTATGATTTTACTTGTAGATGACAATAAAGAAATATTAGATGGTTTATCATTTTCATTAAAAGAAGCTGGATATAGCGTAGAAGAAGCATTTAATATTAATGAAGCTAAAGAAAAATATATGGATGCATCTATTGTTATACTTGATATAACACTTCCTGATGGAAATGGTTTTGATTTCTATAAAAATTATTTATGTGATAGAAATATACCAACTATATTTTTAACCGCGAATGATAGTGAAGTCGATATAGTAAAAGGTCTAGAATTAGGTGCGGATGATTATATGACTAAACCATTTTCTACTAAAGAATTATTGGTTAGAATTAAAAAAATATTAATGCGTAAAGAAAATAATACAGTAATTAAGATTAAAGATATAGAATATGATATTGATAAAATGAAATTAACTAAAAATGGTGAAGATATTAAACTTACATCTATAGAACTTAATATATTAAATTTACTTTTTGTATCTAAAGGTGGCATTGTAAGACGTGATGCAATATTAGATAAGATATGGGAACTTACAGGTAATGATGTCGATGATCATACATTAACTGTATATATTAAAAGATTAAAAGATAAAATAGGTTCTGATATTATTATTAATGTTAAAGGATTGGGTTATAAGTTATATGAAGAAAATAAATAGAATTATTATTATACTTATTATATTATTGATACCTATAGTATTATATAGTGTATATAAAATATCTGAATATAAAGAATATAATAAAAATTATAACAATAAAATAAATTATATTATTGACTATGTTAAGACAAATACATCATTAAGTGATGATGATATTTTAAAAATGATTAATAATAATGAACTCAATCATAATCTAATAGATAAATATGGATATAATATATCAAATATAGGTATTATAAATAATAATGTATCTTATACAAAATATTTTATAATTGAAATATCAATATTGTTGGGTACAATTATATTATTTATGGCTTTCTATTTATATGATAATTATAAGAAAAAGAAAGAACTAGATGATATTATTAAACTAATTGATAATATAAATCATCATAATTATGACACTCAAATAGATTCAATGAGTGAAGATGAATTATCGATATTAAAAAGTGAAATATATAAAACAACTATAATGTTAAGAAGTATCGCGGATAATTCAATTAAAGATAAAGAAAATTTAAAAAAGGGTTTAGAAGATATATCACATCAATTAAAGACACCTTTAACTTCAATTATGATTAATTTAGATAATATCTTAGATAATCCAAATATGGATGATACAACTAGAAATAGCTTTGTTAAAAAAATAAAAAAAGAAACTTATAATATTAAAAACTTAGTAACATCATTATTAAAATTATCGGAGTTTGATGTTAATACCATTGAATTTATAAGAAAAGATATTAAAGTAAAAGAATTAATTGATGAGAGTATAGAAAAAGTATCTTCTTTAGCGGATTTAAAAAATATCAAAATTAATATAGACTGTAATAAAACTGATACTTTATATTGTGATAAGATGTGGGAAGTAGAAGCTATATCAAATATCATTAAAAATGCATTAGAACATTCTAATATAGATAGCGTAATAGATATAGAATATAGTGATAATAAAGTGTATAAAAAGATACTTATTAGAAACTATGGTTCAACCATTAGTGAAGAAGATCAAAAGCATCTATTTGAAAGATTTTATAAAGGAAGTAATTCAAATAGTGATAGTGTAGGTATAGGTCTATCATTATCTAGAAATATCATTAATATGGATAATGGTAATATTTATGTTGAATCAGGTAATAATAAAACAGAATTTATAATTAAGTATTTTAAAAAAATCTAGAATAAAATTTAATTTTACCTATATACTTTAATAGGTGAGATTATGATTAATAAAAAGAATATATGGTTTTTAACTTTATTTAGTTTAGTTTTAGTATTAAGTGTATATTATATAACTATGCCTAATGATGTTTTATTAGAAACTAGTAAGTCCATTGATAGTATAGAAACATCTGTGGTAGAAGAAAGTGAAGCTGCATCTTTAGTTGCTTTAAGAGTAGAAAAAGAAGAAAAAGTATTAAATGAAATGGAAAACTTAAATAATATTTTAACTGATGTGGCTAAGACAACTGAAGAAAAGAATAATGCATATGAGAAGATGAAAAGTTTAAATGATGTTAAAAGTGAAGAATCTAGTTTAGAGAAAAAAATAAAAGATGCATTTAATATATCATCTGTTGTTACTTTAGATGGCGATAAGATAAATGTAGTAGCATCTAAAACTGATCATACGAAAGAGTTGGCTAACAATATTATGCGAACTGTTCAAGATAACTATGAAAATAAGATGTATGTAAGTGTTAAATTTGAATAAAATAGGTACTCATCTTCACAAAATAGATAATCCTTCATAAAATAATATGGAAAACCCATCTAGAAAGTGAGGGAATATGAAAAGTAGTATCCTAACAAATAGGGAAAAAGAAGTCTTTGATTTGCTTGTTATGAATAGTAGTACTAAAGAGATAGCTGAAAAACTAAATATAAGTGAGAAGACGGTGAGAAATCATATATCTAATGTAATGCAGAAATTAGGTGTAAAAGGTAGAGCCGGTGCGGTAATAGAATTACTAAGGCTTAACGAGATTTCATTATAGAAGCATAATTGCTTCTTTTTTTCATATCTTTAATTAGAGGTGTACTATGTTAAAAGAAAGATTAATTAAAAGGATATTAATATCTTTAGGCGCGATATTCGCGTGCTTTCTAATATATTTAATTCCATCAGATAAAGTATTAGATGTAAGTAATATAGATATTCCTAAAATAGATATAAAGAAATCAAGTATATATTTACTTGATAATAATGGTATGCTTGGTAAAACTGATGTTATTGTAAATAATATAGATACTATTTCTTTAGCTAATGAATTACTTGATATTTTAATTATTGGTGGAAAAGGAGAAAGTAGTATTCCAAGTGGATTTAAATCATTAATACCTAGTGATGTAGTAGTAAATGGTATTACATATTTAAATGGAGTATTAACTATAGATTTTAATAAATTATTTGATAATGAATATGAAATGTCTATAATAGAATCTATTGTATATACTATGACAGAAATTAAAGATGTTAATGGTATAGTAATAACTATTGATGGTTATCCACTTAAAAGATTACCATCTAATATAGTTATTCCTAATTATTTAGATAGAAATTTTGGTATAAATAAAAAGTATGAATTCACTTCATTAGATGATATTAAACCTATAACAACATATTATGTTAGTAAATTTAATGATGATACTTATTATGTTCCTGTAACTAAATATGTTAATGATAATAGGGAACCTATCAAGATTATTGTTGAAGATTTAACTAGCAGTAATACATATATGACTAATTTAATGAGTTTTATCAATAGTAATACTAAATTATTAAAAACAAATATAATTGATGATACTATGGAATTAGTATTTAATAGCTATATTTTAAATGATACAGATAATATATTAGAAGAAGTTATAAATACAATATCTTTATCAATTAAAGATAATTATGACGTATCAGAAGTGATATTTTATGTAGATAATGATGAAATTTATAAAAGTGTGTTAAAAAGTCTTGAATAATATTTAATTTTATTATATAATTAATGTGTTTCCAAATGAAGCACATGTCTCGGTAGCTCAGCTGGATAGAGCAACGCCCTTCTAAGGCGTGGGTCGGGGGTTCGAATCTCTCCCGGGACACCATTTATGATAATTACCCCTTATTGGGGTTTTTATTTTGCCTTAATATATGTTATAATTTCATTAGGTGATATTATGGAAAATGAGTATTTGAATGAAGACATGTATAATAAAGGTAAAAATAAAATAAGAGTAATTATTATAGTTATTGTCTTAATTGGTTTAGCTATAGGTGGTGGATTAATATATTTTGGTATTAATAGATCTAATCCAGAGAGAATAGAATCTTTAACTAATGAATTAAACATAGCTAAAGAAGAATTAGTTACTTTAAAAAATTCATTGACTGAAAAGAATAAACCAGTTAATGAAGAAATAAAAAAATTAGAACGTGTTCCTTTTAGAGGTTTTACAGAAGATTATTACGAAAACCAAGATAAAATAGTTGAATTAAAGGAAAGTATAAAAGAAGATACTAAAACTATCGAAGATATTAATTACGTATTTGAATATGGATGTACATTTAATCATAATATTAATCTTAATAAATATTGTGATTTATATAATACTTTAGAAAGAGCTAATGATAAAACATATAGTATACCATTTTATATGTTTGGTGGATTTGTTATAGTTGCTGTGCTTATGTCATTATTACCATTTATATTTATGTTAAAAGGTAGAGAAATAACTTCATTTGTGACTGAGCAAGGTTTACCAATTGCTAAAGAATCAGTAGAAAAGATGGGACCATCAGTTGCTAAGATGGCAAAAGATATTAAAGATAAAATAAAATAGAAGCTAAATGCTTCTATTTTGCATATATTAAAAAAATGTGGTATTATATACCCTCGAAAGAGGGGTTAATATGAATTATATTGATTATGACGTCGCTATGTTAAGACAATTTTTCAACGAAAGAGAATTATCTGCGGGTAAGATAAATTATATTTTAAATAAGAATCCATTTGATTTAGACTATGTAATTTGGGAAAAACAAACAATAAATAATAATTTTACTTTTTCAAAACATGTAAAATGTTTAATAGGAGAAGATGAATCTATATGTGAAATTACTAACCATAAAGATAATAGAATAACTTCTGTAATGTCTAATCCAAGTGAGTATAGAATATGTACTGAATCAGGTAAAATATATTTAAACTTTGATAGTGTTCTTTTATTTAAAGGAATAGCTAATGGTGAGGATTTAATATTAAGAAATATAGATTTTAGAAGAGCTGATATCGTTATGGGTGTATGTACTAAAAACCCTCACTATTATAAAAGATGTAAAGAATTCTATGAAAGTGTAACAGATGGTTATCACATGTTTAAGATTGTTAAAGAGGATGATAAACAAAAAATATATATCGCGTCTAATAGAAGACCATACAAAAAGAACTTATATAATAGTTCTTTTTAAAATGCTGTTTTTATCTTGTATAATATCTCTAATTTAATAGCTATATTTTTAATATCTTCTAATAGAGTTTCATCTACGATAGCTTCATATATAACATTTAAATCAAATTCTTTATATAGAATATTAATTACTTTTTGATCTACATAACTTATTTTATCATAAGGTATTTCAAATCTAATTTTATATCCATCTACTAATTCTTTTATTTCACTAGATTTAACTAAATCATTAATTGAATTAGCATAAGCTCTAAGTAACCCTCCCGCACCTAATTTAATGCCACCGAAGTATCTGACTACAATAGCTAATATATGATCTAATTCATTTTTTCTTAATATATCTAAAATAGGTATACCAGCAGTACCAGAAGGTTCACCATCATCAAATGCTTTTTCTTTTCCGTCACAAATGTATGCATAACATATATGAGTAGCATCTTTATATTCATCTTTCATTTTATCAAGAATGTTTTTTACATCATCAGTACTATTTATTTTAATTAAATAACCTATAAATTTAGATTTATTTATTTCTTTAGTATCAGACATATTTCTAGCTATAGTATACATAAAATCACCAAGTTAATTATATCAATTTTTCTTGAAAAATGCTATTTGACATATTTTTGTAAAGAATGTATAATCTAATTAATGAGATTGGTCGTGACCCGTATGGGTTGCGGTCAATCTTATTTTCTTTTATAAATAGCTATAAGTTTTGAACCCTTTTTTAATATTATTTTATTTATCCATTTTCTAGCGGCATTATTATAAATATTTTTGATTTGATATTTTGCTTCATTTATTGTTAATTTACTATTAGAAATATCTATAATAAAATTTTTTGATTGTTCTTTACTATCTTTTATCATATTTTCAATTGTTCTTCGACTAGAACCGATTGGCATTTTTAAATCCCAATATTCGCCGTTCCACCAATAATCTGCTGTCTTAATTCCGTCAGGTATATTAACTTTAGGATTCATATAAAATTCACCGCCAATTATTGTTTCGATCCATATAGCTATTTCTAATTCTTTGTCGCTGTAATCTAGGATTACTTTTTTTGTTCCATCTACAATATATATATTGTCGTTAGAAATATAGAAGTAACTATTCACTATCGTATGGCTATTAGGTATTGCATTTTTTAAATAATCAATTGTTACATCTATGTATTTTTTTTTAATTAAATTTTGTGTCATAAATATAATCCTTTCTATTTACAACACACTACATTAAAAATATATAATAAACTATAAAATTTAACAATATCTTTAGCAAAACTTTTCTTGAAAAAATATACTATCTATGTTATTATCATTAAAGGTGATTTGTATGAACTTACCAAATATGTTGGACGCGAAAAAAAGAAATAGTGAAGAAACTAAACATATATATTTAGATGATAAAGTATCTGATATGTATAAAAATAAAAAATACTTTATAAGAACTTATGGTTGTCAGATGAATGTACATGATAGTGAAGAGATAGCTTATATCTTAGAAAGTGTTGGAATGACTCCTATAGATACTATAGAAGGTGCAGATGTAGTAGTTTTAAATACATGTGCCATAAGAGAAAACGCTCATGATAAGTTATATGGATTTTTAGGTAGATGTAAACATGAAAAAGAAACAAATAATCATGATTTAATTATCTGTATATGTGGATGTATGCCTCAAGAAGAGTCTGTGGCTAATGATTTAATTAAAAATCATCCATATGTAGATATAGTATTTGGTACTCATAATATTCATGAACTTACTGATATGCTACTTAATAAAATGGATAACCAAAATATTAAAGTATATTCTATGCAAGGTGAAGTATTTGAAAATGTTAAATATAAAAGAGATTCTAATATTAAAGCTTGGGTAGATATCCAATACGGTTGTGATAAATTCTGTACTTACTGCATAGTTCCATATACAAGAGGTAAACAAAGAAGCAGATATTCAACTGAAATAGTAAAAGAAGTAGAATGTCTTAAAAAAGAAGGATATAAAGAAGTAACGTTACTTGGTCAAAATGTTAATGCATATGGTAAAGATATAGATGATATATCATTTGCTGAATTATTAGCTAAAGTTGCTGATACAGGAATAGATAGAGTTAGATTTGTTACATCACATCCTTGGGATTTTACAGATGATATGATAGAAGTTATAAGTGAACGTGATAATATCATGCCTTATATTCATCTACCATTACAATCAGGTTCTTCTAAAATATTAAAATTAATGGGTAGAAGATATACTAAAGAAGAATATTTAACTTTATATAATAATATTAAAGCTGCTATGCCAGAATGTGCTATTACAACAGATATTATTGTAGGTTTCCCAGGTGAGACTGAAGAAGATTTTAACGAGACTTTAGATGTAGTTAATGCTTGTAAATATGATTCTGCATTCACGTTTATTTATTCACCAAGAGAAGGTACACCTGCTGCTAAAATGGAACAACTTGATAAAAAAGTATGTGAAGATAGATTACATAAATTAAATGAGTTGATAAATAAATACGCTAAAGAAGCTAATGATAAATATTTAGATAAAGTTGTACCGGTATTAATTGAAGGATTAAGTGAAAAAAATGAATCTTTAATGATGGGTTATACTGATACAATGAAATTAGTAAATGTAAAAGGTGATTTATCTAATGTTGGTAAAATCGTTAATGTACATATAACTGATGTGAAAACTTGGAGTATGGATGGAGAAATAGTTGAATAAACTATTTTTCTTTTGACATTTATACTTATTTTTGGTATCATATCATATTGTCTAGAGGTGATGATATGAAACTAGAAATTATTAATATGTATAGTTATAATACTAATATTGTTAAAAATAATAGTTTTAAATATATAAGACCTATCATAGAAGATACTATAGAAAATAAAAAGAAATATGGTATACCAACACTACCTATTATCTATGATTTAGAAAAGGTAGTAGAAGATGTTGAAGTAGTTAATAATACAACTAATTTTTTGGAAAATAAATTAGTATCACTTACATTTGATGATGGACCTACTAAATATACAAATGAATTATTAAAAGTACTTGAAAGAAATCATAGTAGGGCAACATTCTTTATCTTAGGTAATAAGATTAGGGGTAATGAGGAAGCTATTAAAAATATTCGTTCTAAGGGTAACGAAATAGGTATAAATGGATATTCACATAAACCATTTACTAATATGAGTTTAGAAGATGTAGATGCTGAAATTGATAATACACTTGATATGTTGAAGAACTTAGGTGTTAAACCATCTAATATAGTAAGACCACCATATGGTAAATTAAACGGATCTATTAAGATAAGATCTAAATCGCCATTTGTACTTTGGAATATAGATACAAGTGATGTACGTGATAAAGAAGCAATTAGAAATAAAATTATAAGTAATATTCAGCCTGGTTCAATTATAAAATTACATGATACATCTATAGATACGATTGAAGCATTAGAAGAAGTATTACCTGAATTAATTAAAGACGGATATAGATTTGTTACTGTAGGTGAAATGAATAAAATATATGAGAATGATTTAGTTCCAGGTAAGGTATATGGTAAGGTATATGATAAATTAAAAGAAGTAGCTTAAAACACATTTAATAATGTGTTTTTTCTTGTAAAAAATACTATATTTTGATATAATTTTTATAGAATAGGGTGAGGCTAATGTTCGGTAAGATAATTTATATTAGTGATAACACAGCGCATATATCAATACCAGAAGGTACTCCTGTAGCTACTAACTTGATGAATATGCATGTTGTATTTGAAGATGATAATAAAAAAATATTAGGAGAAGTAGAAGATGTATCTAAAGAAGTTATTAAGGTTACTTTTTTGGGTGAAATTACAGAAAGAGGTTTTATTGGTGGAGTAATTAGAAAACCAACATTAGAAGCTAAATTAAGAATTATAAATAAAGATGAATTAGCTATGTTAGTTGGTGTACCTGGTAAAGGTAGATTTAGTGTTGGTGTATCACCTTTGTATGATGATTATCCTATTATGGCTAATGTTAATGATATGTTTAGTAATCATATGGCTATATTTGGTAACTCTGGTTCTGGTAAATCATGTGGCGTAGCTAGATTATTGCAAAATGTATTTACTGATCCAGCATTACTTCCATATAAAGCTAATTTCTTTATTTTTGATGCTTATGGTGAATATCATAACTCATTTAGAAATATTAATAGTATTAATCCAAATTATAATTTTAAATATTATACAACTAATAAATATGACACAATGGGTGAAAAATTGAGAATTCCATTATGGCTTTTAGATACAGAGGATTTAGCGATACTTTTAAATGTTACTGAACATTCACAAATACCAATTGTAGAAAGAATGTTAAAATTAGTTCAAATATTTGCTTTAAGCAGTGAAATGTCTACTAAATATAAAAATCATTTAATAGCTAAAGCTATTATGGCAATATTATTTACTAATCAAACATCCGCGTCTAAAAGAAATGATATATTTGCTATTCTAGAAACTTGTTCAACTAATGAATTTAATATGGAAGCTCCTGTACAAGGACTTGGTTATGTTCGTAAGTTTAGAGATTGTTTCATTATAGATACAGCAGGTAACTTTACTGAAAGTATCTTAGTAACTGAATATGTAACATCATTTATAGATGAAGCATTAGATAAATATGAACCAACAGAAATAAATTATTATACATTAGAAGATTTAGAAAAAGCATTAAACTTCACATTAATATCTGAAGGATTACTTAGAAATGATATAGCGTATGCATCTGCTATTACATTAAAAGTTAGATTACATTCATTATTAATTAGTGAATATAGTCAGTATTTTAAAGTACCTGAATTTATTACAAGAGAAAAATATATTGCTTCATTAGTTACAAAAGACGCTCATAAAGCTCAAATAGTTAACTTTAACTTAGAAGATGTAGATGATTGGTTTGCTAAATTTGTTACTAAGACTTTTGCTAAAATGTTATTTAATTTTGCTAAGAGTTTAAATAACCGTGCTACAATACCATTCCATATCTTCTTAGAAGAAGCACACAGATATGTTCAAAATGATAATGACTTATATTTACTAGGTTATAATATCTTTGAACGTGTTGCTAAGGAAGGTAGAAAATATGGTGTTATTCTAGATTTAATATCACAAAGACCAGTTGAACTTTCTGAAACAGTTATTTCACAAGTTTCTAACTTTATGATATTTAAATTAACACATCCAAGAGATATTGATTATGTTAAGAAGATGTTACCTAATATTTCAGCTGACATAGTTGAAAAACAAAAGAGCTTACAACCAGGTACATGTGTTGCCTTTGGACCAGCATTTAAAATACCAATGATTATTAAAATGAAAATGCCAGATCCAGCTCCACAATCTTCAAACTGTGATATTATAAATACATGGACAGTACATCAATAGTACTGTTTTTTCTTTATATTAAATACTTAATATGATATAATTAAATAGGTGATAAACATGTTTGAAAGTTTAGGAGATAGACTTACTAATGCGATTAATAAGATAAAAGGCTATGGTAAGATTACAGAAGATAATATTAGCGAAATCATGAGAGAAATTCGTCTTGCTTTATTAGAGGCAGATGTAAACTATGATGTTGTAAAGGAATTTACTAATAATGTAAAGGAAAAGGCTTTAGGTGAAGAAGTAGCTAAATCACTTAAACCAAGTGAAGTATTTGTTAAAATAGTTAAAGATGAATTAGTAGAATTATTAGGTGGCGATAAGGCACCTTTATATACTGATGGCAAACCATCTATACTTATGATGGTAGGTTTACAAGGTACAGGTAAAACGACATCTATTGGTAAATTAGCGTTATTACTAAGAAAAAAATATAATAAGAAACCTTTATTAGTTGCTTGTGATATATATAGACCAGCTGCTATAGATCAATTAAAGCAAATAGGTAAAGAATTAAATATCGAAGTATTTAGTGAAGATAAAGACCCAGTTACTATAAGTAAAGACGCAATTGGTTATGCTAAAGAAAATCATTTTGATTATGTTTTAATAGATACTGCTGGTAGATTACAAATAGATGAAGAATTAATGTTAGAACTAGAAAACATTAATAAAGAAGTGAATCCAAATGAAATATTACTTGTAGTAGATAGTATGACAGGTCAAAGTGCAGTAGATGTAATTAAAGGATTCAATGAAAAACTACCTTTAACTGGTGCTATTTTAACTAAGTTAGATGGTGATACTAAAGGTGGTGCTGCCTTATCAATTAGACACTTAACTAATATACCAATTAAATATATTGGTGTATCAGAAAAAATGGATGGATTAGAAGAGTTTTATCCTGAAAGAATGGCTAATCGTATCTTAGATATGGGTGATATCATGTCTATGATTGAAAAAGCCGAAGATGTTATTGATAAAGACGAGATGGAAAAGACTGCTAAGAAAATGCAAAATGGTAAATTTGATTTAGAAGATTTCTTATCTACAATGAAGCAAATGAAAAAATTAGGACCACTTGAAAATTTACTTAAGATGTTACCAGGAGCTTCTAAATATAATTTAAAAGATGTTAAAATAGATCCAAAGGAAATGGCTCATATCGAAGCTATAATCTTATCTATGACACCTAAAGAAAGAAGAAATCCAGATATTTTAAAAGCATCACATAAAATTAGAATCGCTAATGGTTCTGGTAGAACTGTTACAGAAGTAAATACTTTACTTAAACGTTTTGAAGAAATGCAAAAGATGATGAAACAAATGAAAAATGGTAATTTTAAAATGCCGTTTTAAGGTGTAATATGGAATTTTATGAAGTAGATGGAATTGTAGACTTAGAAAAATATAATTATTCCAATTATAAAGTTGGTGTTATAGCGCATATAGTAGATAAAGATGGCAATATATTATTACAACAAAGAGGACTAAAATCTAGAGATGAAAATGGTTTATTTGAAGATGTTGGTGGAAAAGTAGATAAAGATGATATAGATTATAAATTTGCTATTGAGAGAGAAATAAAAGAAGAAATGGGCGATGATGTCAATATAAACATTAGTGGCCCTATGGGAGTATGGTATGTTCCCAAGAAGGATACTAACTGGTTATTTATAGTATTTAAAGGCACTTATTTAAATGGCAATATTAAAATTATGGAACCAGATAAATGTATGGGGTATAAATTTTTTACATATGATGAAGCAATTAAATCTAATATGTTAAGTGAAAGCTGTAATTTTTTAGTTAAGACTATGAAAAAAATTGGTGAATAAGGCATTTTTATTATGCATATAAAACCAACCTACATATGATAGATTAGGTAAGGGAGGATTTTATGTTTAATAAAAATTGTTCATGTAATATGCCATATGATATGGATCCATGTAATAGAGAACCAATTATGGAACCTATGATTAATAAATGTGTAGAAAAGGAATTTATACACGAAGTAAAACACTGCTGTCCTATAAATACACATGTTATTAATAAACATATTTATAATCACACATATACACCTATGTATACATGTACATCTGAGGATGTAGTTATTAATAATGATTGTGGTGGATGTTCAAAATTTATAGGTAGATAAAACTTACTTTATGTAAGTTTTTTTCTTGACAAATAGTATAAACAATGTATATACTATTATTGTGAGGTGATATTATGGAGGTTAGATTACAAAGATGGGGAAATTCAATGGGTATAAGAATACCAAGTAGTATTTTAAAAGCTTTGAATTTAAAAGCTAATGATACTTTAGAAATAGTGGAAGAAGATAATAAAATTATAATAACAGTTAGGAAGAATAAAAAGATATCTTTAAGTGAAAGATTTAGAAAATATAACGGGAATAATGAAGTTACTCCATATGATTGGGGTGAACCAGTAGGTAAAGAAATATGGTAAAAAAGTATATACCTAAACAAGGCGATATCTGCTATATGGACTTTAATCCTACTAAGGGTCATGAACAAAAAGGTAATCGACCAGCTATAGTAGTTAGTAATGATGTTTTTAATATTAATACTGGTATGGCTATTGTATGTCCAATAACATCTAATACTAAAGAATTTCCTACGCATTATATATTATCTGATTCTAAAAAGGTTAAAGGATCAGTTTTATGTGAACATATGAGGAGTATTGACTATACAATGAGAAAACTATCATTTGTTGAAAAAGCAAGTGATAATGATTTACTTAGTGTAGTGATGCTTATGAATGCTTGTATAGAAGAATAACTTACTTTATGTAAGTTTTTTTCTTCAATCTATGATATAATATATAAGATAGGTTGTGGAGTATGAAAAAGAGAAGTAATGGGAATAAAATAGTATTAATAGTATTAGTAATACTACTTGTAATAGCTATTTTTACATATTATAAAACTGAATCTATAATAAATCCTAAAGATAATAATGTAGAAGAAAAAACTAAAAAAGAAGATAGTAAGGATAATGTTGAAAAAGAAGATAATAAAAAAGACGAATCTGAAGAAAATAAAAATACTACATATACAAGTTCTTATTTAGGTACTGTAACTAATAATTCAGGTACTGAAATTAAAGCTGGTTGGCAAGATGTTATTACAAAATATTTAGATTTATATACTGAATCATTGGTAAAGTTAGAAAGTAAAGATGTCAAAAAATTATTTACGACATCAAACGGTATAGAAGCACATTTAATTAACGCGATTATAGATTTAAAAGTAGAACATCATAAATTACAAAAGAATGATATGTCATTATCTAGCGCTAAATACGATATAGAATATAAAAATGTATCAATAGATGGTAATAGAGTTAAAATTGAATTTTTAGAAGATGATTATTATCAGTTTAAATTTATGAAAAATGAATCTAAAATCTTTGATGTAGAAACTACTATCATGTTAAGAAAAAATAATGATAGCTATACAATTGATTATGTAAGATCTGGTCGTGATAATTATGTTATGTTTACTGATATAATTGATACAGATAAAGATTCAAAAACTGATATTGATAAATTAAAGTCAAAATATATAACATGGATTAAAGATGAAGTAGAAGAAAATGAAATATTATTGGAAGAAGCTAATAAAAAGGATTATAAAAGTATTTCATGTGACCATAAATATAATAGGGATGCAGCTACAGATTATGCAATGAAGTATGCTGATGATAGAAATAATGAATATCATGATTATTCAAATGATGGTGGTAACTGTGCTAATTATGGATCACAAACTATCTATGCTGGTGGAATACCTATGGATATAAAAGGCGATTATGAGTGGAAATATTATGGTACTGGTGTTGATGAAAACAATACTAAAAATGGTAGATCTAATTCATGGACATCAACAAGTTATTTCTATGATTATGCTAAAAATAATGAAGGCTCTGGAATGTGTGCTTCAACAGATGTAAACTTATTCTATGCAGAAGGTGGAGATATCATTCAAGTAGGATATAGTGGATATACACATACAACAGTTGTCATAAATAAAATAATGAAAGATAATAAAATAATAGATATATCAATTAATTCTAATACAGTAGGATTAGAAAATTATCCATTGCTTGGATATGTATATCAAAACAAAAGACTTATTAAGATATTAGGTTATAATGATTGATATAATGTGTATTTTATGATATATTTGTAATAGTAAGAAGGTGCGACATGGAAAATAGAATAATAAATGGTGTTAGCAATTATGAATATGATGAAAAAAGTGGTAAATTTGCTAATTATTCTTTAAGAAGATTAAAAACAAGATTAACAGCACTAGGTTTAACGCTTGGATTAGGATTATTTAGTGCAGTTGGTATTGAAACATATAATAATAATCATCCATCACATGAATTTACAGTTGATATGTATGATACTGATTTTGTTACACAAGATATGGATACAGGTCTTGCAAGTTATGTTGAGCAACTAGAAAATAACACTAATAAAGATATAAACGATTCTGCTATTGAAAATGCTTTAGAAAATTTATCATATTACGCTAATGCGAGAAATACTTATAATGGTGATGGAGTAGGTCGTGTTGAAATTGTAAAAAGTATTTCTAAAATTGAAGAGGCCTTTAGGGGAGTAATGTATAGGCAACTTACTATATCGTTACATTTGAGTCCTGATGCAGAATTTGAAATATTATCTTCGCATGGGAATGCTGATGGTGCTGACTATAGAATTATGGTATATGATGGTGATTACACATACGAAGTAACACCTACAGGCGATTATTTAAAAATAATTAATGGACTAGATGTACTAAATAATAATTGGCATGGTGATGGTTCTAATGAAGTATGGGCATCACAAATAAAAGACTATATTAAAAGATGTGATTCTATAGTGGAAGAAATTAACAATATAGCATATCTAAATAATTTTAGTTTTAAATATAAATCAGTAGAAAGTTCTAAATCTCTTTAGAACTTTTTTTGTAGTATTCATCATAAGTTAAATTACTTTCATATACTTTAATAGCTAAATCTCCTAAATATCTATAATGCCATGGTTCGTAATCATAACCTGTAATATCTTTTTTACCTTTAGGGTATCTTAGAATAAAACCATATTCATGAGCATGTTTAGATAACCATATAAATTCGTCTGTATTTTCAAAATCATACATATCATGTGTATCTGTACATAAATCAAACGCTAATCCAGTTTGATGTTCTGAATGACCGGGTAGGGCTATAGTATCATTTGCTTTATTTCCTTTTTTAGCATATTCAATATCGTATAATTCTTTTTGCCTTTCATATGATCTATAAGCTGATTCATTAATTATATGTAGATTATTTTTTAAAGCATCTTCAGCCATTTTTATAAACGCTATAACTGCATCTTTTTTAGCCATTCCTTTAATAGAATATTTTTTATCTATTTCTATTAAATCTTTTGGCTCATAATCATCTGGCAATCCATATTCTTTATTAACTAAGATATTATACATAAAATCACCTAAAACATTATATGAAAAAAACAAGTATAATTACTTGTTTTCTATATAATATGCATAATATTCTTCGTAAGTTAGGCCACTTTCGTATACTTTAGTAGCTAAGTCACGACCTAAATATCTATAATGCCAAGATTCATAATCATAACCTGTTAAGTATTCTTTATCCTTAGGATATCTTAATATAAATCCATATTTGTGTGCATTTTTAGATAGCCATGCAAATTCCTTTGTTTGATCAAAATCATCTCCATCAGCTCCATATGTAACTATATCAATGGCTAATCCTGTGTTATGTTCAGAAGCACCAGCTCTTGCGGCTAAAGCATCTCCGTATAATTTATGGGTTTTCTTTTGAGTTTCATAACTTCTATATGAATCATTTATTATTAAAGTTAAATCTTCTTCTTTAGCAGCGTCAAACATTAATATAAATTGATCATATACTTCTTCAGTAACTTTTTGTTCTCCATATGAATACCAGTTTTTGACATTAACTAATTCTGGCTCGTAATTTTCATCTAAGTTATAGTACTTATTTACTAGCATAGCATTACCTAAGTCAGTATCAGTTTTTAATTCTAAACTATAGAAATCTTTATCCGCATGTACATTTACTATCGCGATGACATCATCGATGCTTTTATTTTTATTGTTATTATAATAATTTAAATAATTTTCTAAATTTTTATCAATGAAATATTTAGATGTTAATATATCTAACATTTTTTCATTGTAATCTAGTTTTTTTACAACTTCACTTTTTTTAATCGCGACAATCTTTTTAGCTGTTTCCTTATCATATCCCATTTTATTTAGTTTATGATAATCACTTGTTAAGAATTTAATTATCGTAACCATAAATATTATAAATATAATTATACTTACTACTAATATAGCAAATTTAATAACTTTATTTTTACTTATTTTATAAGGCTTATTTTTTTTTACTTCATTTTCTATATTATTTTGGATTTCGTTTTCCATATCATCACCATAACCATTATACCATGAAAATAGTTTTTATAAAATCATAAATAATACTTTTTAGCATATTTATTACTAGAGGTGAATTATGAAGAAAATAATTTTTATATTGATAATAAGTATATTATTTATATCCCCTATAAAAGCACTTGATTTAGGTAGTAATGCCAAAAGTGTTATATTAATAGAAACTTCTACAGGAGATATTTTATATGAAAAAAATAGTCATGAAAAACTGCCTCCTGCTTCTATGACTAAAATGATGAGTATGTTACTTATATTAGAAAATATTGATAAAGGTATAATTAAGTGGGATGACGTTGTAACTGTATCTGCTAATGCATCTGGTATGGGTGGTAGCCAAATTCTTCTTGAAACAGGTGAAGAAATGACGGTTGAAGATTTGTTTAAGGGAATAGCTATTGCTTCTGGTAATGATGCTGTAGTTGCTTTAGCAGAATATATAGCTGGTACAGTTGATGAATTTGTTAATATGATGAATGAGAAAGCTAAAGAATTAAATTTAGCTGATACATATTTTAAAAATCCACATGGTCTAAATGATACGAATCATTATTCAAGTGCTTATGATATGGCTATGATAGCTAAAGAATTATCTAAACATGAAAAAGTATTTGAATATACTTCTATATATGAAGATTATTTAAGAGAGGGAACATCAAAAAAATTATGGTTAGTTAATACTAATAAATTAGTTAGATTTTATAAAGGGGTAGATGGGTTAAAAACGGGATATACTGAAGAAGCAGGTTATTGTCTTACTGCATCAGCTAATAAAGGTTTTAGAGTAATCGCGGTAGTAATGGGTGAACCTTCATCTGAACTTAGAAATAAAGAAGTTAGTGAAATCTTGGATTATGCATATGCAACATATAAATTAAATACTATTTTGAAAAAAGATGATACTTTAGGTAAAGAAGAAGTAGCTTTATCTAAAAAGAAATATGCCACACTAGTACCGATAGAAGATATTACTGTTTTAAATAAAAAAATAGATGATGATAAAAATTATTCATATAGTATTACTGTGGATAAATTAAAAGCTCCAATTAAAAAAGGTGATAAAGTAGGGTATATAGATGTTTTGGAAAACGGTAATATAATTAAAACTTTTGATATAACTGTAAAAGAAGACATAAAAAAAGCTAATATTATAGAATTATATATTAGATATTTAAAAGAATTAATTACAATATAAAAAGGAACTTAATGTTCCTTTTATTTTTCATTTATATGATTCCAACATTCAACCCATGAATTACTATTTGTAACACCGGCTCTTTCTAATACATTAGTAGTTAATTGGAATATTGATAATATTAAGAAGATTATAACAGCTAAGAATAATCTATTCATAAATTTCTTTCTGTTTTTTTCTATTTCATCATCCTTACCAGCAATAGTAGCTTTTAGGAAATCGATACTTCCCATTATTATTAAAATAACAGGTGTAACATATCTTAATAAATTATATATAGTTTTAACAGTTTTAATTATTGAGGCAACACTTGCATCATTACAATCAAATCCAACTACAATAGTTTCAGAACCAGTAGAACCTGATGAAGCAGAAGTTGAACCATTACCAGCACTATTACCATCTTGGTCTTCTGCTAAATTGCCGTTATCAGTTATAATTTGTGCATTACCATTTCCTGAATTAACACTTTCAGCATTACATTCTGCTTTTGTTTTGTAACCCATATTATAACCGTATCCTTGATTAGCTAAATCATTACATGAACTTTCACTGTTTCTTTGATAGAAAGTATAAGTGTTATTTTGTTTCATGCAGCATCCTTTAGCATTAGCATTATTTGCCGCGTTATCTGAACTTGTATCAACAACTGTACTAGAAGCATATGTACAACATCCGTTACTGTAAGTCCCATTTAATTTCTTTCTACATTCGCTTTCTGTAACATCGCATGCAGTAAGTGTTTCGTTGATATTTACATTTGTATTTTTCTTATTACATTCATCTTGTGTTAAATTAGTTGAATGATCTGTATAAGTATTACACACGCTATCTGGAAGTGATGCATACACATATTTATTGTCAGCCGTCTTGTAACAACAATTAACATTTACCGCTTTAACTCCATTAGTAAATCCTAAAAATACTAATGAAAATATAATTAAATATATAAATTTATTTCGTTTCATATTTACCATCCTTACTAATACGATTATATCATAGAATATTATTGTAAATCAATATTAAATATGATAAAATGAATATAGTATTGGAGATGGATTTATGGATAAGTTTGTGCCTGATATATATCAAAAAAGCATTAACACAATTGACTACAAGAAATTATATAATAGAGGTATCAGATGTATCTTATTTGATATCAATAATACATTAGTTTCTAAAGATAGTAAAATAATAGATAATAAGTTAAAAGAATTATTTGAAAGTATAAAAAAAATTGGTATTAAGCCAGTTATATATGCGAATACTTTTAAGAAACGTGTAAATTACTTTATGAATGAATTAGGATGTGATGGATATTCACATGTACATTCTATTTTTAATAATAGTATGGATCATATATTAGAGGATTACAAAGAATCTGAAATAGCTTTAGTAGGGGATGAAATGATTAATGATATTTCCTATGGTAATAAATATGGTATTACAACTATATTAGTTAATCCTATAAGTACTTATGATGGATTTTTATCATGTTCAAGACGTGGTAAAGAAAAAAGAGTTATGACTAAATTAAGAAATAATAATTTATTTGTTAAGGGTAGATATTATGAATAAGTGTATAGGTTGTGGAGCTGTACTTCAAAATACTGATAGTAATTCAGTTGGATATGTTAAAAACTTAGATTCTAGATTATGTGAAAGATGTTTTAAAATCAGAAATTACGGCGAATATATAAGTGCTATTAAAGATGAAAATGATTTTATAGTAATGCTAGAAAGTATAAATAAGACTAATGATTTAGTTATATTAGTTTGTGATTTATTTAATTTTAATCCAAATATGGAATTAATATCTAAATATATTAAAAATGATGTTTTATTAGTTTTAACTAAAAGAGATTTACTTCCTAAATCATTATATGAAGAAAAATTATTAAATTATATTGAGACTGATTTAAATATTGTGGATAAAATAATAATTAGTAGTGAAAATAATTACCATTTTGATGAATTGATGGAATTAATTAGGAAGTATAAAAAAAGTAATGATGTTTATGTTATAGGTTATACTAATGCAGGTAAATCTACAATGATAAATAAAATACTTTATAATTATGTAGATAGCAATGATAATATAACTACATCAATATTACCTAATACAACAATCGATAATGTATTAATTAAAATAGATGATGAACTAAATCTAATTGATACACCAGGTGTATTAGATGATGGAAGTATTTATTATTATAAAGATATCAAAGAATTAAAACGAATTACACCTAAGAAAGCTATAAAACCAATTAGTTATCAAATAAAGAAAAAACAAAGTATTGTAGTAGAAGATTTATTTAGAATAGATTTAGAAAATAATGATATAGTTATGTATATATCTAATAAATTAAAAGTAGATAGAACGTATAAAAATATTAAATCTGATATGGATAAATATGATATACATATTAAAGGTGGACAAGATATAGTTGTATCTGGATTAGGATTTATTAAATTTATGAAAGATGAAGATATAACATTCTATGTATTAAAAGGCGTAAAAATATATACAAGAAAGAGTTTAATATAGGAGGCATTTTATGTTAGGGAATATAATAGGGATTGAAGAGAACTTAGTATTATTAAAACTTACAGATACTAATAGTGATAATTTATCTAATATGTATGTAACACTAGAAAATAGTGAAAATATATGTGTAGGTGAAATAGGTAATATAAAAGATGGTATTGCTTATATCAATTTATTAGGTGAAATTATTGATAGTAAATTTGTATTTGGTGTCATTAGAAAGCCATTAATGAATTCAAATGTTAGATTGATACCAACTGAAAAGGTACCTGCTATTATTTCATGCGATAATTCTGATGAATCTAAATATTTATATTTAGGTAAAAGTCCAATATATAAAGATGTAGATATTAATATACCAATTAACAAATTCTTTAGTAATCACTTTGCTATATTTGGATCAACTGGATCTGGTAAATCATGTTCAGTATCAAGAATATTTCAAAATTTATATAGCAAGAGAAATGCGATTCCATATAAATCAACTATATTAATATTTGATGCATATGGTGAGTATCATCAAGCATTTTCTAAATTAAGTGAAGTTGCTCCAGAAATATCTTTTAAATCTTATACCACTAATACTAAATTTAGTGATACAGATATTATTAAAATACCTTTATGGTTACTTGGAGTAGATGATTTAGCTTTATTATTAGGAGTTGAATCACATAACCAAATTCCAATTGTAGAAAAAGCTTTAAAGATAGTATCTATCTTTGGTAGAGAAGAATCTGAAGTTATTAAAAGTAAAAATGATATCATTGCCAGAGCTATTTTAGATATCTTAACTAGTGGTAGATCTGCATCTCAAATAAGAGATCAAGTTGTATCAGTTTTATCTTACTATAACACAAAAGAATTAAATCTTGAAACACAAATATTCCAACCAGGTTATACAAGAACATTAAAACAATGTTTACTTATTGATGCTAATGGCAAGATAAGAGAAATGGAATTATTAATGAATTTCATGAACTCTTTCTTAGATGATTCATTAGAATTAAATTTACCTGATGGAACATTTGCTTATACATTAAAAGATTTATGTGATGCGATGGATTTTGCATTAATATCTGAAGGTGTATTAAAGAGTGATAAAATATTTGATGAATCTAATATTTTAAAAGTAAGATTACATTCACTACTTAATAGTAATGAAGCAAGATATTTTGACGTTCCTGATTATATAACAAGAGATCAATATATCAGAAATTTACTTACAGCTACTAATGGTAGAAAAGCTCAAATAATTAACTTTAATATTAACTATGTTGATGATAGATTAGCTAAGACTATAACAAAGATATATTCAAAAATGTTCTTTGATTATGCTAAACAAATGGATGATAGAGGTTCCTTACCTTTCCATATTGTCTTAGAAGAAGCACATAGATATGTTCAAAATGATAATGATAATTTCTTATTAGGTTACAATATCTTTGAACGTATTACAAAAGAGGGTAGAAAGTATGGAGTTTTATTAGGATTAATATCTCAAAGACCTTCTGAACTTTCTGAAACTGCTTTATCTCAATGTAATAACTTCTTAATATTTAAGATGATTCATCCAAATGATATTGGATATATTAGAGAAATGGTTCCAAATATTACTGATGAAATAGTTAAGAAAATTAAAATCTTACAACCAGGTACATGTATGGCATTTGGTCTTGCATTTAAAGTTCCGACAATTATTAAATTTGAAATGCCAAATCCATCACCTGCGTCTAACTCAGCTAATATAGAAGAAAAATGGTTTATTAAAAAGAATGCGTGAGTAGCATTCTTTCTTGCATTAATATAAATTTTAATATATAATGTATATAGATGAGGGAAACTTCATAAAATAAAAAAGGAGTTACTTAACTTCGCGTGTTAGGTTACTACCTTAGTTAGGTTTTGCCTAGCCGTTTATGTTAAATGGTTAGGCGCTTTTTATTATTGTTAATAAATATATTATTAATAATAATATGATAACTAATTTTAGAAATTTATTATCTTTCTTCATAGTATCAACCTCCTTTTATATATCATTGGTGATGATAAGAAAAAGAGGTAGCAACCTAACAGTCTTTCACTCCTATAGCAATTGTAACACGAAACATTGTTTGTGTAAATGTAAAAAAGAAATGTTAATTCATTTCTTTTATTTTATCTCCTTGATAAATATTTCTCTTTTTCATTTCTTTATCTATATCATTTAAGACACAGAATTTCTTTACTAACCAATTAGGTTCGATTAAATCTTCTTTATTAGGATCTCCTGTAATTCTATTAATGACTATCTCAGGTCTTAAATATTCTAACTGGTTACATACAATATCTATATATTCTTCTTTAGTTAAGATATGGAATGGATTTTCCATATACATTTTAGCTAATACTGTATCTTTAACTACACTTAACATATGTATTTTTATACCTTGAATATCTAAGTTATTTAAATACTTTACTGTTTCAATCATCATATCTTTAGTTTCATAAGGTAAGCCATTTATGATATGTACTACAACATTGATATTTCTTTTTCTTAAACTTATAACCATGTCATGAAATTCTTTTAAAGTATGACATCTATTGATTAAATTAGATGTACTTTCATGTATCGTTTGTAGACCTAACTCAACTGTTAAATATGTTTTTTTAGATAACTCTTCTAAATAATCTAAACATTCATCTGTTATAGCGTCAGCTCTTGTAGCTATATTTATACCAACTACATTAGGTAAGTTTAATACAGCTTCATATTTTTCTTTTAATACTTCTACTTTAGCATAAGTATTAGTATTAGCTTGGAAATAAGCTATATATTTACTATTAGGCCATTTTTTACTAATCATATTTTTTACTTCATTAAATTGTTTTACTAAATTATCTTTAGGATTTCCACCAAATTCACCGGAACCACCTTTGCAATAAATACATCCACCAATACCTTTAGTACCATCAATATTAGGGCAAGTAAATCCACCGTTTAATGATACTTTAAATACTTTAGAATTAAATTTATGTTTATAAAAATAATCTAGTGTATGATATCTTTTATTTGAATCACTATATAAAAAGGCCATAAAATCACCTAATTAATTATAACATATATGAAAAAAATGTGAAAAAATATTTATTTTTATTATTTAAAAGTGTTATAATTAAAATGGAGGTTAGATAATATGAAGAAGAATAGTTTATTAAAAGCGATTCTAATTGCGTTTGGTATTGCTGTTATTCTAAGTTGGATTATTCCTGCTGGTGGATATAGTTCTGGTACATTTACTGCTGGTACTACTAATCCTGTAGGTATCATTAACTTATTTAGATTACCAGTAATGACAATGCAAACATTCATTCAATACACTATTGTATTCTTAAGTATTGGTGCTTTATATGGCGTACTTAATAAAACTGGTGTATATGGTAATATCGTTTCAGGTATTGCTAAAAAATGGAAAGGAAAAGAAAAAGCATTACTAGTAATTATTACTATTGCATTTGCGTTAATTGGTTCATTAACTGGATTATCAGTATATGCATTCTTAATATTACCATTTGTAGCTGCTATCTTAATGATGGCTGGATTTGATAAATTTTCTAGTCTACTTGCTACAGTAGGTGCGTTACTAGTAGGTGAAGCTGCATCAATTTTTGGATTCAGTGGAGCTGGATATATTATTAATGTATTTGGTCTTAAAATGACTGATGAAGTAATTACAAAAATAATATTATTTGTATTACTATTAGGTTTATACTTATTCTTTGTAATAAGAAAGAGTGTAGTAGGAAAGAAGAAAGAAGAAGAAATTCCATTCTTAGTAGTTGAAAAAGCTTCTAAGAAGAGTAAGATGCCATTAATCATTATATCTGTTGTATTCTTAATTATTTCATTAATTGGTATGTATAACTGGTATTATGGTTGGGGTGTAGAATTCTTCAATAACTTAGATACTAAGATTAGTTCTATTACTATTGGAACTTATCCAATTATGTCTAATATCTTAAATGGTGTATCTATTTTAGGATATTGGGGTAACTATGAATTTGCAGTTGCTATCGTAATTGTAACATTCATTATTGCTTGGGTTTACAATGTTAAATTAGCTGATTTAGCTGAAGGCGCTAAAGATGGTATGAAAGAAATATTACCTGTTGCTATTTATGCAACTATCTGTAATATTATATTCACTGTTATGTTAGCTGATCAAAGTAATATGTATGCTACTATTGTTAACTGGTTAAATGGTATTAAAGGTACATACAGTGTTCCAGTAGCATCATTAATTTCAGCATCAGGATCACTTTTCTATAATGATTTCTATTACTTATTATATAATGCCGCTAATGTATTCAGTACATATGAAGCAGTATATTATCCAGTATTAGGAGTATTAACTACAGGTATCTTTGGTATCTTTATGATGGTACTTCCTACAAGTGTTATGTTAGTAGCTGGATTAAAATACTTTAATGTTTCTTATACTGAATGGTTAAAGAAGATGTGGTTATATCTATTAGAAGCATTAGTAGTATTAATTATAGTAGTTATTGTAGTAACAATGATGATATAATAAATAATTAAAAAGGGATTAAATTAATCCCTTTTTGTGTGTATTTATGAAAATGTGCATATAATATAAGTGAATATACTATTTGACATTTATTATGTTTTATAGTATATTAAAGTTGCATTTGTGAAATGCAGTAGATAAAAAAGCTGGTGATTCCCACCATAAGAGGAACCGAAAAAAGATAGTGATTCCGACTATGACAGGAACCGAAAAAAGATAGTGATTCCGACTATGACAGGAAACTAAAAAAGTAACTAGAGAGCAAACTCTAGTTTTATTTTATATATATTGCGAACAAATGTATTGTAAAAAGGAGTGCGTTATGTTAAAATAAATATAGAGGTGATAATATGAACGGCTTTTTAATAGTCAAGGTAAATTCGAAGTATTGTGATTATTTAAGAAAATATGATAGTAAGGTTCCATATAATTCTGGATTAAAAGAATTAAGACCTTTTATTGGAGTGTTGTTTTATATTGATAATATGATGTATTTTGCGCCTCTATCAAGTCCTAAACCTAAACATCAACGATTGAGAGCTAAACCTGATTTGATTAAAATTGATGATGGTAAACTTGGTGTAGTTAATCTAAATAATATGATCCCTGTTAAAGAAAATTTAATTGAATTAATAGATTTAGACAGAACTAGTGATGATATATCAGAAAAACAATATATTAAATTATTAAAAAACAATTAAATTGGTTGAATCGTAATAAGGTAAAGATTAAAGAAAAATCTATTTCGTTATATGATAAATATATTACTGGTAGATTAAATGTCTATGTAAAAGAAAGATGTTGTGATTTTAAATTACTTGAAGAAAAATGTATGAAATATAAGTTATAAGGATGTATAATATTAAATAATTAAAAAAGGGATTAAATTAATCCCTTTTTGTGTGTATTTATGATATAATATATAGGTATTAGTTTAAAGGAGGGAATCCCTATGTTATCTAAAAATGAAGTAGATCATGTAGCTGATTTAGCTAGATTACATGTTGACGAAGCTGAATATGAGTTATATGAAAAACAATTATATGATATATTATCAGAAATTAAAAAAATAGAAGATGTTGATGTTGAGGGAGAAACTGAAATTATGATATCTCCATCAACAAATAAAAATACATATTCAAATGATTCAATTGGACCAATGCTTTCAACAAGTGATGTATTAAAAAACGCTAAACATACTAATGGTGATTTTATTGTTGTGCCTAGAGTAGTTGCTGATTCTGAGGAGATATAATATGACAAAGTATTTAGATTTAAGCATTAAAGAAATTAATGAATTATTAAAAGATAAAAAGATTAAACCAATAGATTTAGTAAACGAAGCATTTGAAAGAATTGAAGCAAGTGATTTAAACGCTTTTATAACTTTAAACAAAGAAGAAGCTATAAAAGAAGCATTAGAATTAGAAAATAAAGAAATAGATAATATATTATTTGGAATCCCTGTTGCTATAAAAGATAACATTGTAACTAAAGGGTTAAGAACTACAGCTGCCTCACATATATTAGATGATTTCAATCCTATATATGATGCGGAAGTTATAAAAAAAATAAAAGATAAACATATGATAATTGTTGGTAAAACTAACATGGATGAATTTGCCATGGGATCAACTGGTGAGACTAGTTATTTTGGTAACACTTTAAATCCATGGGACAAAAAAATGGTTCCAGGTGGTTCTTCATCTGGTTCAGCCGCATCAGTAGGAGCTAGATTAGTTCCAATAGCTTTAGGTACTGATACAGGCGGAAGTATCCGTCAACCTTCAAGTTTCTGTGGCGTAGTAGGTTTAAAACCAACATATGGTAGAGTATCAAGATACGGTCTTATTGCTTTCGCATCTTCTCTAGATCAAATTGGACCAATCACTAGAAATGTATATGAAAACGCATTAATGTTAAATGTAATTGCAGGTCAAGATGATAAAGATATGACTTCTAGTTATGAAGAAGTAAAAGACTATACTTGTTTAATAGGTGAAGATGTTAAAGGTATGAAGATAGCTATACCTAAATTTTATATGAGTGAAACTATTGATAAAGAAGTAAGAGATAAAGTAGAAAATGTTACAAAAATATTAAAAGATAAAGGATGTACTGTAGATTATGTAGATATGAAATATGTTTCATCCGCGATTCCTTTATATCAAGTAATTGCTTTAGGTGAAGCGAGCTCTAACCTAGCTAGATATGATGGTGTTAGATATGGATATGTAACTAAAGATTTTAAAGATATCAATGAATTATATAAAATGACAAGATATGAAGGCTTTGGTAGAGAAGTAAAAAGAAGATTAATGATAGGTTCATATATCTTAAGCGGTAAAAACGCGGATAAATATTATAGAAAAGCATTAATTGTAAGGAAAAAATTAACAGATGAATTTAAAAGTATATTATCTAAATATGATTTAATTATTGGACCTACAAATACTAATGTAGCTTATCCTATAGGTACTAAATTAGATGATGCCTTAAAAAGTTTCTACGATGATTTACTTACTATACCTGTTAATATGGCAGGTCTACCAGCTATGTCTCTTCCAATAGGATTTAAAAATGGCCTACCTGTAGGTATGCATATTATAGGTAATTATTTTAGTGAAGAAGAAATATATAAATTAGGAAGTTTTGTTGAAAAAGAATTAAACTTAAACTTAGATCCAAGAGGTGATAAGTAATGTACGAAGTAGTAGTAGGAATAGAAGTACACGTTGAATTAAAAAGTAATTCAAAAGTGTTTTCACATAGTCAAAATGAATATTCTAATGAACCAAATATCTATGTAAATGAAATAGATTTAGGTATGCCTGGAGTACTTCCAGTATTAAATAAAAAAGTAATTGAAATGGCTTTACAAGCCTCTTTAGCCTTGAACTGTAAAATAAACAAAGTAATGCACTTCGATAGAAAAAATTATTTCTATCCAGACTTACCAAAAGGATATCAAATAACAGAGCAAGATACACCAATTGGATATGATGGATATATTGATATTGGTGATAAGAAAATAGGTATTGAAAGATTACATATCGAAGAAGATACATGTAAAAGTATTCATGGTAAAACTGGTACTATGTTAAATGCCAACAGAGCTGGTGTACCATTAATTGAAATAGTATCTAAACCAGATATGAGAAGTCCAGAAGATGCAGTCGCATATTTAACTAAATTAAGAGAAATATTATTATATTTAGGTATCAGTGATGTAAAAATTGAAGAAGGTTCAATGAGATGTGACTGTAATGTATCACTACATAAACCTGGAACACCATTTGGTACTAAAATAGAAATTAAAAATATTGGTTCTATCAATAACGTTGGTGAAGCTATTAAATATGAAATAAAAAGACAAAGTGAAATCCTTGATAGAGAAGGTTTCATTAAACATGAGGAGACTAGAAGACTTGACGACAAGACAATGACAACTATACTTATGCGTGTAAAGGAAACTGGTAATGATTATAGATATTTTCCTGAACCAGATATTCCTTATGTAGAAATTAGTGATGATTGGATTAATGAAGTAAAAGCTAATATGCCAGTATTCGCTGATGAATTAAAAGAAAAATATGAAGCATTAGGTATTAATTCTAATAATCTTAAGACTATTATTAGTAGATTAGATTTAGTAGAATTTTTAGAATCTGTTATTGATTCATGTGATCCTATAATCGCATCTAATTTACTTACAGGAGATATCTTAAGTTATTTAAATAAAAATTATGTATCTATTAATAAAATTAAATTAAATAGTGATAACTTTGTAGAACTTGTTAATAATATTAAAGAAGATAAAGTATCTAGTAAGCAAGCTAAGGAAATCATTCCTTATCTATGTGAAAATGGTGGTACTTTAGCTGATGCTATATCAAAACTTGGTATAGAAGAAATTAATGATATTAGTGCTATAAAAGATATTATTAAAAAAGTATTAGATAGTAATCCAGAATCTATCAAAGACTTTAAAGAAGGAAAAGATAGAGCTATAAAATACCTTATGGGTCAAGTTATGAAAGAGTCAAAGGGTAAGGTAAATCCAAAGACAGCTAATGATCTTTTAATGTCTTTAATTCGTGAATACTAAATTGTAAATTGAAGACATTTATAGTATAATTAAAATAGAGGTGGAATTGATATGGAATTTATAAAAAAGAATAAGAAGATGGTAATAATAATCGCAGTTGCTTTAGTAATAATAATTTTACTTTTTGGTATCATTAAATCTTTAATGCCAGATACAAGAAAGAGTGTATGGGGTACTAGGACTGTTGATGTTTCTAAACATCCAATAAGTGATGAGGAAATAAGCGCTGTTAAAGAATTCTATGAGAGTAACGAAAATGTAGTTAATATTACATATCGTTTAAGTGGTAGAAAGATGATCTTCATTATAACTGTAAAAGAAAAAACAGCTAAAAGTGTAGTGGAAGAATTATCAGGAAAAATGTTAGAAAAATTAAGTGATGATGTAAAGGGATTCTATGACATTGAACTTTCATATGTATGTGAAGATAGTGAAAATGCTGAATATCCAATTATGGCTTATAGAAATAAAACAAGACATAACTTTAGATTCACTTATGCGGGGTAATATATGAAGAAAAAAGTAGTAATAATAATTATATCTCTTGTAGTTGTTCTTGCTATATTAGGTGGTTTCTTATATTTCACAAGTGAAGATAAGATCACATCATTAAACGCTATTGAAAAGAAGTGGATCGATAGTAATAAAAAAACATTACAAGATATATCAATATATACTGATATTCCAGTATTTAGTTACAATAGTGAAGGTATAATATTTGATTATTTAAACAACTTAGAAAATTCAACAGGATTAGAGTTTAATAAAGTTCCATATAAAATTGGTGACACAATTAAAACTGATTATGCTTTTGAGCAAAAAGATACTTTAGATAATGATGATATTCTTATGTATACTGATAACTATGTATTAGTAACTAAAACAAATAAAGTATATAATAACCCGAGCGAAATGAAAAATTTCACTGTGGGTATATTAAATGATACATTAGATAAAGTAAATGGATATTTATTAGGAGCTGATGTATCATATAAAACATTCAATGATTATAATGCGATGATGCAATCTTTAGGTGTAGATGTTGATTCTGTTGTTATACCTAGAATTAGATTTTTAGCTAATGTAGTTGATAATGATTCATTAAATATTAGTTATAATATTACAGAATATAAAATATATTATGTATTAAATTTAGGAAGTAATAACACTTTAAATAATATATTAACTAAGTATTACAAAAAGTGGAGTAATGATAACTATGATAAATCATTCAATACTAATTTATTAAATAGTTATTTTGCTGTATCTGAAGATGCTTCTAAGAATATAGCTAGACTTAGAAGTAAAAGATATATATATGGATTTGTAAATAATGCTCCATATGATATTTTAAGTGATGGAGAATTAGTTGGTATAAATAATGAAATAATTTCTAATTTTTCAAAAGTATCAGGTATTACTATTGAATATAAAGAGTTTAATAATGTTGATAGTTTAGTTGAAGCTTTTAATTCAAATAAAATTGATTTCTATTTTGATAGTAGTAAGGAATATACTTATGATTTAGATATTAATAAATCCGTATCACCTTTTAGTGAATCAATAGTTATATTAACATCCAATAAAAGCAATATAATTGTTAATTCAATTAATTCATTAAGTGATACAAAGGTAGGCGTACTTAAAAATAGTAAAATATCTAATTATTTAACAGAACACAATATTCCGGTTAAAGAATATGATAGTGTTAAAAAGTTAATGAATGATAAAAAAGTATCTGTTAAGGCAATCGATAATTATAATTATGAATATTACATAAATAAAGGAATTAAGAATTATCGTAAGAATTATGAAGTAACATTCTCTGGTGATTATACATATGTATTTAGAAGCATAACTGATAATAAAGATTTTTATAATTTCTTTAATTTCTATTTAACATTTGTAGGCACTAAGTCACTTATAAATACAGGTATAAATGCTGCTATTAATAATACAATGATATTTGTAACATTGAGATATGTTGCGTATGTATTAGGAGCTTTATTAATAGCTTCACTAATCGCATTAGTAGTATATAAAATAAAACATAGACAAGCTAAAAAATCTAATTTGACTAAAGAAGAAAAATTAAAATACATTGATATGTTAACTTCTTTAAAAAATAGAAATTATTTAAATGATAATATTGAACTTTGGGATAATTCAGAAGTATATCCACAAAGTATAGTTATGGTTGATTTAAATAACTTAGCTTATATAAATGATAACTATGGTCATGCTGAAGGCGATGAAGTAATTAAAGAAGCAGCTAATATCCTTATTAGAACACAAATACCTAATAGTGAAATAATAAGAACTAATGGTAATGAATTCTTAATATATTTAGTTTCATATGATGAAAAACAAGTTATAGCATATATAAGAAAAATAGCAAAAGAATTAAAAGATGTAGCTCATGGATTTGGATCTGCAATTGGTTATAGTATGATAACTGATGCTATTAAAACAATTGATGATGCAATTAATGAAGCAACACTTGATATGAAAAATAATAAGGAGGAATTAAGCAAAGATTAGTCTTTGCTTTCTTACGTTATGAAAAAAGAATTAAAAAGGATATACAAATTAATTTTTCAACCATATATGCGTATTTTACCAGGTAATATAGCTTTTTCACTTATGATGGCATTAATACCCATATTATCTTTAATATTTTTAGCGCTAAACATATTTAATTTTTCTTATCCAAGGTTCTCAGATAAGTTAGCCAATTTTATACCTAGTGCAGTTATAGATATAATAATGGAATTTTTAAGTAGTAATAGATTTAACAGTGCTATTTTGTTAATCATTGGTATATGGGCTGCATCTTCTGGTATGAACGCGCTTATTATAGCTTCTAATGTTGTTTATAATCACGAGGTAAATACTTGGTTTAAAAGGAGAGCTAAAGCTTTAATTTTAACATTTTTAGTAATATTAATGATTGTAATTAATTTGGGTGTATTAGTATTTGGTAGTACTGTATTAGGATTCATTATTCGTCTATTTAGTTTGAGTGGTAAATTATTAATTATATTTGATTATGCAAAATGGCCAATCGCGATATTGTTAATTTATACTATTGTTAAAACAATATATATAGTAGCTCCTGATGCTAAAGTAGAAAATAGTACTGTAGTTAAAGGAAGCATATTTACAACATCAATTTGGATGATATCATCAGCGGTATATTCATTTTATGTTACTAATATAGCTAATTATGGTATTAAATATGGTAGTTTATCTAACATAATCATATTGTTAGTTTGGTTATACATATTATCATATGTATTAGTATTAGGTATGGCAATTAATGTAAATGAGTATAATAAAGAATCTAAATAGATTGTAATTAAAAAATTATTTTGATATAATTTTATAGAGGTAATAATATGAAAGATAAAAAGAGATTAATAATATTAATAATAGTTATTGTTTTAACTTTAATCGTATGTGGGATAATTGTCTTTGATTATATAAAAGATGATAATAAAAAACCAAATACAGCTGAGGTACAAATTACAAATAATATCAAAGATTATGGTTATGTACTTCGTGATACTGATACAGAATACTATAAAGAATTATTTGATAAACTTAAAGTAGCTTTAGACAAAGATGAAGTTGATGAAGAATTATACGCGACATTATTAAGCCAATTATTTGTTACTGATTTTTATACATTAAGTAATAAATTAAGTAATAGTGATATTGGTGGTTTAGATTTTGTTCTTTCGACTGTTAAAGATAATTTTGCAGCTAAAGCAAAAGATACTATGTATAAGAGTGTTAAAACAAATTTATATGGTGATAGAGAACAAGAACTTCCTACAGTAACCAAAGTATCAGTTGATAATATAATTACTAATAATTATTCATATGGTGATAATAAAGATACCAAAGCTTATTCAGTTAAATGTTCCGTTACTTATGATAAAGAATTAGGTTATCCAACTACTGTAAAATTAACATTAGTTCATACTGATAATAAGTTAGAGGTAGCAAAAGTAAATTAAAATAAGAGACTTAATCAATTGATTAGGTCTTTTTTGTTATTAATAGAATATAATTAATTGGGTGAAGTTAGATGAAAGTTTTAAAAAAATATAGATCATTAATAATATTATTATGTTCTATAATATTGGGAAGTATCTTAGGATTAATTTTTGGTTCTAAAGTTACTTTCTTAAAACCATTAGGTGACATATTTTTAAACTTAATGTTTACACTAGTAATACCACTTATATTTTTTACAGTAGTCAGTGCGGTATCATCAATGCCTAATTTTAAAAGATTAGGTAAGATATTAAAAAATGTTTTATTAATATTTATGATTACAAGTTTATTAGCTGCTTTAGTAATGTTTATTACTTTAAAAATAGTAAATCCAATTAGTGGTTCCATTCCTTTAGAAGATGGAGTAGTAGAAACATTATCAGTAGGAGATCAAATTGTAAAAGCAGTAACAGTATCTGATTTTAGTGGCTTACTTTCAAGAAGTAATATTCTACCTCTTATAATATTTTCATTATTATTTGGTATATCGTTATCTTTAGTTGGAGATAAAGCATCAGGAGTTAAAAAGACAATTGATGTACTTGCTAAGACAATGATGAAGATGGTTAAAGTAGTTATGTATTATGCTCCTATAGGTTTATGTGCATATTTTGCTTCTTTGGTAGGAGAGTATGGACCTAGTATTATTGGTAGTTATGCTAAAAGTATTATAATTTATTATATAGCTGCTATAATGTATTTCTTAGTATTTTATACTATTTATAGTTATATTGCAGGTGGTAGTAGTGGTGTTAAAAGATTTTGGAAAAGTATTATTCCATCAGTTGTAACATCACTTGCTACACAATCTTCTTTAGCTACACTTCCAGTTAATATGGATATATGTGATGAAATGGATATCCCAAAAGATATTTCTAAAGTTACATTATCATTAGGTTCTACTATGCATATGGAAGGTTCTAGTATGGGTGCTATTCTAAAAATAATGTTTTTATTCGCATTATTAGGTAGACCATTTACAGGTATAGGTAATATTTTAATCGCATTTTTAATTGCCATATTATCAGCTGTTGTAATGGCAGGTGTGCCAGGTGGAGGATTAATAGGGGAAACATTAATAGTAAGTTTATATGGACTTCCTACATCAGCTTTTGCTGTTATCGCAACTATTGGAATATTAATAGATCCACCAGCCACTTTATTAAATGCTACTGGTGATATAGCTACATCTATGTTAGTTACAAAATATGTTGATAAAAAGGTTTAAAAACCTTTTTATTTTTGCTATAATGTTTAAGGTAGGAGTAGGTTATATGAAAATATTTTTAGCACGACATGGTGAGGTTAAACATAATGTCCTTAAATCATTTAATAGTTCAGATGAGGATTTAACAGAAAACGGTATTGAACAATCTTTGAAATTAAAAGACGATATTAAAGATTTTAACATCGATTTAATTATATCGTCACCACTAAAAAGAACTATGCATACAGCTAATATAATTAATAAAGAATTAAATATTATAACTGATAATAGATTAAGAGAAAGAGAATGTGGTAATTTATCGGGTCTTACTTTTAATAAAGAAGATAAAAAAGAGTATTGGAATTATTACACTTCAAAAAGATATGGTACAGAAGAAGATATTAAAGAATTTTTTGATAGAATATTTAAATTCTTAGATGAACTTAAGGAAAAGAATTATTCATCTGTACTTATTGTAACTCATAGTGGTGTTACCAGAGCTTTTAATGCATACTTTAATGGTATAGGTGATGGTGATTTCTCATCTAAAGGATTAAAAAACTGTGAATTTATAGAATATGAGTTTTAATAGTTTATAATTTAAAAATATGTATAAACTATAAATGGTGATCTTATGAAAAAAATATTTGTCATAACTTTAATCATTTTATGTTTATATGGAATATATAAAGTTAATAATAAAAAAACTATACAAGTAAGTAATGTATCTAATTTTAAAATTGATGATTATAATGTATTTTATCTTGATTTAAGTGAAACTAATATTACTACTAAAAATATAGATAAATACATTTCTAAAAATATGGATATAATCAGTATTACACCATATATTAATCCTATATATAAAGATAAAGTAGGCAATATAAAATATAATTTTATGAGTAATTTATCAATTAAGAAAAATATTAATAAATTTGAAAATTATTATAAAGATACAATTAAGGAATATGAATATATAGATGATATTGACTATAGTATTAAAGATGGTATAAAAATATTAGAATTAGAAGTATACGCGAAAGGTATAGATATCGTTAACTTAATATATGATAATAATAGTATTAGATATAAAATAGTATTCAATGGAGAATACAATTATTTAGGTATATAAAAATACCTTTTTTATTTTTTCGACAAAATATGACATAATTCGACAAAATAATTTGCTAGTATTTAATTAGATAGGAGGAATTATGAATAATGTCGAAAGATATAGTAGTAAGATTTTTGAAGATATTAAACATGTAGATGATGATGGAAATGAATATTGGTATGCAAGAGAATTGCAAAAAATATTGGAGTATAGTCAGTGGAGAAGATTTGAAAGTACAATTATTAAAGCAAGAGAGAGTTGTATTGCGGGCAAATATAATATTTCTGACCATTTTGCCAATGTCGGCAAAATGGTTAAAATAGGTTCGAATACTGATAGGCGACTTGTAGATTACAAATTATCTAGATATGCATGTTACCTTATAGTAATGAATGGTGATCCGAGAAAAGAGGTGATTGCTTTAGGCCAAACTTATTTTGCTGTTCAAACAAGAAAACAAGAATTGTTGGAAGAAAAATATAGTGGTCTTAATGAAAATGAAAAAAGAATCCTTTTGAGACGCCAAACGAAAAGTGGCAATATTAATTTAAATAGAACAGCTGTAAAAGCTGGTGTAAAAAATCTAGATAGATTTCATAATGCAGGATATAAGGGATTATATAATGGTGAAACAGCTGATGATATAGCTAAAAGAAAGAAACTTAGATATAGAGAGGATATATTAGATAATATGGGTAGCAAGGAGTTGGCAGCAAATTTACTTAGAATTACTCAAACCGATGAGACAATAGAAAATAATAAAATAGTAGGCGAAAAAAATGCTTGTGATACTCATAATAAAGTTGGACGTATTATTAGAAAAGCTATTAAAACAGCGGATGGAATTATGCCGGAAAATTTAGATTGCCCTAATAAAAGTATTAAAGAATTAGAAAAAGATACAAAAAGAAAGATTAATAGTTAAATTGACATATATTTTAACAAAATTATGTCGTTTTCTTTTTTTTTATATGAGAAAATGGTATAATTAAATAGGTGAGCATATGAAAATAAATGATGTTGATATAAATTATGTAAGATATGGAAATAATAAAAAAGATACCATAGTTTTATTACATGGTTGGGGTCAAAATATTGATATGATGAGACCACTAGGTAATTATTTAGAAGATGACTATAGTATCCTTATAATTGATTTACCTGGATTTGGAGAAAGCACTGAGCCAACATATGCATGGAGTTTAGATGATTATGTTGAATCAGTAAGAAAAATAATAGAAAAAGAAAATGTTAAAAATCCTATAGTAATGGGACATAGCTTTGGTGGTAAATTAGCTATATTATATGCATCAAAATATGATACTAAAAAATTAGTTTTATTTGCTCCTCCAATAAATCATAATCATAAAGTAAGTATGAAAAGTAAAGTACTTAAAAGTATTAAAAAATTACCTATGATGGATAAAATAGGTGAGAAAATGAAAAAACATATGGGTTCAACTGATTATAGAAATGCTTCTCCTATAATGAGAGAAATATTAGTTAATCATGTTAATACTGATATATATGATAAGTTAGATGATATAAAAGCTTCTACACTAATTATATGGGGTGAGCAAGATATGGCGGTTAATCCAAGTGTAGCTTATGAAATAGAATCTAAAATAAAAGATTCAGGTGTTGTAATGTTACCCGGTACACATTATGCATATTTAGAAAATTTAAATAGAGTAGTTTCTATAATAGAAAGTTTCTTGGAGGGATAGTATGAAAAGTTTTATTGTTACATTGATACCTATATTTTTGTTTTTAGCATTTAAAGTTCATAAAGCTTTTCATATGTTACAACAAAATTGGTACAATGAAGGAAATAGATATAATATATGGATTAAAAGAAATATTAAAAAAGTATTCTTTAATTATGACTTAGTATTAATACCATTATTTATATTAAGTTTATTTATAGATATGGGTATAATGGTATATGTATATTTAATTACATATTTAGTAGTTTTATATTTATATCGTAGAGATTTAAAACGTGAACAATTAAAGAAACCATTAGTATTTACAGCTAGAATCAAAAGATTATCTGTTACAGTATTATTAATATATGCATTAGTTATGTATTTTATCTTTAGAGAGTATGATAATTATTATGCCAATATATACTATTTGGTAATAGGTATAGCAGTATATTTAAGTTTCTATATTGTATTACTTGCTAATTATATTAATCAACCAGTTGAACATTTAGTATATCTACATTTCAAAAGACAAGCACTTAAAAAACTTGAAGGTATGAATAGTATGGAAGTAATAGGTATTACTGGTAGTTATGGTAAAACAAGTAGTAAAAATATTGTATCAGAAATACTTAATGTTAGATATAATGCATTTCCTACACCTAAAAACTTTAATACAGCGTATGGACTTATCAATACAGTAAATAATTACTTAGATAAATTTAGTGATTATTTTGTATGTGAAATGGGTGCGTCTAAAGTTGGACAAATAAAAGATTGTGCAGATATAGTTAAACCTAAATACGGTATTATTACATGTATAGGTGAAGCACATCTAGAAAGTTTTGGTAGTAAGAAAAATATTGAAAATACTAAATTTGAATTAGTTGAAGCACTAAAGGAAGATGGACTAGCTATCTTAAATGGTGATGATGAAATTCAAATGAAACATAAAATTAAAAATAAAGTTAAAGTTATGACAATTGGTATTGATAATCCTGATGTTGATGCAAGAGCTTGTAATATCAAATTATCACATAAAGGAACTAGTTTTGATGTAATATTTAAAGGTGATAAGAAAAAATATCATTTTGAATCAATGTTATTAGGTAAGAATAATGTTTATAATTTATTAACGGGTATATTATTAGGTAAATACTTAGGTATAAGTGTTGATAGATTAGAATTAGGTGTTAGAAATGTTAGACCAGTTGAACATAGATTAGAGTTAAAAAAACATGGTAACTTATCTATTATAGATGATGCTTACAATAGTAATCCGGCTGGATCTAAAATGGCAGTTGAAGTACTTGGTATGATGCCTGGTAAAACAATAATAGTAACACCTGGTATGATTGAATTAGGTGAATTACAATACAAGGCTAATTTTGATTTTGGTACTTATATAGCTGATAATAAAATTGATGAAGTTATATTAGTAGGAGCTAAACAAACTAAACCAATATTAGATGGTCTTAAAAAGAAGAAATTTAAAGAAGAAAATATTCATGTATTAAATGATGTAAGGGATGCTTTCCCATTAATTAATAAATTACAAGGTAAAGAGACATACGTATTATTAGAAAATGATTTACCTGATATTTTCAACGAGTAGGAGGATTTTTATGAGAATTAAATTAGGAGTTATTTTTGGTGGAGAAACTGTAGAACATGAAGTAAGTATTATTTCTGCAGTTCAAGCTATGGAAAATATAAATGAAGAGAAATATGAAGTAATACCAATTTATATTGATAAAAATAGAGTATGGTATACAGGAAATATGTTAAGAGATATGTCTATATATAGAGATATGGACTTACTTAAAAGATATGCGAAAGAAGTAGTACTATATAAAAAGAATGGTGAATTCGTATTACAAAACGTTAATGGTATGTTTAAAAAAGTAGTTAATACATTAGATGTAGTACTCCCAATTGTACATGGTCAAAATGTAGAAGATGGTTCATTGGCAGGATATTTAGATACTTTAGGTATTCCTTATGCAGGACCTAGTATAATGGGTGCAGCTATTGGACAAGATAAAGTAACTATGAAAGAAGTATTTAAAGCTAACAATTTACCAATAGTTCCATATTTATGGTTCTATGATGTAGAATATAATAGTAATAAAGAAAGTATCTTAAAAGATATTAAAAAATTAGGATACCCAGTTATTGTTAAACCTGCTAGATTAGGTAGTAGTGTAGGTATTAAAGTAGCTAAGACACAAGAAGAAGTAGAAGAATCTATTAATGACGCAATTGCATATGATGAAAAAATCATTGTTGAAAAAGTTATTGATAATTTAGTTGAAGTAAACTGTAGTGTTTTAGGTAACTATGAATATACTGAAGCATCAGTATTAGAAGAAGTTACAAGTAAGAGTGATTTATTAACTTATCAAGAAAAATATATGGGTGGCGGAAAAGGCAAACTTAAAGGTGGATTTAAAAATGCATCTAAAATGTCATCTAAAGGTATGGCTTCTGCTAAAAGAAAAATTCCTGCTACAATAGGAGATAAGTTAACTAAAGAAGTACAAGATTTATCTAAAGAAGTATTTAGAGTATTAAACTTAAGTGGTGTATGTAGAATTGATTTCTTAATAGATGGAAAAAATAAGAAAGCATATATCAATGAACCAAATACTATACCTGGATCATTATCATTCTATTTATGGGATGCATCTGGTAAGAATTATACTGAATTATTAGATGAAATTATTACGCTAGCTATTAGAAATTATAAAAATAGAGATAAGAAAACACATAGTTTTGATACAAATATTTTAAGTAACTATGGTGGTGTAAAGGGCATGAAGGGCAAATTAAAATAAGACTATATTTTAGTCTTTTTTTAATGTATAATAATATTAGGTGATAATATGAAAAAAGGATTTACTTTGGTTGAATTATTAGCTGTAATAGCTGTACTAGCTTTAATAGCTGCTATATCATATCCTATTGTTACAGGCCTATTAGGTGATATGAAAGAAAATGCATCTGAATCACAAAAAAGAGAAATTATTGATGCAGCTAAATATTGGGTACAAAATAATAGTGCGTTATTATCAGATACAGTAGGTGCAGAATATACATTAACTGTTCAAAGACTTAAAGATGAAGAATATCTTAGTAATGAAAAATTAAGAGATATAGAAACTAGCGCAGTATTAAAAAAAGCTTGTGTAAAAATAACTACACAAGATCATAAATACACATATGAATATGTTAAAAATTGCCAATAAAAAAATACTAATTATTTAGCATTTTTTTTGTTCTTTTTTCTATTTGCATAAGTTTTGTTAACTAATTTTACTTTTTTACCAATCTTAGTTATAAATTTTTTCTTAGTACCTTCAGGTAAGTTTGCTTTAATTACTTTCATATAGCACCTCCATACACATATAAAATTATATCATAAATATTTTAATTTACATACAATTATTTGTTAAATTTGCAAAAAAGTATTCCAAAAACTATAAAATATGTTATAATATTATTGTTCTTTTGGATTGTTAGCTCAGTTGGTAGAGCAACTGACTCTTAATCAGTGGGTCTAGGGTTCGAGTCCCTAACAGTCCACCATTTATGTTTATTACTGATTTTTTGTTTATTTTGTGTAAAAAGGTATTGCCAAAACGCATAAAATAATATATAATTAAAAAGTCAGTTGAATTGGACCTGTAGCTCAGTTGGTTAGAGCACACGCTTGATAAGCGTGGGGTCATAGGTTCAAGTCCTATCAGGTCCACCAAATTGCCTTAATAGCTCAGTTGGTTAGAGCACTTGACTGTTAATCAAGGGGTCGTAGGTTCGAGTCCTACTTGGGGCGCCATTCTGGCCAGTTGGTGAAGTGGCTTAACACACTGCCCTTTCACGGCAGCATTCATGGGTCCGAATCCCGTACTGGTCACCATTTTGAAATTAACCTAGATTTATATCTGGGTTTTATTTTGTCTATTTTTATGATAAAATATTATAAGAATAGGAGACTGAACATGAAGAAAAAGGGATTTACATTAATAGAGTTATTAGCAGTAATAGTAATATTAGCTATAATAGCTTTAATATTAACACCAGTGATAAGTAATGTAATAGAAAGCGCACGTGAAGCTGCATTTAAACAAACGATAAATGGAGTACTATCAGCAGCAGAAAGTTATGTAACAGAACATATATTAGACAATAATGGGACAGATATGCAATATCCAATTACATTTACATGTGATGGCGTATCATGTAAGGATGAAAATAATAATGAATTAGTGTTTAATGGAAAAGTACCGATAACAGGAACAGTAATTATAGAAGAAAATACTATAAGAGCAGAGGAATTATGTGATGGAAAACAATGTGGTTCTGGATCCAAAGAAAACGTAATAGTAAATAATGGTTCAACTCCAGTAGAAGCATGCAACGCTTCACCTGGTGATGTATGGTTATTTAATTATTTAGATGAAACACATGAAACAAGATATCATACTTTTGCTATCCCATGTCGTGGAACATATAAATTTGAAGTATGGGGAGCTCAAGGCGGTTCAGTTGATTCATACTATGGAGGTAAAGGTGGTTACTCTGTTGGTGAACTCCCATTAACTACTGCTGATACTTTATATATTGCTGTTGGTGGTCAAGGTGGTAAATCCGGATCTGGCGTAGTTTATGGTGGATACAATGGCGGTGGTAACGGCCATGGTGGAACATGTAATGGAAATGGAAATAGATGGGGGACTTCTGGTGGTGGAGCTACTCATATAGCTAAAGTTCCTGGAGAATTACCGTTACTTGAATCTTATAAAGGTATATTAAGTGATAATGGTACTACCAATGATATATCTGATGATCATTATATATCTGATTATATTTTAATTGTAGCCGGAGGCGGCGGTGGTGGTTTTAACATTGCAAATTGGATGTATGGACCTGGTGGCTTTGGTGGAGGTGCTGTTGGTGGAAATGGTACTCATAATAGTGCTGGTCAAACAACTGATTATGCTACAGGTGGTACACAAATATCTGCCGGTTACCCTGGTGATGGATATACAAGTATTTCATCTAGAAGTGCTCGCTTTATAGAATATACAATTGCATCTTTTGGTCAAGGCGGTAATACCACTACTTGGGATTGTATAGAAGGCGGCGGAGGCGGCGGAGGCTTCTTTGGTGGTGGTTCTGGTTCAGAAACAGCAGGAGCTGGTGGATCTGGATATATAGGTGTACTAAGTAATGCTTCAATGATAGCTGGTAATTCAGCTATGCCAACATATGATGGAACATCAACAATGATAGGTAATGGTGGAAATGGATTTGCCAAAATTACATTTTTAGGTAATTAAATAATATAAGATAACTGCATTTTTGCAGTTTTTTATTATATGAATATATTGACAATTTGATTATAATAATTTATAATTAAGTAGTCAGTTGGAGTAGTACTCAAGAGGCTGAAGAGGCGCCCCTGCTAAGGGTGTAGACCGGGTAACTGGTGCGAAGGTTCAAATCCTTTCTACTCCGCCATGATGAAATTGAAGCAATAGACTCAAGTTTATTGCTTTTTTCATTGTAAAAAAAATATTAAATGATATACTATATACAGAATAGGAGAGTATATATGAAGGAAAAGGGATTTACATTAATAGAATTATTGGCAGTTATAGTAATATTAGCTATAATAGCTTTAATAATAACTCCAATAATATCAAACGTTATTGATGCTTCTAGAAAAGCAGCCTTTAAAGAATCAGTAAATGGTATTATTGATTCAGGAGGAAGTTATCTACAAGAATATATTTTAGCTCATAATGATGAATTAAATGATTTTCCAGTAGAATTTCCATGTGATGGAACAAAATGTGGAAATGATGAATTTACTTTAACATTTAAAGGAAATGTACCAAAAAGTGGAAATATCATAATTCAAAGAGATGGTATATTAGCTGAATATATCACAGACGGAAAATACTGTGCATACGGATATAAATGGAATTTAGTAGTAGAAAATAGTTGTGGGGATGTAGATGTGACAAACCCAACAATTACAGGAACACAAAACGGAAAAGTTATAACATTAACAATGACAGATAATGAATCTGGAATAGATAGTTATTGTGCGACTAATGTTGATAGTACTGAAGGATGTAATTGGGTAGTACCAAGTAATGCTTCAAGTGAAGAATATGAAATAGCAGAAGCAGGAACAAAATATTTCTTTACTAAAGATAAAAAGGGAAATATTTCAGATAGTATTAATTTTACAACGACATCAAATGATTATTGCCAATATATTTTAAATCCAATAGCTGGCGAATATGGATATAAAGGTAGTGTTCAATCATTTACAGTACCAGCTGATTGTCCTGGAACATATAAATTAGAAGTATGGGGAGCACAAGGTGGTAGTAGTACACAAGGTGGCTCTGGTGCCTATGGTGGTTATTCTTCTGGAACAGTAAAACTAGCTGCTGGAACAGTATTATATATTGCAGTAGGAGGCCAAGGCGGCGCTGGTGGTGGTGGCTATAACGGCGGTGGATCTGCGTTTAGTATAAGTGGTGGCGGTGGCGGAGCTACACATATTGCTACTACTAACCGTGGTACATTATCAAATTATAATTCATATAGAAGTGAAGTTTTAATTGTTGCAGGTGGTGGCGGCGGAGTTGGTTTTTGGACAGATTATGGTCTTCAATTCTTAGCTGGTGGTGCTGGTGGTGGTACTACTGGTGGAAATAGTACACGTGGTGCTCAAGGTGGAACTCAAAGTAGTGGTTATGCCTTTGGTCAAGGTGGCAATGGGACATGTTATGGCGGTGGAGCTGGCGGCGGCGGCGGCTGGTATGGCGGCTATGGTATTAACTGTAATGATGGTGGTGGCGGCGGTGGTTCCGGATATATCGGCGGTGTAACCGACGGAACTACAACAGCTGGGCAACGTGCAGGACATGGTGGTGCTAAAATAACTTTCATAAGTTTTAATTAACATTAAGTCTTACTTAATGTTTTTTAATTCCTACTATTTTAGTAGAAATTACATATTTTAGGTTTAATATCTATAAATATATGGTATAATTAACTATAGGTGATGTTTATGATATATTTAGATTATTCAGCTACAACTCCTGTAAATAAGGATGTATTAAATAGCTTTGATAAAGTATGTTTAGATTATCCAGGTAATCCTAATTCATTACATAAATTAGGTACTAGTAACGCTAAATTAATTATGGATGCAACTAAGCAAATAAAAGAATTATTAAATATCAATGATATGGAAGTAATTTATACATCTGGTGCATCAGAATCTAATAATACTGTAATTAAAGGTGTTGCTTCTAAATATAGCAATAGAGGTAAACATATAATTACATCTCCATTTGAACATTCTAGTGTAAATGCACCACTTAACTATTTAGCTAGTAATGGTTATGATGTAGATTTTGTAGAATTAAATGAAGATGGGACAGTTAATTTAGATAATTTAAAAAGCTTAATGAGAGATGATACAATCTTAGTATCTATTTCAGCTGTTAATTCAGAATTAGGTATCAGACAACCTATAGAAGAAATCGCTAAAATAGTAAAAGAATATCCTAAATGCTTTTTCCATAGTGATATGACACAAAGTATTGGTAAAATTAATATTCCAATTAAAGATATTGATTTTGTAAGTTTTACTGCTCATAAATTCTTTGGACTTAAAGGAATAGGCGTCTTACTAAAAAAAGAATCTATAGTTATTGAACCGTTAATTCATGGTGGTAAATCAACATCTATTTATAGATCTGGTACACCTTCATCTGCATTAATAGTATCAATTTCTAAAGCATTAAGATTAGCATTAGAAAATCAAAATGAAAAAATTGAACATATAAGAAAGTTAAACGATTATTTAAAAGAAAATATTAAAGATTTAGAAGGAGTATATATAAATAGTACTGATAAATCTATACCACATATATTTAATATGAGTATTATTGGTGTTAAACCTGAGACTATGTTACATGCATTAGAATCTCATGATATTTATATATCAACTCAATCTGCATGTGCTAAGGGAGATGTTTCTAAAGCAGTACTTGCCTTAACTCATGATGAAGAAAGAGCTAAATCATCAATAAGAGTAAGTATATCTTATGTAACTGAAAAGCGTGAAATAGATGAATTCATTAAATGGTTTAAGGTATGCTTGAAGGAGTTAAGATTAAAATGAAAATAGTAAAGATAAACGCTTTATGGTGTAGTGGTTGTCTTTATATGAAAAAAGTATGGAAAGAAGTATTAAATATTTATCCAGATTTAGAAATAGAAGAATATGATTTAGATATGGATGAAGAAATGGCTAAATCATATAATCCTGGAGATACTCTTCCTGTCGCTATTTTCTATAAAGGTGATACTGAATATAAAAGATTATGTGGTGAACATAATAAAGATGAAATTATAGACATAATTAAGGAGTGCATATGAAAAAAATATATTGGTTAATAATAAGTTTATTAATATTATTACCTATAGGTGTGGAAGCTAAAAAAGATGTATATTTATTCCATGATTATACATGTATGCATTGTAAAGCTGAAATAGAATATTTAAATAGTGTTAAAGATGAATATGATCTAGATCTACATCTATATGAAATAGGTGATAGAACTGCTTCATATTATAATGATAATGTAGATTTATTTAAGAAAATAAGTGATAAATTAGGAATTAATAAAAGTAATAAATTTCCGTTTACTATTATTGGAGATAGATACTATATAGGTTTTGATGATAGTACAGAAAAATCTATGGATAATTTATTAAAAGAATTTGATAATAGTATAAATGTATTTGAGAAAGTAGTTAATGATGAAGATGTTTCAGATATTAATATGAAGTATGGGGAATTTAATGAAATAAAAATATTTGGTCATACCATAAATATTAATAAGATGCCGCTTCCTATAATAGCTACAGTAATAGGTTTTATAGATGGCTTTAATCCATGTGCGATGTGGGTATTAATATTCTTAATAACAATGCTTATGAATATGAAGAACAAAAAAAGAATGTGGACTTTAGGTATAACATTCTTAGTTACTTCTGCATTTGTATATTTGCTTATTATGCTTGCGTGGTTAACTCTTATAGGTAGCTTATCAACTATTACATGGTTTAGATTAGGAATAGCTTTAGTTGCTTTAATAGGTGGATTAGTTAACTTAAATAGCTTCAGAAAGAGTCTTAAAAAAGATGATGGTTGTGAAGTAGTAGATGAAAAAAAGAGAAAGAAAATTATAACTCGTATTAAGAAAATAGTAACTGAAAAATCATTTATATTAGCTTTAATAGGAGTTATGGCATTAGCTATATCAGTAAATGTAATTGAACTTGCATGCTCTGCAGGACTTCCTATGGCATTTACTCAAATATTAGCGATTAATACTTTATCTACATTTGAATATATGATTAATATATTAATATATATATTCTTCTTCTTAATCGACGATATTATCGTATTTGTAATAGCTATGTTAACATTGAATGTAACAGGTATATCTACTAAGTATACTAAGTATTCTCATTTAGTAGGTGGTATTATAATGGTTATAATAGCAGTACTTATGGTATTTAAACCTGAATGGTTGATGTTTAATATTTAGTTGATATATTTAATAAAATATTATATAATGTATTTAGTGAAGGAAACTTCATACAATATAAAAAGGAGATACTCGATTTCCATAGTCGGGCATCGCCATATAGGTTTGGCCTAGTCTATGCTTAGATTAGGCATTTTTCTTTTAATAACAGAAGCAGTAAAGCAACTGATAAAAAAAGGATAATTATTATTAGAAAAGATATTTCAGTATCCTTCTTCATAATTATCAGCCTCCTTCCATTATCTAAGTAGTAAAATAAGGTAATGAAGGAATTTGGCAATGCCAAACAATCTTGTATCTCCAAAATAATTATATCAAAAATATGTTCGTATATCAATTATTAAATTGATATATTTTTAATTTTAAAAAATAATGATATAATACTTCTAGTCAGGTGATACTATGGATTATAAAGAGATAGAAAGAAGTATAATTACTAAATATAGAAAAACTATATGGAGTAACTTTGTTAAAGCTATAAAAGAATATAAACTAATTAATGATGGAGATAAAATAATGGTATGTATAAGTGGAGGTAAAGATTCATTTTTACTTGCCAAATGTATAGAAGAATTACATAAACATAGTAAGATTAAATTTGATGTATGTTATGTATCCATGAATCCAGGATATAATAAAGAAAATATGGATAAGATAGTGGAAAATGCCAAAAGATTAAATATTAATTTAGAAGTATTTGAAACAGATATATTTGCTGTAGCTAATAAATTAAATAATGAACATCCTTGTTATATGTGTGCCAGAATGAGAAGAGGGCATCTATATAATAAAGCAAAAGAATTGGGATGTAATAAAATAGCCTTAGGTCATCATATGAATGATGTAGTTGAGACATCATTATTATCTATGTTGTATGCAGGAGAAATTAAAACAATGTTACCAAAATTACCAAGTGATAATTTCCCTGGATTAGAGCTTATAAGACCATTATATTATATTTTAGAAGAAGATATTATTTCATGGGCTAAAACAAATAATTTACAATTTATTAACTGTGCATGTAAATTCACAGAAAGAAAAGATGAAAACGCTAGTAAAAGATTAGAAATGAAAAATTTAATTAAAGAACTTAAAAAGGTAAATCCTAGAGTTGAATATAATATATTAAAAAGTTTAGATAATATTAATTTAAACTGTGTGTTAGGTTATAAGAAAAATGGTGAATATCATAGTTTTATGAATGAAGATAAGTAGCAATTCTACTAAAAGTAGGTTGCTATTTTTTTTATTTAACTTTATACTTAAATTAGAGTAGGAGGGAATGTATGAATTACGATAACATAGGTGAATTCATAAAAGAAAGAAGAAAAGCTAAAGGTTTAACTCAAAAAGAATTAGCAGTTAAATTAGGTGTTACTGATAAGGCTGTATCTAAATGGGAAACAGGATTAGGTTGTCCAGATGTATCTATATTAGAAATCTTATCTAAAGAATTAGATTGTTCTATCTTAGAATTACTTAAAGGTAGAGAAATAGTAGATGAAGTTATACCAGTTACTGAGGCAGATGATTATATTAAAACATCTATGAAGTATGGTGAAAATAATTTTAAAAAATTAATAAATAAAGTAATCGCATTTATAGTAATATTTATTGTTTCAATATTATTTATACTAAATATAATTAATATATATAATCAAAGATTAAAATACCCACGCAATGATCTTATATCAAAGCAAATAGCAGAAAAAATTGATTTAATAAATAAAAATATTAGTATTATTGAAAAACACCAAGGTAAATATAGTAAAGAAGATTATAATACTATAATATCTATTCTTCATGACGCTAAAAAAGATATAGAAAGTAATCCATATGTTAAATATAGCGGTGATGAATTATCATTGGGTGATTTATATGTTATGGATAGATTAGGAATAAAATACACTGATAATATAACGTTACTTAAATTATTGACTAAATATGATAGCAGTAAAGAAGATTATGTTGAATTAATTGTAGAATCAATTGGTACACGTATGTTTTTAGGTAGTGCAATGGCAGAAGAACCAAGTGATTTAATGTATAGATATCAAATTGGAAAATATACTGATGAATTTGATTATAATCCTATGATACCTGTACAAGCTCGTGAATATGATATTTACTATAGACTAGGATTATATGTTAATGCAACAAAAATGATAATGGAAGTAGGTGATATACATGAATAAAATATTGTTTTGGATTAAAAACATATTAAGTGTATTAGTACTTACGTTAATAGTTTTATATTCATTCAAAGTTATATTCAACAATATTATATTTATTTCATTATATGTTATATTCTTGATAGTTACATTAAAAGATATAATTAAGAAAGATAAAATAAATAATGATAAATTATATAATATTATTTCTATATTAGTATTATTTATTATATCATTTGTATATCTAAGAGTATTTATGGATTCTGGGTTCATACATAATTCTAGTTATTATATGGATATTATGAATATAACTAATATATATACTGACAATCATATGATTAGTACATATATAGATCAAAATATGCTTTGGTTTAATATATCACTAGTATTATTATTACTATATAGATTTATGAATTATACAAGAGTTAAGAAAGAATATTTATCTACATCTATAGTATTAATGATTATATCAATAATATCAATAATACCTAGTATTTATACATTGACATTAGTAGATATTGCAAGTAGATACTTAGATGCTTCATTTTCAGCAAGTTATTTATTTATAACACTTATCTTAGTTGGTATTGAAGTATTTAGATTTATTCAAGGTAAATATAAAAATAAAATGTATATGTTTTGGGTATCTTTAGGATTTCATTTATTTGGCATTATTACATGTGCGATTCAAATGCATTATACATTTAAATATTGGCTATAAAATAAATCTGTGATATAATTTAAATGGTGATTATAATGGAAGATAAAACATGTGGCTGCAGTGAAAATTGCACATGTGGGTGTCAAGAAGGTTCTGAATGCACTTGTAATGGTGAATGTACATGTGGATGTGAATCAGATGAATGCACTTGTGAGGATTGTAATTGCGAAGAAAATAAATAAAAGAGTAGAAATGAAGTGAACCCCAAATAGTTCACAAAATAAAAAAAGAGGTTAGATACATATTCTAATCTCTTTTTTTATTGACAAATGTTATATGGTGTTATATACTGTTATATGTAAGGAGGAATAACTATGAAAATGATAATTAGTAATAGTAGTTCAGTACCTATATATGAACAAATAAAAAAATCCATTATTGATCAAATAATGAATGATGAATTGTTAGAAGATGAAGCAATACCTTCAATAAGAACATTAGCGCAGGATATAAAAATAAGTGTAATGACAATTAAGAAAGCATATGATGAGTTAGAAGAAGAAGGATATATCATAACAAAACAAGGTAAAGGTAGCTTTGTCGCACCTAAGAATACTAATCTCGCAAAAGAACATGCACAAAAAGAATTGGAAAAACACATTAAAGATATTGTAGATATATCTAATAAATATGATATTTCAAAAGAAGATATAATAGATACATTTAATATATTTTATGGGAGTGAGGAAGAATGAAAAACGCAATAGAAATTAAAAATTTAAAGAAAATTTATCCAGATTTTAGTTTAAGTATAGATGAACTAAAAATACCATCAGGAGTAGTAATTGGATTAATTGGTGAAAATGGTGCAGGTAAAACTACTTTTATAAAATCAATATTAAATATTATAAAAAAAGATAGTGGGACAATAAAAATATTTAATAAGGATTTAGAAGAACAAGAATTAGATATTAAAAAAGATATTGGTGTAGTATTAGATAATTCATTTATTCCAGATACTCTAAATCCAAAAGATATAAATTTTATAATGAAAGAAGTATATGATAATTGGGATACTGAATTGTTCTATAAATATTTAAAAGAATTTAAAATAAAAGATAGTCAAATGTTAAAGACTATGTCTAAGGGGATGAAGAAAAAGGTAGAAATAGCTACTTCACTTTCACATCATCCTAAATTACTTATCTTAGATGAAGCAACAAGTGGATTAGATCCAATTGTTAGAAATGAAGTTTTAGATATATTCTTAGATTTTATCCAAGATGAAGAACATACAGTAATATTATCAACACATATAACAAGCGATTTAGAACATATTGCAGATTATATTATATTTATAAACAACGGTGAAATAGTATTAGAAAAAGAAAGAAATGAAATTTTAGATAACTATGGTATTTTAAAATGTGATATAGACGCATTTGATTCTATAGATAAAGAGGATATAGTTAGATATAAAAAGACTAAATATAACTATGAAATATTAGTAGATGATAAAAACAAATGTAAGAAGAAATATAAAAAATACATAGTTGATAATATAACATTAGAAGACTTAATGTTATTAATTATTAAAGGAGGTAAGTAGGATGTTAGGCATGATTAAAAAAGATTTATGCATGGTAAAAAATACTAAATTTTTATTCTTAATGGCATTAGTAATATGTGTAATATATTCATTTATGTTTGATATGGATATGTCATTCTTCTTACCATTTATGGGTGTAATAAGTATAGTATCAACATTTAGTTTTGATGATTATAATAATTGGCATGCATATGCGGCTACATTACCACAAGGTAAGGTTAGTGTAGTTAAATCAAAATATATAGTTACAATTATTTTAACTACAATCTTAACATTAGTAAGTATATTATTAGGACTTGTAATTGGACTAATAAAAAATAATTATAATTTTGATATAGCAATTTCATCTATTATGGGTGAGTTAGTTGCGATAATATCAATAGCAGCAATATTATTCCCAGTAACATTTAAATATGGTTCAGAAAAAGGTAGAATGGTATTAATAATATTTGGATTAGGACTAGGTATAGTTGGATTATTATTTAGTAAAGTAATAGATTTCAAATTACCTGTAGAATTAATTATATTTGTAACTAAATATAACGTACTATTATTTATAGGTTCAATAGTATTAATATTAACAATATCATATGTTATTTCAAAAAAAGTATATTTAAAAAGAGAATTTTAACTGATAAAAGGGTAGAAATACCCTTTTTATTTATGCTATAATTAAGTTAGAAGGTGGTTTTATGAAATATGATCTTATAGTAGTTGGTATGGGTCCCAGTGCAGTTTTTTTAGCCTATGAGCTTACAAAATTAAATTCTAAGAAAAAAGTACTTTTAATTGATCAAGGAAAGAATATTAAAAAAAGAATGTGTCCAATTGAAAAAACGGGTAAATGTATGAAATGTAAACCTTTCTGTAATATTACTTGTGGATTTTCAGGAGCAGGTGCATTTAGTGATGGAAAAATACTTTCTTATCACATGTCATCATTAGGTAACTCTAATGATATGTATTTAGGTGGTAATGGCGGTGGATATATTAAAGAATATATGAGCGAACAAGAAATAAAAGATTTACTTGTATATACTGATAATGTATATCTAGATTTTGGAGCTGATACTCATTTAGAGGGATTAGAATATCAAGATGAAATAAAGAAATTACAAAAGAAAGCAGCAGAACAAGACTTAGGTTTAGTATCTTGTCCTATAAGACATTTAGGAACTGAAAAGGCACATATCTTATATACTAAGATTCAAGATTACTTAGAAGAACATAATGTTGAAATGATGTATGAAACAGAAGTTAAAGATTTAATAATTGAAGATGGTAAAATTAAGGGTGTAGTTATAAAACATAATAACTATAGCGAAACAGAAAATATATATGGTAGTGAAGTTGTTTTAGCTGTAGGTAGAAAAGGTGCATCTTGGTTAAGTAATATGTGTAAAGTACATGATATTGAAACTAAGATAGGTGCGGTTGATATAGGTATTCGTTATGAATTACCAGATGAAGTAATGAAAGATATAAATAAATATATGTATGAAGGCAAATTCATAGGTAGATTAAAACCATATGAAGATAAAGTTAGAACATTCTGTCAAAATCCAAGTGGATTTGTATCATCAGAAGTTTATGATAATGGATTAATATTAGTTAATGGACATTCATATAAAGATAAGAAGAGTACGAATACTAATTTAGCTATATTAGTAACACATCACTTTACAACACCGTTTGATAGACCAATTGAGTTTGGTGAAAATGTAGCAAGAAACTTAAATGCTTTAGCAGCTGGACATGTCATGGTACAAAGATTAGGCGATATCAAAAGAGGTGGTAGATCATACCAAAGTTCACTTGATAATAATTCAGTTGTACCAACTTTAAAAGACGCTGTAGCTGGAGATTTAACTTATAGTTTAGGTTATAGAACTATGACTGATATTATAAACTTTATATACGCTATAGATAAAGTTGCGCCTGGTTTTGCTAATGATGATAATTTATTATATGGACCAGAAATTAAATTCTATAGTAATGAAGTTGTATTAAACGAAAGATTTGAAACTAGTATTAAGGGATTATACTCTATAGGTGATGGTGGAGGACTTACAACAGGTCTTATGATGGCATCAGCTTCTGGAGTACAAATGGCTCGTATATTAGAAAAGAAATAATTATTGATATATTTGGTTAAATATGTTAGTATATAAATCAATTTAGGAGGGTTTTATGAACAAAGAGATAATTAGAGCAAACGGTATAATTGCTGTTGAAACATCTGATGGTCAAAAAGAAGTTTGTGAAGAAACTAATGATTTAATGGAAACATTATCTATCGATAATAACATTGAATATTTAAAAGGAAGAATAGATTATTCGGAAAACGAAATAGCAAAACTAAACGGAAAACGTAGTAATTATGATATTTCATTAAAAATTGAAAGATGGGGTAAATGGCCTATAGGGATTGCATCATTGCTTGCATCAATATGCCTTGTATTCGCGCCTGCCATAACACTTGAAGGTTATATCTTCGCGGTTTGTTTCCCAATAACTACAGTTGGAATATTAGAAATTTGTAAATTAATGATTAAACATAAAGATGAAAAAGCTGCTGATATGATAGCTCGTCATGAAGTTGTTATTAAATTTATAGAAGCTGATTTGGAAAAAGAATGCGAAAGAAAAAAATCAGAAGTAGTATATAAAGAAGAACCTGCTTTTGTGGTAGAAAAAGTAGATACTAAAGAACTTAATGCATATATGGAAAGATATGCTGATTTATATAAATTGTATGATTCCATTGAAACAGTTGAAGCAGAAGAAGTAGGTAAAGCTAAAACATTTGGCTCAATAAGAAGAAAGTAGTTTATTAAAACTACTTTTTGTTATATAATTAAAGTGGTGATACTATGACAATTTTAGATTATGTCAAAAAATATAATTATACTTTTGAAGAAAAAGAATTTAATGAAGTAGATAATTTAATATTGGCTACTATAATTTATGCTGATATGAATAAGCTAATAGGAAAAAATGAAAAGATAACATTAGGGGAATTATCAGATAGATTTTTTGAAAATTACAAAAAAGATAAAGTTATAATGGCTGTTAAAGAATCTATTAAGTTACTTAAAATTGTAAAAGATAGTATAAGATTTAAAGATATATTGGTATATAACTATGTATATAAAAGTGATGATTATTCACAGTTTTCTGCAGTAACATTTGAATTTGGTAATACGCTTTATATAGCGTATGAAGGTACTGATGAATTAGTAAGTGGTTGGGAAGAAGATTTTGATATGGCTTATACATTTCCAGTAAAAGCCCAAAAGGAAGCAATTAAATATTTAAATAAATATACATTTACTAGCAAGAATATAATCTTAGGGGGACATTCTAAGGGTGGTAATTTAGCTTTAGTAGCTGGTATGTTATCAAATATATTTCTAAGAAGTAGAATTACTAAAATATATAGTAATGATGGACAAGGGCTTAGAAAGACAGAATTACATTCAGTTAAATATAAAAGAATTAGAAAAAAATATATTCATCTAATTCCTCAAAATTCTATTGTAGGATTATTATTTAGACACGAAAATGATATCGTTGTTAAAGCTAATGCACTTACATTATTTTCACATATTCCATCTACATGGAAAGTAGTAGATGATCATTTTGAAAGAACTGAATTAGTTAAATCAAGTATTATATTTGATAAAGGTTTATCTATGTGGTTAGATAAATATGGATATGAAGATAGAAAGAAATTTATAAAAGAATCATTCAATGTATTTAGAGAAAATGGTATAACATCTATAATACAAATTAGAAAAGATTTTTCACATGTTGTTAATATAATTAAAAGTTCATCTAAAGTATCAGATGAAGTTAAAGAAATGTTTAGTGAATTAATTAATATTATTAATCAAGTAAGAAAAGAAAAATAGTACAAAAAGTACTATTTTTTTGATAAAATATAGTAAATGCAACCAAAAATATACAAAATGAAACTCAAAATTGGTAGTGTGCAACCAGGTGCGTATCATATAATTTTATGTAGAAAGGAGAAATTTATGAATTTCAAAGATAATTTAAAAAAGATAAGAAAGGATAATAACTTATCACAAGAAGAACTTGCAGAAAAACTTAATGTGACACGTCAAAGTGTATCAAAATGGGAAAGTGGAATAGCCTATCCAGAAATGGATAAAGTAATCCAAATATGTAAGATGTTTAATTTAAACATTGATGATTTACTTAATAAAGATATAACTGAGGTAAAGGAAACTAAAGAAAGTAAAAATACTGTTAATAAGTATGTTGAAGATTTCTTATGTTATATAACTAAAGTAACTAAATTATTTAGTAGTCTAAAATTCAAAGGAAAAGTTAAGTGTATATTTGAACAATTAATATTAATATTTGTATTATTTATACTAGTTATGATAATTGGAGGTATAGGTTCATATATCTTAGATACAATATTATCATTTATACCTAGATTTACATATAATATTATATATAATATATTTGAAGGTATATATATAGTAGTTTCTTTAATATTTGGTTTATTATTACTAAGTCATATATTTAAAGTTAGATATTTAGATTACTATGAAATAGTAGAAGAAGTAGAAGAAAAAGAAGAAGTAAAAACTGATAAACCTGTTTTAGAATCTAAATCTGAAAAAATCATTATAAGAGATGAAAATCATAGTGGATATAGTTTTATTAAAGGAATAGGTAAATGTATTTTATTTATGATTAAATTCTTTGTATTATGTATTATATTTGGATTAGCTATGGCATTAATTGGTTTAACAATGGCAACTGTAATATCATTCATGTTTATAAAGACTGGATTAATGTTTATAGGTGTATTATTAATTTTATTATCTTGTATAATTATTACTATTATATTTATACATTTATTCTTTAATTTTGTATTTAATAAAAAGATCAACTTTAAGAGAATATTTATTGTTATGATTATATCTTTATTAGGTATAGGTATAGGTAGTGGATTATCATTTATCGCGATTAAAGATTTTACTATTGAAAATGAGCATATATCTAAAAATGTTACTGTTGATATGAAAAATGATTTATATATAGGTGATAGATATACAAGTATTAAATATATTGAAAAAGATATTTCAAATGTTGAAGTAGTAGTTAATTATAGTAAATATATGGATATGGACATTGTTACTGACGATAAAGCTATCTTCTTTATTGGTGGATATGAAGAATCTTTTATTAATATGTTAAAGAATAATATTGATGATATTAATAATAAGAAGATTACTTATTATGATGGTTTTGATGTAGAAGTATATGCATCTAAAGATAACATATCTAAATTAAAAACTAATTCATATAATAGAAGACATCATAATTGATGTCTTTTCTCTTGAATAAAAATTTAATTAAATATATAATAGATATATAGATAGGAGTGTAGTATGAAAAAGTTTTTGGTATTAGTTTTAAGTATATTACTTATCTTACCATTAGCTGGATGCAGTAAATCTGATGCGAGTAGATTTAAAGAAGAATATGAATCTTTAAATGGTGAAGTTATAAATGGAAAAGAAATAAGAACTTTAAATATATCTAAGAAAAACCCATTTGTATATAAAGAAGCAAAGGATATTGTATCAATGATTAAAGCTGGTGATACATTTGTAGTATACTTTGGATTCGCGAGATGTCCATGGTGTAGAAGTATATTACCTAATTTAATAAAAGCAGCTGATGAATTAGATATTGATAAAATATATTATGTTGATGTACTTGATATAAGAGATACTATGGATATTGATGATAAAGGTAATCCATATAAGAAGAAAGACGCGGATAAATCTTATTATGAATTATTAAATCTATTGGATGGTGTATTAGAAGATTATACATTAACTAAGAATAATAAAAAAATTGCTACAGGTGAAAAAAGAATATATGCACCTAATATAGTAGTGGTTAAAGATGGTGAAGTTATTAATATGACCACAGGAGTAAGTGAATTACAAACTGATGGCTATATGGAATTAACTGATGAGATGAATAATGAAAGTTATAATAAAATAAAAAATAATTTAAATGAATTAAATGGTACAGTATGTACAAAGGAAGGATGTTAGGTTATGAAGACAAGTAATGTTATGTGGGGTTTTGTATTTATTTTAGTAGGATGTATTTTAGGAGTTAATGCATTAGGAATCGCACATATAAATATTTTCTTTGATGGATGGTGGACATTATTTATAATTGTTCCAGCATTCATAAATATTTTTAAAGATGATGATAAAGAAGCAGCATTCGTATGGTTAATGGTTGGTGTAATCTTATTATTAGCTTGCAATGATTATATATCATTTGATCTAGTATGGAAATTAGCTTTACCAGCTATCCTAGTATTAATTGGTATATCTATTATGTTTAAAGATAGAGTAGAAAAAGAAGTTAGAGTTAAAATAAAAGAAAGTAGAAAAGATGCTGATAGAAAAACTATCTGTGCAACTTTCCAAGAAAAAATAGAAAAAGCTGACAAAAAAGCAGAAGAAGTATCATTAGAAACTATATTTGCTAGTATGAAATATGATATGAGAGATGTTGAAGTTAAAAAAGATATGGTTATTAAAACATCTACAGTATTCGGTAGTACAAAAATAATTGCTCCAAAAGGTGTTGCTGTTAAAGTAAGTGCATCTGGAATTTTTAAAGATACAATCAATAAAGTAAAAGGTAAAGATGCAAAATATACAATATATGTTGATGCTTCAACAGTATTTGGGAGCGTGATTGTAAGTGACAAGTAGTCAAAAAGTAATTAAAGGTTTAGCTATTGCTTTAGCAGTATTCATAATAATTGGATTTGTTAATTTAATTTTCTTTATACTTGGTGGATTTAATTATATATTTGTAGGTAAAGATGATGTTACATATAGTACACATAATATTTACGATGTAGCTAATTTAAATATCAAAGTATCATATTCAAAAATAAATATTATTGATAGTGATGAATTTAAAATAGAATTAAATAGTTTATGTGAATATAGTATTTCTAATAATACATTAACTATAAAAGATATTAAGAAATTCAGAGTAAACCCAGGAGCAGATATATATCTAAATTTATACATTCCAGTAGGAAAAGTATTTGATGATGTATATATAGATGCAGGTGCTGGGAATGTTAAGATTGATACAATTAAAGCTAATACATTAGATTTTGATATGGGTGCCGGAAAAGTATCTATTAATAATCTTGAAGTATATAGTCATGCTAAACTAGATGGTGGAGCCGGTAACTTTAATATTGAAAATGGTATTTTATCTAATGTTGACTTTGATATGGGAGTAGGTAATGTAGATATTAAAGCTTCATTAACAGGTAATAATAAAATCGATATGGGTATGGGTAATCTATCAATTGATTTAATAGATAGTGTTAATAATTATAGATTTGATATTGAAAAAGGTATTGGTTCTGTTAGTATTGATGGTGAAGGTAAAAGTAATGGTGTTTATGGAAATGGTGCTACATTCATTGAAATAGATGGCGGAATAGGTAGTATTAATATACACTAGGAGGACATATGGATTTAAAAGAGTTAAGAAAAAACGAATTAGTTAATAATATAATTTTATTAGTTGTAGGTATTATTCTTACAATTTGGCCTGATGAAACATTAGATTTAGCTGTTAATTTAGTTGGATCAGTTGTTGTAATATTTGGTATTATTAATTTAGTAATGTTCTTTAAAAGTAATAATGATTATCTAACATTATTTATAGGTATATTAGCTTTAGTAGCTGGTATATGTATTATTGTTAAGTCAGCTACAATTATATCTATAATTCATATATTACTTGGTATAGCAGTATTAGCTGATGGTATTACTAATATTAAGACATTATTAGATATTAAAAATGATTCTAAGAAATGGAAAGTATTATTTATATCAGCTATTATAACTACTGTATTTGGATTACTTCTAATATTTAGACCATTATTTATTGCAGATATGATAATAAGAATTGGTGGTATAATAATTATTATAGCTGCTTTAGAAGGAATGTTAATTACACATGATATTAAAAAGCTAATAGAGAAATAATATTTCTCTTTTTTTATTTTTATGATACAATTATATTGTATTAATTACTTGCCAAGAGTTAATACCTTAAAATTTGTGACGATAATTTATATTTTTGGGCAAGAAAAATATATCTATTCGAGGTACCTTTATAGGTGCCTCTTTTTAAATATGAAAGGAGTAATATATGTTAGAAAGTGATTTTAAAAAGGTTATAGGCGATATAAAAAAGCAAATAGAAAATACTAGATTAGAGATTTTCCAAAATGCTAATAAAAGTTTATTGAATTTATATTTTTATATTGGTAAGTCACTTGTTGAAAATTCTAAATATGGTAATAATTTTATTAATAATATGTCTATTGAACTTAAAATTTCATATCCTAATATGAAGGGTTTTTCAGTTAGAAACTTGAAAAATATGCGAAAATACTATTTGATATGTTCACAAAATGAAAAAGTGCAGAAAGCTTCTGCACAAATTCCTTGGTCACATAATATTCTTATTTTCGATAAGATAAAATCTGATGATGAGAGAATATGGTATATAAATCAAACTTTTTTGAATGGTTGGGGATATTATCGATTGCAAGATGAAATTCAACTTGATACATATTCTAGACAAAATGCAAATTTAAAATTACATAATTTTTCTAAAGTACTTCCAGATATTCATGGTGATATGGCAAGGGAAATAATGAAAGATCCATACATATTTGATATATCAACATTGAAAGAAAATTACCTTGAGAAAGATTTGGAAAATGCGATGGTTGAGCAAATAAAGAATACCTTACTTGAATTGGGTAGTGGATTTAGTTTTGTTGGCAATCAATATAAAATTATGGTTGGCAATGAGGAATATTTTATTGATTTATTATTTTATCATATTAAATTACATTGTTACGTAGTAATTGAATTAAAAAATACAAAATTCAAACCTGAGTATGCTGGTAAAATGAATTTTTATTTAACTGCAGTAGATGAAATAGTAAAAAGTGATTCAGATAATCCTTCAATAGGGTTAATATTATGCAAAGAAAAAAATAAATTTACAGTTGAATATGCACTTAAAAATCTTAATAAACCTATTGGTGTTAGTACATATGAGTTAACTAAGTATTTACCAACAGAGGAAGATTTGAATTTGCATATTAATATTGAATCTAAAGTTTTAAATTAATGCATTATATATAGATTATAATCTTAAATTTTGCTATAATTAGTATGTTACAAAGTGTAGGAAAGGACAATTTATGTTAGAAATAAAAAACATTAGTAAGAAGTATGTTGTAGGTGATTTTAAGCAAGTTGCTTTAAATGATGTATCTGTTAATTTTAGAAAAAGTGAATTTGCATCAATATTAGGACCATCTGGTTCTGGTAAAACAACACTTTTAAATATAATAGGTGGATTAGATCACTATGATACAGGTGATTTAATCATTAATGGTGTAAGTACTAAAAAATATAAAGATAGTGATTGGGATAGTTATAGAAATCATCGTATAGGTTTCGTATTTCAAAGTTATAATTTAATATCTCATCAAACTATTTTAGCTAATGTAGAACTTGCATTAACTCTATCTGGTATATCAAAAAAAGAAAGAATTAAAAAAGCTAAAAAAGCATTAGATGAAGTAGGATTATCACGCCATATTCATAAAAAACCAAATCAATTATCAGGAGGTCAAATGCAAAGGGTTGCTATTGCGAGAGCTTTAGTAAATGATCCTGATATTATCTTAGCCGATGAACCTACCGGTGCACTTGATAGTGAAACTAGTATTCAAATTATGGATATATTAGCTAATGTAGCTAAGACTAAATTAGTTATTATGGTTACACATAATCCAGAATTAGCTAATAATTATTCAAATAGAATTATTAAATTAAAAGATGGTGAAATTATAAGTGATTCTAATCCTTATAGTGAGAAAGAATCATCAGTAACTAATAGTAAAAGTAAGAAAACATCTATGAACTTATTCACAGCGTTATCACTTTCATTAAATAACTTAATGACTAAAAAAGGTAGAACTTTCTTAACTGCTTTTGCTGGTTCAATAGGTATAATTGGTATTGCTTTAATATTATCTTTATCAAACGGTGTAAGAACTTATATTGATAAAACAGAAAGAGAAACATTATCAAACTATCCATTAACAATAGAGGCTAAAACATTTAGTATAGATAGTTCATTTAGTTTTTCTAATCCAAATGTTAATGTAGAGTGTGAAGATGGATATATTTGTACTAAAGATGATATTACATCTAATCCAGCTATTATGACATTGTCTAGAGAAGTTAAAAATGATTTAAAAGCATTTAAAAAAGAAATAGATAATAATTATCAAAATATTAAAGATTATGTAACTGATATTTCATATGACTATAATATTAATTTACATATTTTTGATAAAAAAAGTAAAAAAGAAGTTAGTAATGCATCTGTAAGTGATTATATAGATTCATCTACATTTAATATGCTTATAGATAATAAAGAATTATTAGATGGTCAATATGATATTTTAAAAGGTAGAATGCCATCTAATTATAATGAATTAGTATTAGTATTAGATAAAGAGGGTAATATTCCTTTGTCTTTAGTATATAATTTAGGTTTATTAGATAGTAAGAATTTAAATGATGAAATTAAAAAGGTTAAAGATAAAGAGAAGAAATCTTTAGATAAAGTTACATATACATATGATGATTTCATAGGTTTAAAATATAGTTTAGTTTTAAATAATTTATATTTTGAAAAAATAAATAATAGATGGACTAATATATCATCCGATCAATCTAAACTTGATAATTTAATTAATAATGGTATAGATTTAGAAATAGTAGGTATTATTAAAGTATCAGAATCTACTAAATCAGCAGCTAGTAATTTTGTTGGTTATACTAATGAATTAATTAAATATGTAATAGATAATAATATGAAAAGTGAAGTTGTAAAAGAACAATTAGCTAATACTAATGTATCTGTATTTACAGGAACAGAATTTAATGAAAGAATGAGCTATGACTCAGTTAGATATTTACTTGGTATGGCTGATTATGAAAATCCATCATCTATAAATATTTATCCTAAAGATTATGATTCTAAAGATAAAATTAAAGATATTATTGCTAAATATAATGAAGGTAAGAAAGATGATAATAAAATAACATATACTGATTATGTTGGTATATTAATGAGTGGTATTACTGATGTCATAGATGTTATTACATATATCTTAGTAGCCTTTGTAGCTATATCACTTATTGTATCTAGTATAATGATATCTATAATTACTTATATCTCTGTATTAGAAAGAACTAAAGAAATAGGTATATTAAAAGCATTAGGTGCATCTAAAAAAGATATAACTAGAGTATTTAACGCGGAGACTATTATAGAAGGTTTTGTAGCAGGAGTATTTGGTATAGTAGTAACTTTATTAGTAAATATTCCAATTAATAAAATTGTATATAATATGTTTAGTGTGGATAGAATCGCATCTCTTCCATTTATTGGTGGAATAGTATTAATAGGTATAAGTGTCATCTTAACAGTAGTGGCTGGATTAATACCGGCTAGAATGGCAAGTAAGCAAGATGCAGTGGAATCACTAAGAACAGAATAAGATAAGGAAACTTATCTTTTCTTTTTGACAAATTTTAAAAAAGTATTATAATAAGACATCAACAAGGGGAAAAGTTGCGGGTGATAATTATATTATGGAAAATGATCTAAAAATTAAGAATTTAAAAATAATAAATGATAAAATTAAAGAATTAAATTATAATTTAGCTCTTGAACGTATTGGTATAGTTCAATCTGGTGTAAGTATTGCTGTTATGGGAGCTGGATGTAAGATGTTTTCTGAAGTGATTAGTACACCTTGTAAATTTGTATGTGGACTTGCTATATTACTATGTACAGGAAATTTCATCCTTTGCGCTAATAGTGCTTCACGTGATAAATTTGCTATTGATGAATTAAATTTTGAAAAAGAAAAATTAGAAGGTAAAACCTATTAATTTTTTTCTATTGTAAAAATAAAGGTGATGTGATAAAATTATTTTGTCACTTACATGGCCTGTTGGTGAAGTGGTTTAACACATAGCCCTCTCAAGGCTACACACATGGGTCCGAATCCCATACAGGCTACCACGGTTAATTACACCATTATGGTGTTTTTATTTACATAAAAAAGGATAGGCACCGCAGCGACTATCCTACTGGACCCTAAAGGTCTTAAATTAACAATAGGGGCTAAACCCTTTGTTGATAATATTATATGTTATTTTTGTAAAAAAATCAACTCAAACTTATTCTTGCGTAAAAAATCTATCATTGATTGCATTATCTATTGTCTTCATCATGTCTTTTGGACATTTTGCTTTTCCCATTATGTCGTATTCATTAATTGGCGGGAATATCCGTTCTTTAGATATTGTTGTTATCAAACTTGGACATGCATAAGTTGTTTTGATATACGTTTTATAATATTCTAATAATGTGGCGATTTTATTAACTTTTATTATTTCGGCAGGAGTTAATTTGTCTTTTCGATCAAATTTTTCTAAATCTTTATGTACTTTATCTATAAATAATTCAGCAATTAATGTTGATAGATTTATATTAAATTTGTTGCTTTTAGATGTTAATGGGACTACTGTTAAAATATTATTTTTTGGATTATCATAATTATTCATAACTATCGCAAAGTGTACTTGAGACATTTCTGAACCAATACCAATTCCAAAATCAGCCTTTATGATTGTTCCGCGCCCATAAGTCCTATAAGATTGTACATTTTTTTGGCCATTTAAACTATTTTCTAAAGCATTAGCTTCATTAGTTAATAATTTTGATTTTTTTAATAGCCATTCATCGACATAACTAAATTTGTAAGGTAGTTTCTTTTTTACAATATTGTCATAGTTTATATAGGACAAATCTAATCTTATTTTTTCGTTGACTTCTTCCTGTGTTATATTTTTTTTCATCTGTTTCTATCACGTTATCATATCCTTTCCTAGGAGTATTATACCAAAAATATGTTCGGTCAGCAATGTTTTTATAACATTTTTGTGTTTTATTTATAATTATTTGATATAATTATATTAGTTTTTGATTGGAAGTGATTTTATGCATATAAAATATAATTTGATACACAAAGATGGATCTGCTAGATATGGTACATTAGAAACTAATTATGGTACTTTTGAAACACCTATGTTTATGCCAGTAGGTACTTTAGCCAATGTTAAGACATTAATGCCAGAAGAGTTAAAAGCAATTCACTCTGGAATAATATTATCTAATACATATCATTTATGGTTAAGACCTGGTGAAGATATTGTTGAAAAAGCTGGTGGATTACATAAATTCATGAATTATGATGGGCCAATATTAACTGATTCAGGTGGATTCCAAGTATTTAGTTTAGCTAAGAAAAAAGATATAACAGAAGAAGGTGTTAAATTTAAAAGCCATATTGATGGTAAAGAACTATTATTAACGCCTGAAAAAAGTATTGAAATTCAAAATAAATTAGATAGTGATATAGCTATGTCATTTGATGAATGCATCGATTATCCTGTTACTTATGAATATGCCAAAGCATCAACTGAAAGAACTTTAAGATGGGCTAAAAGAGGTAAAGATGTACATAAAAATCCTAACCAAAGTTTATTTGGTATAGTACAAGGTGGAGAGTTTGAAGACTTAAGAAGAATGTCTGCAGAAGAAACTGTTAAGATGGATTTTGACGGATATAGTATTGGCGGTACATCTATTGGTGAACCAAAAGATGTTATGTATAAAATGATTAGTTATGCCATTAAATATTTACCAGAAGATAAACCTAGATATTTAATGGGAGTAGGTGATCCTTTAGATATTCTAGAAGGTATACGTCAAGGTATAGATATGTTTGACTGTGTACATCCTACTAGATTAGCTCGTCATGGCAATGCTTTTACTTATGATGGTAAAATTAATTTACATAACGCTAAATATAAAGAAGATTTTACACCTATTGATAGTGAATGTGATTGTTATACATGTAAGAATTTTACAAAAGCATATGTAAGACATTTACTTACTTGTAATGAAATGAATGCAGGTAGGTTATTATCAATTCATAACTTAAGATTTTTAATTAAGTTAACTGAAGATGCAAGATTAGCTATTAAAGAAAATAGATATGATGAATTTGTAGAAAGTTTTACTAATAAATATACAAAAAAGAGTTCTAATTAGAAGTGAACCATATGAAGAGGAAACGATTAAACGTTTCCTTATTTTTTGGCTATAAATGAATAAAATTATTTAATATTTTTAATTTATTACGATTAAAATGTAATTTTATGGTATAATACCATCTATAGAATATACGTGGAGGTGATGATATGGATAATAAAACACAAGAAATATATATAAATTTAGATGATTCTGGGAAGTTGACTTCAAATGAAAAAATTTCTGTCTATGGTGGTTTATTATTTTTTTCCAAAAAAGAAAAAGATAAATTTATAACACAATATAGAAGTATAATAAATGATATAAAATGTAAATATTGTCATTGTTCTGCTGATAATTGTAGCAAGAAATGTCCGGAAATTAAAAATACAAATATCCGACCAGTTGATAAAAGACGTATAATGAATTATATAAAAAAGTATTATGTGATCGCATTAATTATTAAAAATGATGATGTATATGAACATATAAAAAATAATAAAGCGGCAAAAGGGAGATTTACGGATTATGCTATTCGAAGATTAATAAAAGAGACGATTATTTCGTTGGTTAAATCAAAAGGATTAAATCCAAACATGCCCGTTAAATTAATTATAAATATTGATCAACAAAGTACAAAGAGTAATGGATATTATAATTTGCATGATGGGTTGGTTGAGGAACTAAAAATAGGATTTAATAATTTTAATTATTCTTTTCAAATAAAACCGGTTTTAAGTGGTGATTTAGAACTTGATATTTCATATCAAGATTCTGGTAAAAGCTATGTCGTTCAGGCTGCGGATTTACTAGCTGGTACAATAAGAAAAAAATCATTAGATGCACTTTTGAGTAACCAAGATATACACAATGAATTATCAGAATTTGTTGATTTTAAAATAATTTTACCATAAGAAAAAAGGCAACTAAGTGTTGCCTTTTCCCAGTTAGGGCGACGTACATACAGCACGCTTAATTTATTAAAATCGACACCTAACTATCGACCTGACAAGATTTCTCTCCGGTACATCAATGATACTATAAAAAAATATTTTTGTCAATATAAGTATCATTGTATTATTATCTTATGTAATAAAAAAAGAAATATGTATTGCATTAAAATATAATCGTAAATAATAGTAAAAAATAAAAGAGGTCAACATGTTGACACTCTTGGGAGTTCTAATTAGAACTCTTTATTTTATCTACATTTTTAAAATTCATTTTAGCTACTTCATATAATTTATCAAAACCATATTTATTAACTATTTCTAATCCAACTTTATCAACTGCATCTGATGCACCTTTAGGAATATTCATACCTAAATCTTTACTCATTTTATCTATTTCTTTTATAAATAAGAATCTTGATATTAATGATGAACAAGCTACTGCTAGGCATTTATCTTCACCTTTAGTCATAAATGTAATATCCCTAACTACATTATTACTTTTAGTTAGATAACTAAAATATACTTTAGGTTTAGCAAATTCATCTACAACGATATAGTCATATTTTTCTGTTTTCATTTTCATATCTAATAATACTTTATTATGTAGAATAGCTTTTAGGGCATTCATATTATCGCCAGTAGAGTATCTTTCGTTATATTCTTTATTAGATAAAATAACACTACTATATGGAATAAATTTAATTATTTCAGGTACAACTTCTAGTATTTTTTCATCAGTCATTTTTTTAGAATCTTTAACACCTAAATCTACTAATTTAGATATATTTGCTTTATCAACAAATGAAGCAGTTACTACAATTGGTCCAAAAAAATCTCCTGTACCAACTTCATCTGAACCTATAGATGAACTATTATAAATCTTAGGATCAACATATATATCAGATTTTTTAGTATTATTGGAACTATCTTTAACTTCTAGATTTTTATTATGCATTTTTTCTGTAGCTATCCAAAAATCAGCTGCTAAATCAGCATCTTTACCTTGGAATACTACTTTACCTGATTCATATAAGGTTATAACTGTATCACCATCTTTAGCTTGAAATCTTGCATAAGCTGGAGTAGATGGTCTTTTGCACCAATCTAATTCTTCATCCATCATTTTAGCAGTACTTTCAGAAACCTTAAATGATATTACATTTGGTTTGTTCATTTAAATCACCTAATACCATTTTATCACATTTTATTTATTTTTTACTAATTTTCTTGTATAATAATAATAGGTGATAATATGATAGACTTGATAATAATCGCATTTGTAATTTTAGGTGCTTTCGTAGGGGCTAAAAGAGGATTTACAAGAGAATTAGTTAGTGTTATAGGTTTTATTGTTTGTATAGTATTAGCTTTCTTACTTAAAAACCCAATTGCATCATTTTTATATGATCATTTACCATTTTTTAGTTTTGGTGGAATATTAAAAGGAGTTACTGCTTTAAATATATTATTATATGAAGTAATCGCTTTTTTAATAACTTTATCATTACTTGGTATAGCTTTAAGTTTAGTAAAAATATTAACTAATATATTTGAAAAATTCTTATCAGCTACTATTATACTTGGTATACCATCTAAAATATTAGGAGGAATATTAGGGGCGTTAGAATGGATCGTTTTATCTTATATAGTATTATTCTTCTTGGCATTACCAATGTTTAATAATAAGATATCAGATGAATCAGTTATTTATAAAAGTTTAACTCCTATAGTTTCTAAATTCAGTAAAGATATTAATAATACTGCAGTAGTATTTGAAGAATTTAAAAATCTAAAAGAAGAATATAAAAATAGTACTGATACTAATCAATTTAATTTAGATTCATTAGATTTAATGCTTAAATATCGTATTATAGATGTAGAATCCGCTACTAAGTTATATAAAAAAGGTAAATTTAAGACAATATATAATATAGAAAGTGTATTAGATAAATATAAAACAGAAACTAACTAGTTTCTGTTTTGTTTTTTTATTAACTATGATATAATCTTATATAGAATAGGAGAGTGTAGAAATGAAGAAAAAGGGATTTACATTAATAGAATTATTGGCAGTAATAGTAATACTAGCTATCATAGCTTTGATAATAACTCCAATAGTAAGTGATATTATTGAAAGTTCTAAGAAAGCAGCTGCTAAAAGAAGTGTAGAAGGATATATTAGTGCAGCTAATAATGCGGCAGCAGTATCATTAATTGATACGAATGGTATTAAGGTAACAAGTGATAAATATTCATTTGAAACAGGAGAAGATAATGAAGCATTAGCTAAAGTAGATATAAGTGGCAAAAGACCTAATTATGTATACTTAGAATATGATTATCAAATGTTACAAGTAGTATTAGCGAACTTCTGTTATAATGGATATGCATTTGATTATGATAATGGAATAATAGAAGATGGAACAATAGATTACTGTAGTGTAGCATTCACAAATAGGCCAAAAATAGTAATAACAGGTGAAGGTGAATTAAACTCTAGAGTAACAATAGCTATCGATTATACAGAAACTACAGTAGGTAAACAATATAAAATAGGTAATGGTGAATATATAGATTATACAGAACCATTTGAAATAGAG
>JAGBJG010000009.1 GCA_017934595.1 Bacilli bacterium
TGATGCTTTTTCTGAGGAGACAGCTAAATCATTTAGTGAAGCAGGAATTATTAATCCTAATGGATTTAATAAAATAAATGAAAGATTGATTAAACAAAAAGTTTTAGTAAAAACAAAAGATGGTAAGTATTATTTAAATAAATAATTAAATCGGAAGATTAAGATATTCCCGTGCTAACTGATGAGAGAAATCTCATCTTTTTTAATTAATATGTAATCAAAATAATGATTTTTGTGATACAATATTATTAGATAATTTTTAAGGGAGGAAAATATAAAAAAGAAATTAGTATTAGGATTATTAGTATTTGTAGCATTATTTACAATAACAGGATGTGGAAGTAGTAAAGATGAAAGTCAAAACTCTAGTAAATCAAATGAATCAAATAATACTTCAAGTAATGTTGCATCAGTGGTAACTTGCAAAAAAACAAATAAAGATGATGGCATGGCAGTCGAAATTTATGATGCAGTTGTTATACTTAATTTTGATAAAGATGATATGTTAATAGATGGAAAAAAGACTACAACATATGAAAAAGAAAGTACTGCACAAGATAATTATAAATATGATAAAGAAGCAGCAGATGCCGGCGCATTTGAATCAGCAACAATTGATAAAAATGTTGTTACAATAACATTTACTAATAAATCTAAAACATATGGGGAATCTTTAGATAAAAAACAACAGATAACAAAATATGAAAATGCTGGTTGGACTTGTGAATAATTAAGACTCAAAAGAGTCTTTTTAAGTGTTCGCAAGATTAAGATATTCCGTTCGAAACTATCTTTAAGACAAGATAGTAACCCACTACGCTATTGGCATAGCCAATAACAGTGGGCAAGGGATAAATACCCCTTTGAACCCCATTTAAGCGACAAAACTACAAACTAATCGTAAGTAGTAATGTCGCCTTTTTTATTGCAACTTACGTTTTATAAAAAAGAAAGAATACTATCACCACTTTCATTTACTATCGTAAACAAAACGTGCCACGTATTCTTTATATAAAAATAACCTTAATACGATTAATGTACTAAGGTTATTTTCTTTTTGGAAATAATGCACTATCAAATGATGGATATTTTGATTTATCAAATTTTTCTAAATTTGGTCTAATCATAGGAATTATTTCCTTTAATCTATCTAATATTTCATCATTAGATAATTCTCTTTTTTCTATCTTTGCTAATTCTAATTTATCAATTAAATCAGCAATACATCCTTTAACAGCAAAATCTACTTTTCTTCTTTCTTCCAGATTATCTAAAGCATAAAAGTAAAATTGTTCATAACTTTGTATTTGTTTTTGATAATCTGCAGTAGATCTTTTAACAGATAAATCTTTACCCCAGTTTATATCTATATCATCATAACCAGCAAGTTTCATTAAATCTACCATACTTAAATCAAGTGTTTCTGCGATTCCTTTTAAGTATAAAATATTTGGTTTTAATCTTTTACCAGCTTCAATACGAGATACTTCAGCACAATCCATATTTGATCTACGAGCAAGTTCTCTTTGTGAAATACCTAGTTTTTCTCTTGTTTCACTTACTAATTTTCCTAATTCAGTAGTCTGTTTTTTCATCTAATACCACCTCAACTGAAATAAGTATAACATATAGTGATGTAAAAATCAATACATTTTTGTAATTATGGTGTTGACAAACTCATTTTATGATGATATACTCAATATGAATTGATGTAAAACTCATCAATAAGAAAGGAGGAACAGAGATGAATGAGGGTAAAGCACCTAGACATTTCAAACCATAAGATATGGAGAGATAAAAACATCAAACCCGAAGCAAAAGAAATATATGCTTATCTATTTGCAGAGGGATTTGAAAGAACTATCTCACATATAAGTATTGGAAGAATACAAAGGGAGCTGAAAAGTATAACCAATATCGGATTTAGAAATAATCTAAAGATATTAGAAAAAAACAAATATCTAGTTTATAAAGAATACGATACAGGATTATATGAATATCACATTTACTAGAACGATAGAATCACTAGTAAATATAGGTACAGTAAATGTTCGGAGATTTATGTTAGTACCTTTTCTATAAGATATATAGAATAAATCAAAATAATATCTTTAGGGGAAGATATAAAAAATCCCCTTTAGGATATTATTGCTCAAAATTGGGAATGGAAAAGCCCATATTTATTAGATAGGAGAACTATTATTATATTAGATTGTGAATTTATCATGACTCCAAGAATATTATTTAATGATAGGAATTTATCTAAAACAGATTGTAGTGTTTTAGGTCTTATCATTTCACTTACCTTAAAAAATGGATATTGTTATGCGAGTAATGAATATTTAGCAGACTATGTAAAAGTATCAAAAAGAACAATTAGTGATTCATTGTCTAAAATAAAACGATTAAAATATATCATAGTAAAGTATGAAAATAATAATCGTAGAATATATCTTAATACTGAAAAGATACCAACAAAAGTTGCGAACCAAGTAGCAAAAAATTGTGATGATATGGTAGCAGAAACTTGCGACCATAATATAAATAATAAATATAAAAATGAATATAAAAAAATAAATAAATTTAAACGAGAGGGAATTGTACCTTATTGGATGGAACATCCTGAAGTGTGCAAATCAGATCCAATGACCGAAGAAGAATCTATAGAATTTGATAAACAGTTAGATGAAATACGAAATACAATAGATAAATTATAGAATGAAAGGAGAAGATGTCTATGAAAGGAGTATTTAATTTATAATTAAAAAGATAGGGGGTAATAGAAAATGGAGGTAGTATATAATGTAAAATATAAATTTAAGAACAATGAAAATAAAACTAATGAAGAATTAAAAGAGTTATTTAATAGAAAATTGTTAAATATCATTATAAAGCTAGAAAATCAAAAATTAGGATTAAATAATTCGTAATAATGATATATAATATACTTGTATTTAAAATTATTCGTAGTTGTTCCAATGTATTGGAGGAATGGCTATGATAGAAAAGGTAGGTGTATATTGTAGATTATCTGATGAAGATAGAGATAAAATAAATAAAACTGATGATAGTGATAGTATAATAAATCAAAGAAGTATGTGTTTAAAATATGCTAGTCAAAATGGTTGGGATATTGTAGATATATATTCTGATGATGATTTCTCTGGAGCAGGAACTTATAGACCAGATTTTGAAAGACTTATAAATGATTGTAAAAATGGTAAGATTAATTTAGTCTTATGTAAATCACAATCTAGATTTTCAAGAGATATGGAAGTTATTGAAAGATACTTACATAATAAATTTATTGAATGGGGAGTTAGATTTGTAAGTATTATTGATAATGCTGATACAAGTATTGAATCTAACAAGAAATCAAGACAAATAAATGGACTTATTAATGAATGGTATTTAGACGACTTATCTCAAAATATTAGAAAGTCTTTAAAGAATAAAAGAGAAGATGGTTTATTTATGGGTAGCTTTGCCTCATATGGTTATGATAGAGATGAAGATGGACATAAGTTAGTTGTAGATCCAGTAGCTGCAGAAGTAGTTAAAAAGATATTTAAAATGTATGCAGATGGATATGGTTATCATAGAATATGTGAATATCTAAACAATAATAATATTCCACCTAGATCTGTTTATAAAAAGCAAAAAGGTAGCAAATTTGTATGTTGTAATTGCGATTTAAAGACAGTTAGATGGAATCCTGATACAATTGCTCAAATGTTAAAAAATGAAGTTTATATTGGCAATTTAGTCCAAGGAAAAACTACTTATGTAAGTTATAAAAATCATAAACCTATGAAAGTACCTAAAAAAGATTGGATTAGAATTGAGAATGCACATGAACCAATTATAGATATGGAAACATGGAATAAAGTACAATCAATATTAGGAACACATTACAAGGTTACTAAAACAGGACAAATAAACTATTTTACTAGAAAAGTATATTGTAGTTGCTGTGATAAAGCATTTATGAGAAATGTTTATAGTGTTAAAAGTGAAAAAACTGGTAAAAGAGCATATTTACAATGTAAGGGTAATAAAAAGTTTCATATATGTCCTAACAATAAAGCAATTAGAATGGATAGTTTAGAGGAAATATTATTAAATGCTATTAATGATTTATTAGATAATTACTATGATAAGAATAATTTAAAAGAACTCTATGAAAACAGACAAGAACAAGATACAGATAATAATGATTCAATAAAAGCACTAATAAAAGAAAAAGAAGATTTGAATAAAAAAATAAGTAATAATAAAACTTATTATAGAAATCTTTTTGAGGAAAAAGTTAAAGGAGTTATTTCCGAAGATATGTTTCAGATGATGTCTAAAGATTATTTCAATGAAATAGAAAATATGATGAAAAGAATTGAAATAATAGATAAACAAATTGATGAGTTAAAAGTAGAAAAGAAAGAAAAGAAAAATGCTGATGACATATTAAAGAAATATAAGCATATAAAAGAACTTAATAAAATTGTATTAGATGAGTTTATTGATAAAGTATATATTGGAGAATATGATAAAGTAAATAAAACAAGAGATATTGAAATAGAATGGAATTTTGAATTTTAGAAAGATAATAAATTTGGACTTTTCCAATACCCCGACATGGTGGAGTAGATCCAGGAGCTTATTATGGAGGAATTAAAGAAGAAGATATAAATTTAGATATCGCTTTTAAATTAAGGGAAGAATTAGAAAAAGTTGGAGCAACTGTATATTTGACAAGAGATGGTGACTACGATTTATCTAATAATGCCGTTGATAGAAAGAAAAATGACTTATATAAAAGAGTAAAATTAATTAACAATTCAGGATGTGATATGTATTTGTCCTTACATTTAAACGCGACTAAATCTAAATCTTGGCATGGAGCTCAAGTGTTTTATGATGATATAAATGATTCAAATATCAAACTAGCCGCGATATTACAAAAGCAATTGAAAGCTGATTTGAAGACTAATAGGAAGTACAAAGAAGTAACTAATGGGTATATATATCGTAGGGTAAAAATACCTGGCGTATTAGTCGAAATGGGATTTTTAAGTAATCCATATGAACGAGAAAAACTGAAAACGGCGAATTACCAATATTTAATAGCGCGCTCGCTTGTTAAGGGAATTAAAATTTATTTCGAAAGATATTGAAAAGTAATAGTAAAAATGGTAAAATATTATTATAAGGTGTGGTGGAAATATGAACGAGGAATATAGTAACTATTATGACCCAGAACAAAAACGTTCACCAATACTTAAAATTGTAGTTATCGCGATGATATTATTAATCGCTATATTGATAATCGCATTATTTACTAAAGCCTTCAAAAAAGGTCCGGATTTACACCCAGTTTTATCTAATATGGCTAATAGTTATATTACTAGTGATAAACTACCAAAAGAGGTTGGAGAATGTAATACATATGCTTTAAAAGATATGATTGCAAATCAAGATAGTAAAACTAAAAAAGAGTTTGCTAAATGTAATGATCAAGAAACATATGTTAAGGTATGTAAAATTGCTAATGATAATTATCAATATACTCCAGTGCTATCATGCAAAAAACAAAAAACTAAGTTTGGTGATTGGCAAACTGGAACACTTGATGACATAATCAAAAATAATTCTGATGTAGTAATTAGTTATGATGGTCAAGTTTTAGAAAATGGTAATAGAACATATTATCCAAATGACTTAACTGATTTATCAAAAGTATCAGAATACTATACATCATCTCCTAAAGAAGGATATGTGTATAAGGTAAATCCTCAAGAAGCATATAAATGGTATGTTGAGGGGGATGAAAAAGATTATTACAATCATGGTGAGTATGTTGCTACAGCTCCAGATTTATATCCACTTAAAGAGGATGAAAAGACAAAAACATATTTTTCATTATCAAGGCCAAACAGTGCATCTTATAGAACTATAGATAATACAGTATTGTATGCAACTGAGTATACATCATATCCATACAAATATGAATGCCAAGATCCTAAATATCAGGGTACAATTACTTCTAATACATTATGTGAAAGAAGAAATACTGGAACATTTAATGTAACAGTAAAAATGTATTATACATGTGATGGAAAAAATGAAACTGCAAAAGATGTTTTATGTAAAGGAAGAAGTGATTGGTCAGAAACTTCATGTAAGAATAGTAATCAAACTATTGATGGTAAAACAAGTGATGGATATAATTACACTAGAAATTTATGGAATGGTCTAACATGTGTTGAGGCGAATGGATATAAAGTAGTTGATACTGTATCAAAATGGTATAGATTAGCTAAAGTGAATAAATATTATCCTAGTGATTCATCTAAAGAAACAGATGAAAAAACATATTATATATCAACACCAACACCTGGTGCTAGTAAAGATGAAAGTACTAAAACAACTGCATATCAATATTTTAAATTGGTTCCAAATGATTCTACTGAACCTACATGGGTATCAATAGGAGATGCTAATATGAACAAAGAAGAACTTATAAATAGTTTTAAAGAATTAGGATATAAAGTTAATAATTTCGAAGAAATAGATAAAAATGAAAACACTAAATATCAAGTAGTTATCAAATATAGGAATAGAAAGTAAGGAAGTGTTAAAATGAACGAAGACGTAATAAGAAATTTACAAGGACTTTTAGAAAATCTATCAAGAGATTCTGAATCTACAAGTTTAAAAAACGAAATCGAAGAATTAGAAAACAGATTATCTAACATAGATTATTATAAAACTCCAAATAAAGCTGATGGTACACCAGCGCAAACAGGTGATTTTGGAAGGGAATATAGAAATTATAGTTCACATATTAATTCTGTTAATGAATCACTTAATAATTTAGTTAATAATAAGATTGCTGAAATAACTGCTAGACAATCAGATTTAGATCAGACTGTAGAACAAGCTCAATTGACTAATGATACAGCTACTATAGATGAAGCTAGTAGAGCTGCTGCAGAAAATCGTGCTGTATTAAATAATTTAACTGAACTTGCAAATAGACAAACAAGTTTAGCGGAAGGTTTAGAACAAGCACAATTAACTAATGATAATGCTTTAATAGAAGAAGCTAATCGTGCGTTAGAAGAAAATCAAAGATTATTAGATGAAACTATGTTAAGCTTTGAAGATTCAGCCGATAAAGATGAATATCAAAGATTAGTTGATGATAGAGCAGAAGAAATTAGAGAACATGAAGAATTCTTAGCTAGAGCCAAAGCATTACAAGCTAAAGATGAAAATGGTAATGTATATTTAGATAAGAATGGTAATCCAGTTGTTAATGTTAACTTATATAACATGATAAGCGATGAAAAGAAACTTGCAAAAGCAAAAGAAGAATACGCTAAAACAAATTTAGGAATGCTAGAAAATATAATGAATTCAATGGGCGCTAATACTAATGATTATCAAACAGATACTTCAGTTGAGACATCTACTGAAGAACAAGAAACTTCAGTAGAAGATGCACCAACAACTTCTAATAATGATCAAGAGCTTATTGCTAAATATAATCAAATGATGTTAAATGGTGAATATTTCATGGATAATACAGGAACTATTGTATTAGGAACATCACTTATAAAAGATGGTGATTCTGGAATATATACATGGAATAATGATATGGGACTTGCGAATTATCAAACTCTACTAGCAAATCTTACTCCTTATGGAAAAACTGCTAGCATAGATGAACTTGAAAATTTATGTTCTGAAGAAACATTAGATCCAGAAATTAAGGCTTCATTACAAGCTATTATATATGATAAGAAACATGATTATTATTTCGAACATCCTGAATATGGTAAAGTAATTCCAGTATCAGATAAAGTAAAAGAAGATGGTACTGTTGATGTACAAACACATGGAGGTGAAATAGTATCAGTTAAATTATCTGAACTTATATCTTCTGATGTATTAGTTGATAAAGAAGAAAATAAAGAAATCAATGATGCGATAGTTGATATTCCTCAAGTTGATCCAAAGATAGCTGAAGAAAGAAGAGCTAACTTAGATAGAATATTTAATGATTATACTATGAATGGTTCAGCATTAGATAATTTAGAAAAAAATGGTATTTATAGAGCAACTACTCCAGTAGAAGAAACTGATGATAAAATAATAGAAATGCCAACTAAAGAAAATGAAGAAACTGTAATTGCAGCAGTTGCTGCAAATGATGTAGATACAGATATCCCATCAACAGCAGAAGAAATTAAAGACGATAAGGAAAGCGAGGAAAAAGATATGGCAAAGGGTAAAAGAGAAAATAATGTAAATTACACTGAAGCAACTCCTGAACAAAAGAAAAAGGCTAAAGAAAAATTAGGAAAATTAAAAGCAATTGGTTATGCTCTAGTTGGAATAATTGCGGCAGCTGGAACATATTTCGGTGTAAGTAAATTACTTGATGGAACTGAACAAGAAAAGACATCTATTGAAACTGATTATGAAAATAAATTAGAAGATGAAGTAGAAGATGTAATTGAAGATGCAGAAAAAACAATTGGTGATTTAGATCATCATAATAAGAGTGATGGAGATTTCACTAAACCAGAACACACAGTTACTAATACAAACCCAGCTCCAGCACCTGCACCTGTTGAACCAATTATAGGATTACCTGCTGAATCAGTTGATCCAAACTTGCTTAACTTATATCCTGCATTCGGTAATGTAACAAATCCATATACAGGTCAACCAGTAGCTCCAGTTTCAGTTGAAGAACATCAAACTTCTACAGACCCAACACCAGAGCAAATCGCAGCTGCTCAAGCAGATATAGCAAATGGTGTAAATGTAGGAGATGTACTTGCTGGAACAGGACAAACAGTATTAAGTCAAACTACAACAATATCTGGTGGCGAATATACAGGTACTACTGAAACTGTAGTTCAAGATAATCCTGTTACTCCAAATAATGTGGCAGTTACAGATGTAGTTAATACTCCATCAACAGAAACAGTTCAACAACCAGCTAATGATGTGGTTAATACAGATACTAATGTAACTACTATAGATATTAATCCTGGTGATACAAGTTATTCATGGACTGATTCAACTGGAGAAACTCATGTTGAAGAAATTCCTGCCGGAGCCACAGAAGTTCAAGTTGAAGAAAGAACAGAAGAAGTTCTTCCTGCAGAATTATCTGGACTATCTCAAGATGAATTAGCTGCAATCGCAAGTTATCAAGATGAAGCTAACTCATTAGAAGAAGGCGGAAGAAGTTTATAATATAATTAGATAGGAGAATAAAAATGGAAAATAGAATTAATCAAATAATTACTACTGATAACGGTAATAAATATATGATCTTACACCAAGCTATATATGAAGGTCAAAACTACTTTGTATGTTGTGGTGTAGAAGCCGATGATGATTTAAATGATAACTTCTATCTATTCAAAGAAGTAAAAGGAAATACTACTTCAATCGAATTAGTAGAAGATGAGGCTATGGCTAAATTTATACTAGAACATTTAGATTTAATAGAGAAAGATGAAAAGTAATTCATCTTTTTTTTATATTATGCTATAATTAATATAGGTGATGATATGGCAAGCAAAGTATTTAAAAATTTAAATGAGCAAATAGAAATATTAAAAAATCGTGGTTTAGTAATACAAAATGAAACAGTAGCTAAAAACATACTTTTAAGAGAAAACTATTTCTTTATAAATGGTTATAGACACTTATTTGCTAAAGAGGCTGGTACTGATACATTTTTAGATGGTACAACATTTGATGAATTATATGCTACATTTAGCTTTGATAGAAAAATAAGAAATATATTCTTTAGATATATATTAGTAGTTGAAAACAATATTAAATCAATTATTAGTTATCAATTATCTAAAAAATATGGTTATAAGGAAAAAGAATATTTAAATCCAGATAACTTTAATCAAGATCCTTTAAGAAGAAGACAAGTTAATGACGTTATTAATAAAATGAAAAGGCAAATCAGAGTTAATGGTGATAAGCATACAGCTACAATGCACTATTTAAGCAAATATGGATATATTCCAATGTGGATATTAGTTAAAGTATTATCATTTGGTATTGTATCTGAATTGTATGCTATATTAAGATATGAAGATCAAAGAGCCATCGCTGATGTATATAGAACTACACCTGATATCTTAAGTCTATATTTATCTATAGTAGCTAACTTCAGAAACTTATGTGCCCATGAAGAAATTTTATATGATTATAGAACTCAAAGATCTATACCAGATACACCTATTCATTCAGCTTTAGAAATAGCAAGAAATAGTGAAGGATATATCTATGGTAAAAATGATTTATTCGCACTTGTGATTATGTTAAAAACATTACTTGCTACTGAAGATTTTAGAAATATGGTATATGAAATAAGTTATGCTATTGAAGTTTTAGATCATCATGTAGATACTGTTCCATTATCTGATATCTTACATAAAGTCGGATTCCCTGATAATTGGAAAGATATTATGGATTTATAATTGACAATATACTAAAATAGTGTTAATATTTTTGTAATGGCAATGATTATATCTAGTAGTTATATATGATGCTAAAAGAGAAAGTAACATTGGGTGTGAGTTACTTAGAAGTAATATATAATGAATTTCAATATATGAGCTGGTTATACCCGTTTAATTCGCGTTAAGAAAAGAGATAGAATATCTATAAAGTAAGGTGGTACCACGGTAATGCGTCCTTACATTATAGGTATTTTTTTAATTTAGGAGGGATATTATGGATGAAAAAGTTGTTTTAAGCCTATGTGAGGAGATAAAAACTAAATTTGAAGGTGTTGATACTTTAAATAAGTTAAACGATTTAAAGCAAGAATATATGGGTAAAAAAGGTATTATTACAGAATATCAAAATGGTATTAAAGACGCAGAAGATAAAAAAACATATGGTATGAATTTAAATAAAGTTAGAAATACTTTTGATGAACTATATAGTGCTAAATTAGAAGAATTAGAAACATTAGAATTAAATAAAAAATTAGAAAGTGAAAAAATTGATATAACATTACCAAGTAAAAAGGTAAGAGTAGGTTCTAAACACCCAATGACAAGGATTCAAGAAGAATTCGAAGATTTATTTGTCTCAATGGGATATGATGTTTATGATGGACCTGAAATAGAAACTGATGAAAATTGTTTCCAAAAATTAAACTTACCATTAGGACATCCTGCTAGAGATGCACAAGATACTTTCTATTTAGAAAATGAATATGAAAATTATTTACTTAGAAGTCAAACATCTACAGGTCAAGTACGTGTAATGGAAGCTAATGAAGATAAAGGACCTATAAGAGTAGTTTGTCCAGGTAAAGTATATAGAAGAGATGATGATGCAACTCATTCACATCAATTTATGCAAATCGAAGGTTTAGTTATTGATGAAAACGTATCAATGGCTGATTTAAAAGGTACTTTAGAAATGTTTTCTAAAAAAATATTGGGTGAAAAAACTAACGTTAGATTTAGACCAAGTTATTTCCCTTTCACTGAACCAAGTGTAGAAGTTGATGTTACATGTTTTAAATGTGGTGGAAAAGGTTGTCCATTATGTAAACAAACAGGATGGATTGAAGTATTAGGTGCTGGTATGGTTCATCCAAATGTACTTAGAATGGGCGGATATGATCCAGAAAAATATCAAGGATTCGCTTTTGGTACAGGTATGGATAGATTTGCAATGTTCAAATTTGGTATTACAGATATAAGAACAATATATGGTAATGATGAGAGATTTTTATCTCAATTTGAAAGAAAGGATGATTAGTTATGAAGTTAAGTCGTAAATTCTTAAGTGATTATATTGATATTGATGGTATAACTACAGAACAAATAGCTGAAGATATGACAGCTGTTGGCAATGAATATGATTCATGTGAAAAGTTAATACCTGCAACTAACTTAACTATCGGTGAAGTAATAGAATGTGCTGATCATCCAGATAGTGACCATTTACATGTATGTAAGGTTGATATAGGTAGTGAAGTATTAGATATAGTATGTGGAGCTCCTAATTGTAGAAAAGGAATTAAAGTTGTAGTTGCTTTAGTGGGCGCTAAATTACCTGGTGGTGAAATTAAAGCTGGCGTAATTCGTGGATGTGCTTCAAATGGTATGCTATGTTCTAAAGCTGAATTAGGCCTAGATTCTAAATTCTTGAAAGAAGAAGACTATAAAGGCATTATTGAGTTAGGCGAAGATGCTAAACTTGGTGAAGATCCTATTAAATATTTGGGATTAGATGATGAAGTTATAGATTTTGAACTTACATCTAATAGAGGAGATTTATTAAGTATATTAGGTATGGCATATGAGATAGGTGCCATATATGGTAAAAAAGTTAATGAAGTTGATGGCTATCATAATGAATCTGGTAATATTGATTTTGATGTTAAAGTTGAAACAGAAAACTGTCCTTTATTCTTAGCAAAACAAGTTAAGAATGTAACTATTAAAGAAAGTCCTGAATTCATTAAAAATCGTTTAATAGCTAGTGGTATTAGACCTATTAATAACGTTGTTGATATTTCAAATTACGTTATGTTAGAACTAGGACAACCACTTCATTTCTATGATAATGATTTATTAGGTAATAAAATAGTTGTTAGAATGGCTAAAGAAGGAGAAGAAGTAAAAACTTTAGATGATGAAGTAAGAACATTATCTAGTGAAGATATTGTTATTGCTGATGAAAGTAAGGCTATAGGATTAGCTGGTATCATGGGTGGAGCTTCTACTGAAATAAATGAAAATACGAAAAATGTATTAATTGAAGCTGCCATATTTGATAGTGTAAAAATTAGAAAGACTGCTAAAAAAGTTTTAAGAAGTGAAGCTTCTAATAGATTTGAAAAAGGTATCGCCCCTATAAGAACATATTTAGCTATCCATAGATGTTGTAATTTATTAGAAAAATATGCTGATGCTACTATAGTAGGCGGCATGATAGAATATGATAAAACATTTAAGGGTGTAAAAGAAATTGAAGTATCTTTAGAAAAGATTAATAAAGTATTAGGTATTAATATATCTAGTGAAGAAGTTATAGATATATTTGAACGTTTAAATTTCCATGTTAATGAAGATAATAATGTATTTAAAGTTATGATTCCACCATATAGATTAGATATCTCTATTAAAGAGGATTTAATTGAAGAAGTAGGTAGAATGTATGGCATGGATAAAATAGAAAGTACTAAGTTAGTTTTACCACTTAAAGAAGGTAAATATAATAAAGATAGACGTCAAATAAAAAATAAGATGGTGTCTTTAGGTTTAGATGAAACTTTGTCGTATACATTAATACCAGAATCAGAAGTACATAAATTTACTTTAGATAATTTTACTCATATAAATTTAGCTGATCCAATGAGTGAAGATAGAAAAACTTTAAGATATTCACTTTTATATTCATTAAAAGAGATTTATGAATATAACAAAGCTCGTAATGAAAAAGATGTATGTATCTTTGAAATGGGTAAAGGTTTTTATAAAGCTGATAATGAATATAAAGAAGAAAATAAACTTGCATGTTTAATGACAGGAAAATATTATTTAGATATAAATTCTACTAATGTTGATTTTTATATTATAAAAGGTGTATTAGAAGACTTATTGGATTATATGGGATATAAAGGACGTTATAGTATCGTAGAAGGTAATGTCCCAAGCGAATTCCATCCTGGTCAAAGTGCTGTTATAATGTTACAAGGTAGTGTAGTAGGATATATTGGTAGACTACATCCTAGTGTTACTAAAGATGCGGTATATGTTTTTGAAATTAACTTAGATAAGGTACTTAATAATAAGGCATCTAGAATTACATTTAAAGAAATACCTAAATATTTAAAAATGGTTAAAGATGTAGCTTTTGTTGTTGATAATAACGTATCATCAAGAGAAATTGAAGATGTAATCAAAAAAGCTGGTGGAAAACTATTAAATAATATTATATTATTTGATCTATATACTGGAAATAATCTTGGTGAAAATAAAAAATCAATCGCGTATTCTTTAGAATTTTTAGATCAAACTAAGACGTTAACTGAAGAAGAAGTTATGGAAGTAGTTAATAAGATTATTGAAGCAGTAACTACTAAATTGGATGCTAAATTAAGAGATTAAAAAAACGACTTAGGTCGTTTTTATTTTCTTTTTAGTTTCAATATCATTTTTTAAAATAGCTTGTGTATTTTCATAAGTTTCTTTTTCATCATCGTTTTTATATATTACATTGGCTTTATATAATGCCTTTGCGTACCTAAGATAATTAAAAGTTTCAACATCTTTTATAATATCGATAAATCCAAATATATTAATATACTCTTCGAATGATATTTCATTAAGCATTAAAAGTTGATTTATGATGAAGATAGTATCATTAAATTCGCCATTATTATATTGTTTTGTATATTTTGTTATATAGTAATTAGAAATTATATTAGCTATTCTATCCATATTATTTTTATATTCATCAATATCTTTATCAGTTCCGCCAATCACACCTTTATGTATTAATATATTTGCATAATATTTAGCTTTGCATATAGGGCCTAAATTTTCTATAGCTGGTAGTACAAAGCCACAACAAATATTAAATTTTCTAACTGTCAATTTAGTCGATTTAATAGTTTCCATATAACTACTTAATTCTTTTCTTGATATATTCATATCTTCACCATCTTATCTTAATTTAATTATATCATATTCTAAAAATGGATTAAATAAAAAAACGACATTAGTCGTTTTTAGCAGTATACATTTTAATATATTTATCATATTCTTTAGCTAAAGATGTATCCTTAATTTCTACCTTAGCATCTTTTCTCATATCAATTAATGCTTTATATAATAATGTAGAGTCATTATCTTTCTTTTCATTAGCTAATACTTTTATTATTCTATCTTTGATATTTTCTAAACTATCTTTATCTTTTGAAGATTCCTTAAATATAATCTTATATCCATTAGAATCTTGGATAGCTTCTTTGGTATATGAATTATTATTTAGTTTCTTTAATGCATCTAAATAAGATTTATCTAAATCACTATCAAATGATACATAATCTAAATCTTTAGTTGTTATTCTATCTTTATAATGATCTACGATTGCTTCATAAGTTTCTCCGTTATTAAGTCTATTAATAATTCTTTCTACTAATGATTTAGCATTATCATCAGTACCGGCAACACTTATATATTTAGTTTTGATATCACCATAGACATTATTTTCATAATATAAATTGATATCTTTGTCAGTAATTAATGATTTAGCATATTCATCAAACCATTTATTACGTCTATATTCTAGTTTTAATGCCTCAATAAATTCATCGCGATTTTTAAATTCATTAGATTCTAAGAATTGATCTTCACTATATCCATAATATGTTTCTGCCATTGATATATAGTAATCAGCCATTTTATTTACTTCTGTCTTCATATCGTTATCTTCAGGATATTTTTCTTCAAGAAGCATTTTATCTATTCTTTCTAATAATACATTTACAGAATAATATTCTTTCATGTCGTTATATAAATCATTAGCTGTAATATTTTTATCAGAGATAGAAACAATTACCTCTTCTCCATTTTCTAGTGTAGCAATTCTATCAGGCATAAATAATACCATAATTAATAGTCCTATAGATAAACCAATTATGAATGCCGCGACAGTAGTTTTGTTAAGCAAATCATTTTTAATAATATTTTTAATTTCTAGTTTAGTTTTTTTAGTTTTCATAAAAACCCTCCTATTACCATTGTATACCATTTTTATTAAAAATACTTTAAAAAGTTGAAAAAATCTATAATTTTTAATTAAAAAATAGAATTTTATTGTATAATATTAATAAGGAGGTATAGTTATGTGGTTTTTAATAGGATTTATCGTTTTTGTAGTGCTAATATCAATTAAACAAGTTAATCAATATGAAAGAGGAGTTAAATTTACTTTAGGTAAATTTTCAGGTATTATGAATCCAGGATGGAATTTAGTATTACCAATATTCCAATCATATTCAAAAGTTGATATCAGAACAAAAGCAGTTGACGTTCCTGAACAAGACGCTATCACTGGTGATAACGTTTCAGTAAGAATCAATGCAGTTATTTACTACAAAGTATTTGATGCTGCTAAAGCTATTCTTGAAGTTGAAAACTTTAGATATGCAGTTAGTCAATTAGCTCAAACTACTATGCGTAATGCTGTAGGTTCAGTTTCTTTAGATGAACTTTTATCTTCAAGAGAAAAAATTGCTACATCTATTTGTAAAATAATTGATGAAGCAACTGACCCATGGGGAATTAAAGTTGAAAACGTTGAATTAAAGGAAATTACTTTACCAGAAGAAATGAAACGTGTTATCGCTAAAGTTGCTGAAGCTGAAAGAGAAAAAGCTGCAGTTATTACTAAAGCAGAAGGTGAAGCTGAAGCTGCTAATAATTTAGCACAAGCTGCTAATATTATGGGTTCAACTCCAGGTGCACTTCACTTAAGAACTTTAGCTACATTAAACGATTTATCATCAGATCAATCAAATACTATTATATTTGCGATTCCAATTGAAGTATTAAAAGCATTTGAAGGATTAGATGGAAAAAAAGTTGTTGAAGCTGTAAAAAGCGCTAAAAAAACAAAATAAGATATCTTAGGATATCTTTTTTCTTGATAAAAAGATTAAATCATCATATAATATAGATGTAGGAGCTACTAAGTTACTATGCTTGGTAACTACCTTAGATGGCCTTAGCCTAATCCGTTTATGTTAAATGGTTAGGCACTTTTTATTATATTTAATAAATAAATTATTAAAAGTAATATGATCACTAATTTTAGAAATTTATTGTCTTTCTTCATAGAATCATCCTCCTTTCAAAAGAAGGCAGTTACCTAACAACTTTTCACTCCTATTAATTAAATACGCCAAAACTTTTTAATATCCTCTTAATTTGGGTGAATTGTGTTCTTTTTGTTATATTATTAGTAAAAAATGTTGACATTAATGGAAAGAATTGGTATAATCTATTATGTCAGTTGGGGAATTAGCTCAGTTGGCTCAGAGCACCTGCCCTGCACGCAGGGGGTCGCGGGTTCGAGTCCCACATTCTCCACCAGATTGATAATAAGCTCACTTCGGTGAGTTTTTTTATTGATTTTTATTGATATTTATTGCTGTTATGATATAATATTAATTCATGGGTGATCATTATGAATAAATTAGAAAATGAGATAGCTAAATTAAAAAAAGAAGTAGCAGAATTATCTGAAGAAAAAGAAAATTTAGAAAGTAATAAAATAGTTATTAATTATATAAAAATAGTAGAGACTCTTGCGCAAAAAGAATATTCTTTAATGGATAAGAAACATCAATTGAGAAAAAGTAAAATCAATAAGGAATATATAAAAATGAAAGGTAAGTATAGTAAATGTCATCATTATACTATAACGGATCCTAAGACTGGATATTCAACATGTATACTATGTGATATAACAAATGCAGGTAAATTTAAAAATAATCCTACTATAAAAGAAGTTGCTATGGGAATTTATCAAGATAATGAAGGTGGAGATATTTCTATGCATGCCGTAGCATTACAAAATTGTTTATATGCATGTGATACAAAGATGGCTAAAGCTATTATTACTAAAATTAAAGAAGCTAATAAAGATATTAAAAGGGAAGAATTAATTAAATATTTTGAAATAGCTTTAGATAATATGATTGATATTGAAGTGTCTGATGAAAGAATAAATAGTAGGGCTAAAAGATTAGGTGTAAGACCTATAAAAGTAAGAAATATATCAGTGAAATGGGAAAAACATTAAATCTTTACTTTTTATAGATTATGGTATAAAATATTAGAGGAAAGCCGAAGAAAAGAAGAGTAATTAAATTAAAGCATAAAGAGAACTCTATATGGTGTGAAATGAGGATGTAGTAATTTGATGAACATGGTCTTGGAGGCTGGTAAGTGAATAATTAGCTTATTGCGGGTCATACACGTTACGTATTAGAGATTAGGGAAACCTAAAAAAGAGTGGTACCGCGGTAATTCGCCTCTTAGCTTTATGCTAAGAGTTTTTTTATTAAAGGAGGATAAAGAATGAAAAGAAATGTTTTAGTTACAGGAGCTTGGCCATATGCAAACTATTTATTACATATAGGTCATTTAGTTGCGTTACTACCAGGTGATGTAATCGCGAGATATTATAGAATGAATGGTGATAATGTTGTATATGTAAGTGGTTCAGATACACATGGGACACCTATCACTGAAAGAGCTAAAAAAGAAGGTAAAACACCTGCTGAAATAGCTATGTATTATCATAATGAAGATGTTAAGAGTTTAGAAAAAGCCGGTTTTTCTTATGATATGTATACATCAACTGAATCAGATTATCATAAAGAAAAAGTTATGAAATACTTTAAAGAAATGTATGATAACGGTAATATTTATGAAAAAGAAGAAGAGCAAGATTACTGCCCTAAATGTAACAAATTCTTATCTGATAGAGAAATCATTGGTACATGCCCACACTGTGGTGGAGAAGCTAAAGGTGATCAATGTGATAGTTGCCTTGCTTCATTAGAATCTAATGAATTATTAAATAGAAGATGTAGTACTTGTGGATCAACTCCAGAACTTAGAAAAAATAAACATTTATATTTAGAATTATCTAAATTCCAAAAAGATATTGAAAATTTAATTAAAGAAAGAGAATCTATTTGGAGAAAGAATGCTTTAAATGAATCAAAAAAATTCTTATCTATGGGATTAATTGATAGAGCTGCAACTAGACAACTTGATTGGGGTATTAAAATACCAGTAGATGGATATGAAGATAAAAGAATTTATGTATGGATTGAAGCTGTATTAGGTTATATTACTACTTGTGAAAGAGTATTAGAAGAAAGAGGAGAAAGTTTTAAAGATTTTATAACTGATCCTAACTTAATTAGTTATTACTCAATTGGTAAAGATAATATTCCTTTCCATACAATAATTTTCCCAGCTATTTTAAAAGCTATAGGTGAAAACATGAGTTTACCTACACATATTATTTCATGTGAATTCATGAATATGTCAGATGAAAAGATGAGTAAGAGTAAAGGTAACTTAATTACTATTAATGATATAGTTGATAAATTTGGTAAAGATACAGTTAGATATTTCATGATCGCGAATGGTCCTGAAAAGAAAGATACTAACTTCTCTGAAAATGATTTAATTATGGCACATAATAAATTCTTAGTAGGTGGTTTAGGAAACTTTATTAATAGAAACGTTTCATTTATTAATAAGAAATTTGATGGTGTAGTAAGTGAAGGTATAGTTAATTCTGATATTATTAAATTAACTAAAGATACATATAGTGAAGTAGCTAAGTTAATTGAAGCAGGAGAATTAAGAGCTGCTTTAGATAAAGTATTTGATTATGTATCAGAAGCAAATAAATTTTATGATAATAGTACACCATGGATTCAAGTTAAAGAAGATATGGATGCATTCAATAATACAACATATACTTGTATGTATATGATAGCTAACTTATCTAACTTATTAAGACCATTTATTCCAGATACAACCGATAGAATGAAAGCATTATTAGGTATAGAAGAAAATGGTTGGAATGAAGTTACATTAAGTGGTGATATCAAATTAAATGATATTGGTTTACTTTTTGAAAGAATAGATGTTAAATAATTGACTAAAATATATAATAAGTATATAATATAATATATAAATTGTTGATGTGGAGAAGTAATATATATGATATTTCTAGAGAGTCAGTGGTTGGTGTAAACTGATAATTAGTATATATGAATAACACCGCGGAATGCTTGATTGAACTTAAGTAGGTCGAGCCGGGATGACCGTTATCAATTAAGATAAACAAAGGATGGTACCGTCTATATGACTCCTTATACCATTCTTTTTTTGTTTATAGGAGGGATATTATGGATTTAAAAGAATTATATTTAGATATAGAAAAATATCTAGATAAAGAAATTACATTACAAGGTTGGATTAGAAACCATAGAAAACAAAAAGAATTTGGATTTATTGATTTTTCTGATGGAACATGTTTTAAACATATGCAACTAGTATATGATAATAAGTTAAAAGATTTTGATGAAATTCAAAAGTTCCATATAGGTTCAGCAATTACTGTAGTAGGTACTTTAATCAAATCACAAGGTAGTGGTCAAGATTATGAAGTAGCTGTTAAAAGTATAAAATTAGAAGGTGATTGTCCTGAAGATTATCCTATGCAACCAAAAAGACATAGTTATGAATTTTTAAGAGAACAAGCATACTTAAGACCAAGAACTAATGTTTTTCAAGCAGTATTCAAAATTAGAAGTGTAGCAGCACAAGCAATACATAATTATTTCCAAAAAAATAACTATGTATATGTTCATACGCCACTTTTAACAACAGCTGATTGTGAAGGATCAGATCAAATGTTTAAAGTAACTACATTAGATATGAATAAAGTGCCAACAAAAGAAGGTAAAGCAGATTTTTCAAAAGATTTATTTGGAAAACAAACATATATAACTGGTTCTGGACAATTACATGGTGAAACATTTGCGATGGCATTTAAAAAGATTTATACATTTGGTCCAACATTCAGAACTGAAAACTCAAATACAAAAACACATGCAAATGAATTCTGGATGATTGAACCAGAAATGGCATTTATGCACTTAGATGATTTAATGAACGTTGAAGAAGAAATGTTAAAATCAGTAGTAAGTGAAGTTTTAGAAAAATGTCATAATGAATTAGAGTTCTTAGATAAATTTGTTCAAAACGGACTTATTGAAAAATTAGAAAAATTAGTTAGCAGTGCTTTCGTTAGAATTACTCACCATGATGCAATTAAATTGTTATTAGAATCAGGAGAAAAATTCGAATTTACTCCTTCATATGATGATGATATAGCTAAAGAACATGAAAAATGGATTACAGATCATTTTAATTCACCAGTATTTATTTATAACTGGCCAAAGGATATTAAAGCTTGGTATATGAAATTAAATGATGATGGTAAGACAGTTGCGGCTGTAGACTTAGAAGTACCTGGTTCAGGAGAATTAATGGGTGGTTCTGAAAGAGAAATAGATATGGATAAACTAGAAGAATTAGTTAAAATCCATAATGTTGATAGAAAACAAATTGAATGGTATTTAAATTTAAGAAAATTTGGTGGATGTTATCACTCAGGATTTGGGATGGGATTTGAAAGACTTATTATGTATTTAACAGGAATTGAAAATATTCGTGATGTAATTCCATATCCTAGAACTCCAGGTAACTGTGAATATTAAAAAAGAGGACTAATTAGTCCTTTTTTTCATATATTTATATAGGTGAAATTATGAAGAAACTACTTTTAATATTAGCTTTATCTTTATCCTTTATTAATGTGAAAGCATCTAGTATGATTGCATATGATATGGATACAAAGCAAATACTATATCAAGATAATATACATGAAATAAGACCAGTTGCTTCTATATCTAAGATAATGACTGCTATAGTAGCTTGTGAATCAGGTAAATTAGATGATATGGTTACTATAGGTGATGAAATAAATAAATCATATGGATCAGGTATATACATAAGGATAGGTGAGAAATTAACTTTAAGAGATTTAGTATATGGATTAATGCTTAGAAGCGGCAATGATGCAGCGTTTGCTATTGCAAAATATGTTGGTGGAGATATAGATACATTTGTAGATATGATGAATAATAAAGCTAAAGAATTAGGTATGAATGACACTACTTATAATAATCCTAATGGATTAGATGATAAAGGTGGTAATTTATCTAGTACATATGATATGGCCTTACTTACTAGTTATGCTATGAAGAATGATGAGTATAAAAAAATTACTAAAACTAAAAAGTATACATTAAAAACTAATATGAATTATTATTCATGGATCAATAAGAACAAATTACTATTTAGTTATAAGTATACTACAGGTGGTAAAACTGGATTTACGAAGATAGCTAAAAGGACGTTAGTTACAACTGCATCCCATAATAATATGAATATCGTTATAGTTACATTAAATGATGGTAATGATTTTAATAATCATAAGAACTTATATGAGAAATTATTTAATAAATATAAAGGATATAACATATTAAAAATAGGAGATGTATCAATATCTAATTTAAAAGATAAAAATAGATATTATGTTAAAGAAGGATTTAAATATGATTTAGATGAAATAGATAAGGATAATATTACTGTAAAATTTGACATAAATAGTATACAAAAAGATGACAATATTATAGGTAATGCCATAATTTATCTAAATAACAAAGAACTTTATAGAACTAATGTATATTTAGATGCAAACAAAAAGGTAACATTTTGGCAAAAAATACTGAATTTCTTTAAAGTAGGTAAAAATGATTAGTTTAATATTTGGTTTATTCATAATTATAGGAATAATATTTTCTATATTCAGTGGTAATATTGGTAATATGTCTAATGTTATAGTTAAAAGTGCATCTGATACTTTTAATATAATAACAGGATTATTTCCTTTAATGGCATTATGGTTAGGTATTATGAATATTGCATCTAAATCAGGATTTTTAAAAAAGTTAACACACTTACTAAGACCATTATTAAATCTCTTATTTCCAGATGTACCTAAAGATAGTAAAGCATTAGAATACGTCTCATCTAATATTATAATGAATATGTTTGGTCTAGGTAACGCGGCTACACCTATGGGTATAAAAGCACTTAAGTCATTAAAAGAATTAAATAATAATTCAACTACTGCGTCTGATAGTATGATTACATTCCTAGTTTTAAATACTACAGGATTTACAATAATACCTACAACTATTATTTCTTATAGATTAATGTATGGTAGTTCTAATCCGTCTGCTATTACACCTATATGTATTATTGCATCCTTATTAGGTTCAATTGTAGGTATATTAATTAATTTGATCATGAAGAAGGTGTTTAGATGGCATTCTTAGTAGTAATTATTATTTTATATGGATTATATAAGAAACTTAGTATATATGACGTCTTTGTAGAAGGCGCTAAAGAATCGTTTAGTATTATCTTAACTTTATTTCCTACACTACTTGGTATGGTATTATGTATTAATCTATTAGTAGGTAGTGGATTGTTTGATTATTTATTTAATATCATAAAAATAAGTTTTATTCCCGTAGATATCATACCTTTAATGATTCTAAGACCAGTATCAGGTAGTTCCACTTTAGCTATATTATCTAATATTTTAACTAAATTTGGGGCAGATAGTTATACAGGAGTACTTGCCTCTACAATGATGGGTTCTACTGATACAACTGTCTATTGTTTAGCTGTATATTTTGGTGCTGTAGGAATTAAAAACGCTAGATATGCGTTAGCTAATGGTCTTTTAGCTGATATATGTGCCTTTATTATATCTATTTTCTTAGTAAAGTTATTATATAATTGCTTTTTCTAACTTTTTAATATATACTTATTTTGGTGATTTCTTATGGAAAGATTACAAAAAGCAATATCTGAATCAGGTTATACATCAAGAAGAAAAGCAGAGGAACTTATTAGAAATGGTAAGGTATTAGTAAATGGTAAATTAATAACTGAAATGGGTTATCAAGTATCTGGAAATGATACTATTACTGTTGAAGGAACTACTATTAATAGGGAAGAGAAAGAATATATTTTATTATATAAACCAAGAGGAGTAGTTACTACTACATCTGATGAAAAGAAGCGAAAAACAGTATTAGATTTAATTGATACTAAAAAAAGAATATATCCAGTTGGTAGATTAGATTATGATACAACAGGAGTGTTATTACTTACTAATGATGGTGAATTAACTAATTTATTAATACATCCATCTAATGATGTAGAAAAAGTATATGTGGCTAAAGTAGAAGGTATTTTATCTAAAGATGATATTATTAAATTAAGTAAAGGCGTCATTGTAGATGGTAAGAAAACCGCTAAAGCAGTAGTTAAAGTAGAAAAAGTAGATAAAAAAAATAATGTAAGCTACATTAAATTAATTATTCATGAAGGTAGAAATCATCAAGTTAAAAAGATGTTTGAGAGTTTAGGATATACTGTTATTAAATTAAAAAGAGAAAACTTTGCATTCTTAAATCTTAATGGATTAAAATCAGGTGAATATAGATATTTATCTACTCATGAAGTAAAAATGTTATATAGTTTAGCTAAAAAAAAGAAAGCCTAAGCGGCTTTTTTTTCTTCTTTTAAATCATTGATAGATACAACATTATCTTCAGTTATTTCAATAGCTGCAACTGGGCATCCATCTTTAATTTCTTCTACTGCTTTTAAATCTGCTTCTTCAATATCTTCTTTTATAGCTTTTGAATATCCTTCTTCATTAAAACCAAAATACTTTGGACAACTTGAAACACAGTATCCACATCCAATACAATTTTCACTGACATTAACTTTTTTCATATTAATCCTCCTTTTTCATTATAAGAAAAAAAATAATAAAAATCAAGGAAATAGTTTATAAAAATGTCTAATTATGTTATCATTATATTAGAAGGTGGTTAGTATGTCTAGTAGAATGGATCGTTACTATGAAAATCATGGTGAAGAAACAAAAAGAACAAATAAAAACTCTACATTATATAAAGATTTATATAGTAATAAAGAATATGATAATGTGGAAAACTTAAATTTAAATGTAGGCAAAGAAATAAATATTAATGATGTAAAAGACATGCTTGAAAAAAGAGATAAGTATAGAGATGTTAAAGATTATCGTATCATAAAACCTGAAGAACCTGTTATGCGTAGAGTTAGATATTATGAGGAAGATGAACCTAATAGTCATGATATTAATGAAATGATAGGTCAAGCTAAGGTTGAAAGACCAGCTGAAGAAAAAAGAAGAAGTCTAGAAGAAACTCAAGTATTGACATTAGAAGAATTAGTCAGTAAAAAATCATATGCTAAAAAGAAAAAACTAAATAAATCTGATATGGAAGATTTAGTAAATACTATTTATGATACACAAATGTTAAGTGAAGATGGTGGCTTATTTGATGATCTTAAATCTACAGGTAAGACAGTAATGGCTCCAAGTATTAGACAAGTATTGGAAGAAGCTAAAGAAGAAATGAAGGATGCTGAAGATATGGATAACTCATTCTTTACATCAAGTTTAGGGCTTAAAAAATCAGACTTTGAAGAAGTAGAAGAATCAGAAGAAGGCGACGATAAAACATTAAAATTTATAACTATTTTGGCGGTTATCTTTGTAATAGTTGTATTATTTATATTAATTAAATTTGCTTTATTATAAAACGGGTTATCCCGTTTTTTTAATCTTTAAGTATATCATGATTATAATAATTAATATGATGGTACTAGATATAGGTATTAATACTTTCGTAATAGTATTATAAAGAGTACTATTTCTAAATATAATCACGCATAATATGATATTTAAAATGACTAATATATAGTTTTTAATATTAGTTAATTTATTTATAAAATAAGTAATCAAACTTAATAAAATAAACATTTCAAATACCCAATGTATGATAATAAAATTTTCTATTTTATCAATAAATCCAAATATACTTACCTCTTTCATAACTATATAAGCAGGATAATGATATTTCATAGCTAAATCTATTCCTAATGATCCAATAGTATATATAATAATTATTAAAAATAAGATAAACGCTAATGTCATCGCAATAATTAAACCAATATTCATATGCTTATTATTAGATACATTATCTTTCGGAATGATAAGTAGGATAAACATATATATAATTTGAAATATTAATATATATACACTTCCTATTATAGGCCTATTAATTCCATTAGTAAGAATAGGTAACATATTAATAAGTTCAATCTTATTATATTCACCAAATATCGCAATCATTATGAGAATTATATTTATATAAAATAGGAAATTAGAAACTCTAAATATAGAAGTAATATCTTTACTATTAATAAATATTATAAGCATACCTAATATTATCATTGTGTATATAATTGGTGTTTCAGATAGAAATTGAGATATTATAAAATTATTGATATTGTAAGATAAACATAATGACATACTAAATAAAGCTATAGAAAATAAGATAATGATTAATTTACTTCTTTTAAAAAGAACATTAATTTTATCTTTTAAATCTAAGTTTGACTTATAATCATTTATACGAATGAAGATTATTAAAAACGCGAAGCTTAATATATATCCTATAATGACTGATATTGATGAATCAATACTAGCCTTAATAAGTAAATTATATAATCCCATTCCAAGAAATGGCGCCATTATAATCATAAAGAAAGTCGATACATACTCTAATAGATTTATTTTATGCATTTAATTCTTTAACCCCATTTCCTTTATATTTTAAAAGTATATCTATATTAATATCAAAATTTAGTTTTTTAAAATTAAAATCTTTATAATTTTTAAAATCTTTTTTATACATTAAATCTTTAAATCCAAATATATCTGTATCGTATTTATCAATAACTTTTTGAATAAACTTAGATATACGAGATTTTAAATCTTCTTCAAATGTATCCTCTATTTCTTTTATTATCTCAGGATTAGTTAAATCTACTTTGCTATTGATTTCAGCTATATATCCTGATAAATCTATTTTAATTTTAAAAGTATTATTTAAAACATTTATAGAAGTATTAGTATTATTAATTTCGATAGTTGTATATTCATTTTTATATAAACTAGTTAATACAGTATCAGATACATTATTCATAATAAGACTATAATATAATGATTCGTGTTCATCTATATAACCAATTAATTTATCACCTTTAAATATAGCTGTATCATCAATAACTATTTCTTTATCATTTAATTTAACAGATGGTATAACCATTTCAATATTAGGATTGGCATATTTAGTCAATAATTTAGAGAAAGTAATAGGTGTAGTATTAGATAGGTAATCATCATTGACTTTTAATCTTTCTACCAATGATTTCGCGGTTATTTCATCTGTTGTTTCCAATACTTTTTTTATATCATCTTTTGATATTAAAACATAAAATTGTTTTCGTGATTCAACATCTCTAAAGAATAAATCCATAATCGAAGCTATACCGTCTTTAGCTAATTCCTCATCAATTAAAATCATATATAAGTGATTTGCGTATAATCTTTTAGGAGATTTTAAAATCGCGCGTCTTAATGCTTCTTGGATAGTTTTACCACTTGATTCGTATAAAATTGTTTCGATTTTATTTTCTTCATTAGAAGAAGTTTCAGTTTTTAATACTTCAATTACTAAGTTATAATTATCACCATCTTTAGATATTCCAACAGCAGTAGTAATTCCTAAATCATTTAGTTCACGATAGTTATAACATCCAGTAATTAGTGTGATAAATAAACTAATTATTAATATTTTTATATATTTCATTATTGCCTCCTTGGATTAATTCTTATGATACTATCTTTTAATTTAGTAAAATTAGTAGGTACAAAAGGAGTTAGATAAGGCTTACCAAATGAGTTAGTTGATATCATATTAATGATAAAATAGATAAATGCGAATACTACACCTATAATACCTAAAGAAGACGCGCCTATCATAAATAAAATTCTATACCATCTAAGACCATTAAATATTTCATATTCATTAAAAGGAAGTGATGCAATCGCGGTTAAAGCAATTATAATTATCATGATAGGAGAAACTATACCAGCTTTGGAAGCAGCTTCACCAAGTATTAAAGCTCCTACTATAGATAGTGAACTACCTGCAAATCCAGATGACCTAATATCACTTTCATGTAATAATTCAAAACATATCATCATCATAAATGCTTCAAAGAAAGCTGGAAAAGGTACAGTAGATCTCTGCATCGCGAAATTTATTAAAAATTCTGTTGGTAACATCTCTTGATTATATGTGATTAACGCAATATAAATAGCTGGTGTGAATAAGGCTATATAAAAAGATAAATATCTAAGTATTCTAGTTAGACTAGTGTTTATAGGTTTACCTGAATAATCTTCACTTGTTTTGAAAAAATCATTTAATACTTCAGGTAAGATTAAAAGATATGGGTCATTATCTACTAAGATAACTATTTTTCCTCTTAATAATGACCTACATACTCTATCTGGTCTTTCCGTACTCATAATAGTGGGCATCGGATTTATATTTGATTCACCAATGATGTTTTTTAATGTACCACTATTTATTACACCATCAATATTGGTATTTTTAAGTTTATCATATATTTTATTTACTAATGATATATCAGCTTTACCATTTATATATACGATATTAATGATAGTATTTGTATATTTACCTATATTAACTTCTTTAATCCATAAATTATTACTTTTAATTCGTTTTTTTATGAGACCTATATTAGTTTGATAATCTTCTGTAAAAGCATCTTTACTTCCTCTAATGGCTATTTCACTAGTAGGTATACCAATACTTCTTTTATTACTACTCTTAGTTTCTAAAGCTAATAGTTTTTTCTCTTTTTCAATTAAGATAATAGTAAATCCACTATGTAAGTATGTACACATATCATTATAATTATCTATTTCAATTACTTTAAAGTTATAAATATCCTCTTTTATTTTAGACGCTAAATTAATGGAAGTTATCTTATTTAATCTATCTAAACTCTTAATAATAAAATCACTTATACTACTACCACTAGTAAGTGAATCACTATAAATAATCCATACTATTTTACCTTTAATTTTTTTCTTTCTATAGACTATATCTTTTAAGTTATTAGTCTCTATTTGTAGACGTTTGATATAATTCATTAAATCACCATATTTAGTATGTGAAAATATAAATAAAATATGATAAAATAATTATAGATAAGAAGGTGTTTTATGGAAGTAAAGATTGATAGGTTAGATCATCAAGGTAGAGGTATCGCGATGATGGATAAGGTTACGTTTATACCTGATGCATTACCAGGTGAAATAGTGGATATAGAAATAACAGAATCAAAAAGTAAATATAATGTCGGGGAAGTAAAAAACTATATTCAAAAAAGTGATGTACGTATAAAACCGGTATGTCCTTATTATCATGTATGTGGTGGATGTGATTTGATGCACATTTCATATGATGAAGAAGTAAAATATAAGGAAAATAAAATTAAAAATATTATGCAGAGATATGCTGGTTTAACTAATGTATCTAAAATAGTTAGATGTCAAACTGAATTAGGGTATAGAAATAAAGTTACATTTAAAGTAGATAAGAAATTAGGTATTTATAAAAAAGATTCACATGATATAACATATATTGATAATTGTATGCTTATATCTGAACAAATGAATAGCTATATTGAAATTATCAATAAAATGGATTTAACTGGTGTATATGAAGTAGTTATAAGAGAATCTGATAATGCCGATATGATTATATTTAAATGTAATGATGATGTTAAACTTGATGTAGATGATTTAGAAGCTAATGTAGTAAGATATTATGATAGAAAATATAAAACATTAAAGGGTAATAATTACATTATAGATAAGATAGGTGATTTATCATATAAAATATCACCATCATCATTCTTCCAAGTTAATTCTCATCAAGTAAAAAGATTATATGATTTAGTATTAGAAAACTTAGAATTAAAAAATACTGATAAAGTATTAGATTTATATTGTGGAACGGGTACAATAGGTTTATATGTATCAAGATATTGTAGTGATGTATTTGGTATTGAAATAAATGAAGATGCCATTAAAGACGCGAATTACAATAAAAAACTAAATGATATTGATAATATATTTTTTACTGTTGGTGATAGTAAAATAATTAAAGATATTAGTTATAAAGCAAATAAAATAATAGTAGATCCACCTAGAGCTGGATTAGATAAGAAAGTAATAGATGAAATTTTAAATATTAATCCTGAAACTTTAGTATATGTATCATGTGATCCTATTACTTTAGCTAGAGATTTAAATATATTAAAAAATAATTATACTGTGGAAAAGATTATTCCTGTTGATATGTTCCCTAGAACATATCATGTAGAAACAGTGTGTAAGTTAAAAAGGAAGTAATATGGTAGTAAATAGTGAGTTAAAAAGATATATTGAAACTTCATTATTTCCAGAATATGAGAAAAATGAAGCAGCACATGGTATAGAACATATAAAAACAGTTATTGATAGAAGTTTTGAGCTAGTTGAAGAAAACAATTTAGATGTTAATTATGATATGGTTTATGTTATCGCTGCATACCATGATATAGGTCATCACATTGATCCAAAAACACATGAAATAATTTCTGCTGATATTATGTCAAAGGATAAGAATTTACAGAAGTTCTTTAATATTGAAGAATTGAAAATAATAAAAGAAGCTATTGAAGATCATAGATCATCTGCTGATAGAAATCCACGAAGTATATATGGGGAAATAGTTTCATCTGCAGATAGGAATATAGATATATATGTAAGTTTAAAAAGATCTTATATTTATGGTAAAAAGCACTTTCCAAATTATACAGAAGATGAATTATTTAATCGTGCTTATAATGTAATGAAAGATAAATTTGGTAGTGATGGATATGCGAAATTTTATTTTAAAGATACTAAATACGAAAAGTTTTTGAACGACATGCGAGAATTATTAGAAGATAAAAATTTATTTATTAATACGCAAAGAGAATATATTAGAAAACTAAAAAGTAATAATGAGCTTTAATAATATTACTCTTAATTAATGGAAGAAGTTGATGCATAACTTCTTCTTTTATTGTATAATTAAATATAGAGGTGATAATATGATAAACATTAGTATAATTAAAAAAGTAAGAGTGTTTTTGAGTCAAGCTAATAGTTTAAAATATTTAGACCCCAATATATTTGAAAAGATTGATAGGTTCAAAGAAATAGCTGAAATAAATTTTAATGAGTATTTTTTAGAATATATAAGTACTTTACCTAAACTTGATTTTGAAAATGTGGTTAAAATATCTAGAGAAGTATACCAAGTCTACGGTAAAGAAACTGAATTTGATACTATCTTAGAAAAGTTAGTTAGTAATCATAATATAGATAACGGTTCATTAAATAAAGAAGATGAAAACTGTATTACTAATGCATCTGAAAATAGAATATTACTTTCTGGGACTTGTTATGATGTAATAATGTTATGTCATGAGATAGGGCATAAACTAAGATATAATGATTCATATAATGATAAAATAATGGATAGTGTCTTATTTGAAACACCATCAATTATAATGGAATTCGCGGCTGATGAATATTTGAAAAACATTTATAATATTGATTTAGGGATACATGATTTAAGGAAAAAACAAATATTAAGTAGATCTAAAGATAATAATATTGAAAATGATATATTCATGATAATAATTAATTTAATGAAAAATAATAAATTAGATATTATTCATCTATATAATGGAATCGTAAGCAACAATAATATTTCAAATTATCTTAATAATCATAATGTTTCAATTATGGAATCTTTTGATGAGGCAATGTCTAATTATAATTATGAAATTGGATATATCATAGGTAGTAATGCATTAAATTCCACAAATAAGAAAGAATTATTAGATGAATGTTTAAGTTACAAAGATCTAGGTATTAATATTCCATTTACTATTGATGAGAATATAATACAAACATCACTTAAAAGTGAAGAACATATTAAATAGGGAGGCTTTATGAAAGATTTACAAGAAAAATACGCAAGAGTGATATTAGAGTCTTGCTTAGGAGTAGAAAAGAATCAACCATTATTTATAAGTTGTCTTGCTGAAAGAAATGATTTTGTTGAAATAGTAACTAAAGTAGCTAAAGAACATGGTATAACAGATATTTATTATGATATAGTGGATTCTTATTTAAAACATGATTTATTAAAAAATAAGAAAATAGATGAATTAAAAACATTACCTTATTGGAATAAAGATGCATGGAATACATATGCAGAAAAAGGTGCGGCATTTTTAATGTTAGCTGCTGAAATGCCAGGATTAATGAGTGATATTGATCCTAAAAAAGTAACTGAAATGACAAAGTATTTATATTCAACAAGAAAAAGATTTGAAGAATTAAGAGATAAAGCAATAGTACCTTGGTGTATCGCGGCTGTTCCAACTGAATTATGGGCTAAAGAATTATTTAAAGATTCAGCTAACCCAGTAGATGAGTTATGGAATAAAATATTTAAAATATGCAGTATTGATAAAGATAATCCTGTTAAAATATGGAATGATAAAACTAAACTTTTATCTGAAAGAGCTAAGAAATTAACTAACTATCATTTTAAAACATTAAGATATAGTAATTCTAAAGGTACTGATTTTAAAGTTAGTTTACCAAAAGAAGCTATATGGGAATCTGGTTATTCCACTTTAGCTACAGGTAAAAAAGTATTAGTTAATTTCCCTACTGAAGAAGTATTTACGTCACCTGATTGTATGAGTGCAGAAGGAATAGTATACTCATCTAAACCTTTATCATATCAATCTACAATAATAGATAATTTTAATATCACTTTTAAAGCTGGTAAGGCAATAGACTGCCATGCAGAAAAAGGTAGTGATGTACTAAAAGAAATGATTAATATATGTGAAAATTCAAATATGTTAGGTGAAGTTGCTTTAGTACCTTATGATTCACCAATATCAAATAGTAAACAAGTATTCTTAGAAACATTATTTGATGAAAATGCTTCATGTCATCTAGCATTAGGTGATTCATTTACTGAATGTATAGAAAATGGTATTAATATAGATAAAGATACATTGTTTAATGAATATCATTTAAATAAATGTGATTCACATGTAGACTTTATGGTTGGTACAGAAGATTTAAATATTACTGGTGTTACATATGACGGTAAAGAAATACCAATTTTCATAAATGGTAATTTTACAGAAGAATTTAATTAGGAGGTATTTATGAATATAAAAGATGAATTATTTAAATTACAGGATACTAAGTATCGTGATTTTCAAGCTAAATTAATTCCAACGGTAAAGTCTGATACAGTAATAGGTGTACGTACTCCACAGTTAAGAAGTTTAGCTAAAGAAATAGTTAAAGAAGATTATTTATCTTTTATAAATGAACTACCTCATAAATACTTTGATGAGAATCAATTACATGCATTTATCTTATCTGAAATAAAAGATTATGATGAATGTATAAATTATATTAATAAATTTTTACCTTATGTAGATAACTGGGCAACATGTGATCAAATGTCTCCTAAGGTATTTAAAAAACATAAAAAGGAATTATTAAATCATATTAAAGTATGGATTAAATCTAAAGATACTTATACTGTCCGTTTTGGAATAGGTATGTTGATGCAACACTATTTAGATGATGATTTTAAACCTGAATATATAAAATGGGTATCAAGTATTAAATCAGATGAATACTATATTAATATGATGATTGCTTGGTATTTTGCCACAGCATTAGCAAAACAATATAAAGATGCTATACTATATATAGAGAATAACAAACTTGATATATTGGTGCATAATAAAACTATTCAAAAAGCTTGTGAAAGTTTTCGTATTACAGTAGAACATAAAGATTATCTAAAAACATTAAAAAGGAGGTAGCTATGAGATTTAAAAGTATAATATTAACATTAATTCTATCATTTATTTTTATATTACCTGTTAAAGCTAATAGTATAAAAAGTATTGATATGGATATTTACCTTGATAGTAATGGTACTGCTCATATTAAAGAGGTATGGGAGGCATCACTTACTCAAGGAACAGAAGGATATAAACCTTATAGTGATTTAGGTATATCTAAAGTTACTAATTTTAGTGTTACTGATGATTTAGGTAATACTTATGAAACGTTAGATAGATGGAGTACTAATGCATCATTTTCAGCTAAAGCTAATAAATGTGGTATTAATAAAACTTATGATGGATTAGAATTATGTTTTGGTATTTCAAAGTATGGTGATAGAACGTATACATTAACATACGATATAACTGATTTTGTAACGCAATATACTGATGTACAAGGAATATATTTCACATTTATAGATATGGAACAACATATTGATAAAGCTAAAGTAACTATATATTCAGATACACCATTTAGTATTGAAGAAAACGTCAAGATATGGGGATATGGTCATATTGGTACAACCACAATAGAAGATGGTAAAATAGTAATTGAAACAACAGAAGAAATGAATTCTTCTAATTATATATCTGCTTTAGTTAGGTTTGAAACAAATATGTTTAATACAAATAAAACATCTACTAAATCTTTCGATGATATATATGATGACGCGATGGAAGAAGTAGAGGAATATGAAAATGATCATAAACCAATTTATTATATTCTTGCTGCTCCATTTCTTATATTACTTATGATAGCTTATGTATTTTTAAATCCATTTACATGGTTTATTATACTTATAATATATTTAGCAGTTAAAGGAAAAGGTTTTTCAAATACTACATCTGGTTCATTAGTATATGATGGTGGGCAAAATCTAGGTAGTGTAGAAGCATTTAGAGATATTCCATGTAATAAAGATTTATTTTATGCTTATTTCTTAGCTTACCAATATAATATAGTATCATCTAAAAGTGTTAAAGAAGGTATTATAGGAGCAGTATTACTTAAATGGATAGATGAAAATAAAATCGATATTGTGGATGGTAAAAAGAAACTATTTAATGTAAAGGATAATAACTACGCTGTTGATTTTAATCGTATGGCTAGTCCAACAGAAGAATTAGAAAAAGGTATATATGATATATTTATAAGTGCATCTGGAGTAAATAGAATTTTGGAAGCAAAAGAATTTGAAAAATGGTGTACTAAAAATTATTACAAATTAAGTAAATGGTTTGATAAAATTATTGAGCATGAAAAATCCACTTTAGAGGCAAAAGGATTAATCACATTAGAAACAAAAGAAGTTAAAGGATTATTCGGTGGAACTTCAACTAAAACTGTTAAGCATTTAACTATAAAGGCTAAAGAAGAAGCAATTAAATTAGCCGGATTAAAAAAATTCTTAGAAGACTATTCTTCAATAGAAGAAAAGAAATATATTGAAGTACATGTATGGAATGAATACTTAATGTTAGCTGAATTACTTGGTATAGCAGATAAAGTAAGAGAACAATTCAGTAAGTTATATCCAGATATTAAAACTAACCCTACATATAATATTGACAATATGAGATTTATAACTAATATGGCATCATGTGCATATAAAGGTTATACAGTTGGTATTAATAGAGCTTCAGCTAGAAGTTATTCTGGTGGACATTCTTATAGTGGCGGATCATCATGGAGTGGTGGCGGTGGTCATAGCTTCAGTAGTGGTGGCCATTCATCAAGTGGTAGCCATGGTGGAGGATTTAGATAAAAGATACTTTTGTATCTTTTTTTATTGTTATGGTTTTTAATATTTGTTATAATTATTATGGAGGTAATGATATGAAAACAAGAGGTTTTGAAGTAGCAAAGGGGTTTGAAGAATCTAATATAAATTTACCAGTTAGAAAGACTAAATATTCAGCTGGATATGATATTGAAGCAGCTGAAGATGTAGTTATTCCTAGTTTTAAGAAAGGTGATGCACCTACATTAATTAAGACTGGTTTAAAAGCATATATGGCAGATGATGAAGTATTAATGCTATACAATAGAAGTTCTAATCCAAAGAAAAAAGGATTAATCTTAGCTAATAGTGTTGGTGTAATCGATAAAGATTATTATGGTAATCCAGATAATGATGGACATATAATGTTTGCTTTTTATAACATTAAAGAAGAAGATGTAACTATTAAAAAAGGAGAAGCTATTGGACAAGGCGTATTCCAAAAATATTTAGTTACAGATGATGATATTGCATCAGGCGAAAGAACTGGTGGATTTGGATCAACAGATAAATAAAAATAGAGTTCAAATTGAACTCTATTTTGTTATCCTATAAAAATTGATTGATGGTCTATTCATAAATCTAAATTTAATATTATCAGTACCTAAACCATTTGATACATATAAGTCTGTATCATTTATTTTATAATGACCATTTGTATATTTTTGGGCACCAATAGGTAAGTTAATTCGTCCTTTGATAGGAATATATAAACCACCTAATGAATGACCAGCTAAGATTAAATTATATTTATTAACATCAATATTATCAACATAGTCAGGTTCATGCATTATAAGTATAGAGTAACATGAATTAATATTTTGTGTTTTTTCATCTATCTTAGCTAACTTTTCATTGATTTCACCATATTTACTATTTGATGATACACCACTTATAAGTATGGGTGTTGAATCATTATCAAATATCAAATTATATGTATCATTTAAATTAGTAAATTCACTGTTAGTAACAATTTCTTCCCATTTTTCATTTGAATCATTATCACCTTTAATTATATATTTACCTATTCTAGCTTCCATATTTTTTAGTGAATTTGTAATATTTGTTATATCATCATCACTATAAGTAACTTTATTATTAAATATATCTCCTGTTACAACAATAATATCAGGTTTATTTAAATTTACTTCTTTAGTGATATCTTCTAGCATATCTTTAGATACTGTTTTACCATAGTGAATATCAGATATATGAATTATTTTAAATCCATCATAATTATCGGGTATATTGCTTTTAATTTTTATTTCATTTGTTTTAAATGTTTTAGGTTCCATATATACTCCATATAAGATTATAGATAGAACTATTAATAATATAATAAGTATAAATTTAAATATTTTATTTTTCATAGCATTCCTTTAGAAAGCAATATAACTTGTAATGTCATTAGTATTGTATTATGTATTAAATGTAGTGATATAGTATTAAATATATTATCAGTTTTAACTAAGATATAGGCAAAGGCAACGCCAGGCGCACAGTAAGGAATTAAATATAATAAATCTAATAACTTAATATCATAAGTAAGTACATGTAATCCACCAAAAATAAATGATGATACGATAATAAATACTATTTTATTGCTAAATATATTTCTAATACTTTTTCTAAAAGTTAATTCTTCCATAATAGGGGCGAATAATGCAGCTGATATAAATGTATATATAGGTGCTTTTGTTAATGTTTGTCTTATTATTTCTTCATTCTCAGCAGTGCTTATATTTCCACTAACATAGTAATTTATTCCCGCGATAATTAAGTTAGATGCATACATAATTGCAAGTGCAAATAACCAATATTTAATGTTCTCTTTAAAATATTTTTTATAGTTCTTTTTAAAGTCTTGCCATTCAGTTTTTAATTCATTCCTATAGATAAATATAAATAGTAATACAATAAATAAGTTATAACATATTAAATATATTTGTTTAACAGTTAAAGACATAGTATCATAATTAATATGTAATAGTTTTAATGGTACTGATGTAGTATAACTTAGTATAAAATATAATGTGAATACAATTAGACCTTTTACTATTTTTTTATCTCTATCATTTAAATTAAATATTTTCATATTATCACCTATAATTAATTATATCAAAAAATAATAAAATATTGTGAAAAAGTTAGTAAAAATATAGTATTTATAAAAAAAGTGTGCTATAATACGTGTATCAAGCAGCAAGAGTGGGAAATTCCCACTCTTTAATTTATGGAGGTTATATGATAGAGAAGAAAGTAAGAGACCTTGTAGAAGGTGTAATAACTGAAAATGGTTATATCCTAGATGAGGTAGAATATGTTAAGGAAGGTTCTTCATATTTTTTAAGAATCATCGTTGACAAAGAAGGAGCTTATATTAATGTAGGTGATTGTGTTAAAATCAATTCATTAGTTGGCCCAATTATTGATGAAGCTGATCCTATAGAAGGAAGCTATATATTAGATATATGTTCAAAAGAGAAAGGAAGTTTATAATATGAAAACTGGTGAAGAATTTTTAAAAGCTGTAAAAATATTAAAAGATGAAAAAGGTATTTCAGAAGATACTATTTATGAAGCTATGGAATTAGCCTTAACAAGTAGTTATAAAAAGAATAGTGGATTACAAAATGTTAAAGTAGTAGCTGATAGAGAAACAGGTGAATTCCACTTATATTCTTATAAGACTGTAGTTTTAGATCATGAACATGAAAAAAGTTTAGATGAAGATGAAATTACAATTACTGATGAAGAATTAGATGAAATGAGTCCATCTGAAAGATTAGAAAAATTAAAACCATTTACTTTTGATGATAGATTACATATAACTTTAGATGACGCTAAGAAATTAGATAAATCATTAGAACTTGGTGATACTATAGAAACAGAAATTACACCAAAAGATTTTGGTAGAGTTGCTGCAGCTACAGCTAAACAAGTAGTTGTTCAAAAGATTCGTGAAGCTGAAAGAAATATTATTGAAGAAGAATTCTCTGATAAACAAGATGAAATGGTTTCAGGAACTGTTGAAATGGAAGATGAAAGAAATTACTATATTGATTTAGGTAGAACTAGAGGTATCTTATCTAAAGATGAAATTATCCCTGGTGAAACTATTGAAATGGGTAGCCATATTAAAGTATACATTTCTAAAGTTGATAATAGTGGTAAAGGGCCTCTTATCTTACTTTCAAGAAAACATTATGGATTTGTTAAAAGATTATTCGAATTAGAAATTCCAGAAATTAATGATGGAACAATCTTAATCTATAGTGTAGCTAGAGAAGCTGGTGTAAGAAGTAAAGTTGCAGTATACTCTGAAAATGAAAGAGTTGATGCAGTAGGATCTTGTATTGGTGAACATGGTTCTAGAATAAACGCTATCATTAAAGAATTAAACGGAGAAAAAATTGATATAATTCCATATGATAAAGATGCATCTAAGTTCATTGAAAATGCTTTAGCGCCTGCTAAAAACTTACATGTTATTATGAATGATCCAAAAGAAGAATCTGCATTAGTAGTAGTTGATAATGATAATTTATCATTGGCTATTGGTAAAAAAGGATTAAATGTAAGATTAGCTGCTAGATTAACTCATTATAAATTAGACGTTAAAACAACTGAACAAGCTCAAGAATTAGGTATTAATTTTGTAGAGGATGCAGAATAATGGAAAAGAAAATTCCTATGCGTTCATGCGTAGTTACAAGAGAAAAATTACCTAAAAAAGAACTTATAAGAGTTGTTAGAACAGTAGATGGTACTGTAGTAGTAGATGAAACAGGCCGTGTTAATGGTAGGGGTGCTTATCTAAAAAAAGATGAAGCAACTTTTGCTAAAGCAAAGCAATCTAAAATATTAGATAGAGTATTAGAAGTATCTGTACCTGATAGTATTTTTGATGATTTAATGAATACAATTAAATAATTATAGGAGGTGTATATTATGATGACAGTCGCTGAATACGCAACTGATGTCAATAGAACTGTTGAAAACATCCTAAAAATGTGTAGTGAATTAAATATTAATGTCACATCTGAAGATGATTTATTAGATGATGAAGCTATTACAATATTAGATAACAGTTTAGATGACTATGAAGATGAAATAATTGAATCTACTAATATTAAAGTAGAGGAAACATTTACAAATACACAAAAATTAAAGAAAAAATCAGATGTTGTTAATGCTAAAAAAGTTAATAATATAGCTGATTTAAAGAAAAAGAAAAAAGATATGTATAAGAATAAAGAAAAATTACAAAGCAATACAGCTAGTAATGATAGTAATGTAGTCTTATACAGAGAAAATATGTCAATTGGTGAATTAGCTAAAGCCTTAAATGTTAATAGTGGTGAAGTAATTAAAAAACTATTTGATTTAGGTATGATGGTTAATATTAATAGTCCAATTAGTTATGAAAATGCACAAATTTTAGTTTTAGATTATAATAAAGAATTAAAAAAAGAAGAAGCTGCTGACGTAACTAACTTTGAGGAATTTGAAGTTAATGATGATCCAAAAGATTTAGTTAAACGTCCTCCAGTAGTTACAATTATGGGGCACGTTGATCATGGTAAAACAACTTTACTTGATACAATCAGAAAAACTTCAGTAGCCGCAGGTGAAGCTGGTGGTATTACACAAGCTATATCAGCATACCAAGTTAAAGTTAATGATGATTTAATTACATTTATTGATACTCCAGGACATGCTGCATTTACTGAAATGAGAGCTCGTGGAGCTAAAATAACTGATATTGTAATTATAATTGTTGCTGCTGACGATGGTGTTATGCCTCAAACAGAAGAAGCAATTGATCATGCTAAAGCTGCAGGTGTACCAATCATTGTCGCAATTAATAAAATTGATAAACCAGATGCTAACCCAGAAAAAGTTATGACTGAACTTACTAATTATGGATTAACACCTGAAGAATGGGGTGGGGATACAATTTTCTGCAAAATCTCTGCTAAATCAGGTGAAGGTATCCAAAATTTATTAGAAAATATCGTATTAGTAGCTGATTTAAATGAATATAAAGCTAATCCTAATAGATATGCAATGGGTACAGTAGTAGAATCTAGATTAGATAAACATTTAGGACCAGTAGTAACTGTATTAGTACAAAATGGTACATTAAGATTAGGTGATCCTATCGTAGTAGGTACATCTTATGGTAAGATTAGAACATTAAGAAATGATTTAGGTAATGAAGTTACAAGTGCATTACCATCTACTCCGGTAGAAATTACAGGATTAAATGATGTTCCATCTGCTGGTGATAAATTCTTTGCTTATGAAACTGAAAAAGAAGCAAGAAGTATTGGTGAAACAAGAAGAACACAACTTAAACAAAAAGAATTAAGATCAACACAAGCATTATCATTAGATGAATTATTTAATAGAATTAATGAAGGTTTAAAAGAAATTAATGTTATTATTAAGACTGATGTTAACGGTTCAGCAGAAGCTGTTAAAAATTCATTAGAAAAACTTGATGTTGAAGGCGTTAAGGTAAAAGTAATAAGAAGTAGTGTAGGAGCTATTAAAGAATCTGATATCGTACTTGCTAAAGCTTCTAATGCCATCGTTATAGGATTTAATGTAAGACCTACTAATGATATAAGAGATTATGCTAAAGAACAAGGTGTAGAAATAAGGCTTTATGACATTATTTATAAAGTTGTTGAAGATATGGAAGCTGCTATGCGTGGTATGTTAGATCCTGAATATGTTGAAGAAATATTAGGTTCAGCAGAAGTAAGACAATTATTTAAATTCTCTAAAGTTGGTACTATAGCTGGTTCATACGTAGTTGATGGTTTAATTAAGTCAAACGCTAAGGCTAGAGTTATTAGAGATGGTGTAGTTGTATATGATGGTAATATTGGTTCCCTACAAAGAGAAAAAGATTCTGTTAAAGAAGTTAAAAAAGGTTTGGAATGTGGTATTACTATTGAAAATTATAATGATATCAAAGAAAGAGATATTATTGAAGCATATGAAATGGTTATTAAAAAATAACCATTTTATTTTGTATTTAAACATGTTATAATAACGTTAGGTGATGTATATGCGCGATAAAGTATTAGATTTAATTAAATCAAAGGATATGTCTATTCCAAGATTATTATTATTTAATTATAAAAGTCTAAATATTACAGAAGAAGAATTAGTAGTATTAATTTATTTACTAAATACTACTAGTGATTTATATAATCCAAAAGATATAAGTGATGATTTAAAATTTGAATTGGTTAATGTATTAACTATCGTAAGTGGCTTAACTGAAAAAGGTATCATTAATATCAATATGGAAACAAGAGGCAGTAAAAGTTCTGAGGTAATAGATCTAGGACCTTTATTTAATAAATTAACCACATTAGTCGTTAATGAAGAAAAGACTAAAGATACAACTATTTTTACAGCAATAGAAAATGAATTCGCGCGTGCTTTAACACCAATAGAATATGATTTAATCAATGCTTGGTTAGATAATGGTTATACTGAAGAATTAATCAATGAAGCATTAAAAGAAGCTATATATAACAATGTAACAAGCCTAAAATATATTGATAAGATATTAGAAGCTTGGAATAAAAAAGGTATCAAAACTAAAGAAGATGTTGTAGCTGATAAAAAGAAATTTAAAGAAAGAAAGCAAGTTAAAAGTGATCCTTTCTACTATGATTGGTTAAATGATGAAGAATAATATAATTAATTATCTAGATGAGGTAATACCAAATCCTAAATGTGAATTAAATTATCATACTGATTATGAACTTTTAATCGCGACAATGTTAAGTGCTCAAACAACTGATAAGATGGTCAATAAAGTAACTTCTATATTATTTAATAAATATCCTAATATTGATGCTTTATCTAAAGCTGATATAGCTGATATAAAGGAAATAATTAGACCATTAGGTAATTATAATAAAAAAGCTTTAAATATCGTTGGTATAGCCACTTCATTGATTGGATATGATATTATTCCAAAAGATAGAACTTTTATAGAAAGTTTACCAGGAGTAGGAAGAAAAACAGCTAATGTCTTTTTAGCTAATATATATGATGAACCTGTTATGGCAGTTGATACACATATAGAAAGAGTTAGTAAAAGATTAGGGATAGCTAAAACTAATGATTCAGTAAGAATAGTTGAAGATAAATTAACTAAATATTTTAAAGGATATAATATAAATAGATTACATCATCAATTACTATTATTTGGTAGATATCATTGCAAGGCAGTTAATCCTTTATGTGAAAATTGCAAATTGAAAGATATATGTAAACACTATCACTAGTGTTTTAATTTGACTTTATTAGGTTAAAATGCTAATATATATGCCTAAAGAAGGGGATTTTATGTTAGACTATGATATATATAATTTATTGTTAAAGGACACTCATTTTTATAATTCGCATGCTAGCTATACAAATTTATTAAGAAAACATGGTATTGATACAGTAGGTAAGTTATTAGATAACTACACTATAACTCGTACTACTAGTGGTAATTCGAAACAACAATTAGAAGTATTAATATCTTTATATAAATATCAATATTTGGGTAAGCCTTTAGGAAAAGATAGAATGTTAAAAAGAAGAATTATAAAATTAGCTTTAGAGCCTGGTGGATACATGATTTATGTAGGAGACAACAATTATAAACATTATTGCTATAATCTTGAGGATTATTTGGAAAAATTACTTGGGGTCCCTAAGGGAAGTCTATATGGCATTTGTAAAAAAATAATAAATGATAAAATAGTATTAGACGAAATGATTCAAAGCAAAGACTTTAAAGTGCATGATTTGCTTAAATTAATTATTACTTATAAAGATGAATATAGAGGTAAATCAGGTGTAGCTATTAAAAATATTATCTTGGCGTATATAGAGTCATATGGTGGTAATATTAAAAATATGAACATGAATATGAGTATTAATGCTAAGGATATATTGAAAGGTGAAATAATTAATTTAATAAAGTTAAAGGATGCTATCGAAATAAAAACTATAACTTTACAAAGAGAATTAGACAAATTGATTCAAGAAGAAAATAATGAGCAAAAAAGGCACTAGAAAACTAGTGCTTTTAATTTGACTTTATATGTTAAAAATGTTAATATATTCTAGTCGAAAAGGGGGATCATCATGAGAAAACAAAACATAGATGAAATATTACTTAATGAAACAGAATTTTATGATTATAAAGCACCACATATTATTTTATTAAATAAGCATAACATTACTACAGTAGGTGAATTATTAAATGAAGAATTAATGAGACCTGTATATAAGAATGTTAAAATGGATACAAGAAGATTATTAAACAATTTTATAAAGGTTGTAAGATATAAATATCTTGGTGAAAAGCTACCATGGTCTGAATTATTAGATGAAAAATTATATATAAGGCCAGAATTATTTTTAGATTTCTATTTAAATAATGATGAGAAAAAACGTTTTAGTCTTTTTGGATTTTTAAATATGAATGCTGCTGATGAAAGAAGAATTTTAGAAGCGCTTAATAAAGATTTATGTTTCAAAAATGAAATTGCATATGGTGATGTTAGAGTAATTGATTTACTAAAAAAGATATCATTGGCGTATATAGATGTAATTCCACAGTATAAAGATTTAATTAGAGCATATATGGCTTTATATAGAAATAGAAAGTCTAGATTAAAGTTAGATGTAGACGCCACAATAGTAAAAAGATTAGAATCAACTAATATAGTTTTAGTAGATTCTAAAGTTAATTCAGATGCATTAGAATATAAACCTGTGGAAAATAATAAAACTTATAAGAAAAGAAAAAATACTAGTTTGAACTAGTATTTTCTTTTACTGTAATATTAATTGTGAATGTATCAACTTCATCTCCATCATATAATACTTTAACTGAAAGTTTATATGTATCACCAACTTTTTTAGTGTTATCTAATTTATAACTATAAGATACTTTAGAAGCTGCGGCAGGTAATCCATTTACTGTTACAGTAGCAATTTTAGATTCGTTTGCTAGCTTTGTATCAGTTGGTTTAACATCTGCATCCTTAATACCTTGTGTAGCAACTATTAAATCTTTAGCTTGTACACCAGATGCTTTTACTGAAGTACCATCACTCATATTATCTTTAAATTTAGTATAAGCTGTTTTAACTATATATGTAGGATTAGTTGAATATGCTTCTACAACGGCTTCATTTGAATCGGTTGTTTTAAGCAGTGTTAATTTATCACCAATTTTTTCATATACGTTATAAACGATTGTACCAAGTCTGTTTAAGTTTTCATTATATCTATCAGAAGAAGCTTTAGATGCCCAGTCTGCATTCTTATAAGCATTACCCATATAAGCTTTGATATAATCAATATCTATTGCATGTGGAGTTTTAATTTTATCCCATGTAAGAGTTACTTTGCCACCATTAACTTTTGCTTTTAGATTTGTTACATCATCTAATTTAGCAAATCTATCAGATACTGTTGATGGTTCATAACCTTTCTTATAGTATTCAGACATACGCATATCAGCTGGAGTAAATTCACTTGGTAAACATGCTTCTAAACATCCTATTTCAGTTTCAACAGATACAACACCATCTGGTTTAGGGAAATCGGATTGTTCTGTAAATACACCTTTGGCTACGTTAGCAAATATTCTATAATTTTCACCACTAGCAAATACGTTATGACCATCTTTTAATGAATCGTATCCATACCATGTAGCGATTGTAAATTTATCTGTATAACCAACAGCCCATAGATCAGCAACAGCATTGCTACCTAAGCCCCAGTATTTTAAGTCTTCTTGAGATAAGTTTGTAGTACCTGATTTACCAGCGTATGTAACACCGTTTACATAGTATCCAGAGAAACCTGTACCTCTAGCAACTGAAATTAATACGTTTGTAATCATCCAGGCTGTTTCTTCACTCATTACTTTCTTCATTTCATATTTATATTCAAATGGTTCAGAACCATCATTAAATTCAATCTTAGTAATTGAATATGGTTCAATATAATAACCTCTTGTAGCAAATGCATTATATGCACCGGCTAATGTTAATGGAGATTCACCATTATATCCACCAGTTGAATGCGCTTCATGGATTATACCGTCTTCAAGTTCTGGATGTAATCCTAAGTTGTTAATCCATTCAACTCTTGTTTTACTATCTATAGCTTGGAATGCTTTTAATGCTGGAATATTTCTAGATTCAACTAACGCTGTACGTAATGTAACGAATCCTTCATATTTATAATCCCAGTTATTAATGTAGTCACCACCAGTATAATGCCATGGTTCATCTACAAATATTTGACCAGTACTCCAGTTTAATTTTTCAATACCAATTGCGTAATCGTATAGAGGTTTAGCTGTAGAACCAATTTGTCTTGAAATACCATATTGATTAACTACACCATCACTCCATAGAGCTCTGTTAACACCTCTTTGAACTCTGTTACGTCCACCGCCAACAGCTGCAACAGAACCATCAGTAGCACTTAATACTGCTACACCTGCTTGAACTTTATCATCTTCCCAAACATAACCTTCATAATTGCCGTTCATTAAGTTTGCAACGTGTTCTTGTTTAGCTCTATCCATCTTAGTATATACTTTCATAGATACATTGTATGGATTTTTACCAGTTTTACTAATAATTTCTTCAGTAACCATATCTACATAATCTTGATATAAGTTAACTGCAGCTTCTTTTTGTGGCTTAACAATTTTATCAACTGTTAATTGCATTGCTATATTATATTCTTCTTCAGTTATATAACTATGTCTTTTCATTAGATATAATACTGTTTCTCTTCGTTGTTCACAATAATCTGGATGTATATATGGATCGTAATAGTTAGGAGCATTAAATATACCAGCTATCATAGCAGCTTCAGCAATATTTAAATCTGTAACACTTTTACCAAAGTAAGTTTGTGATGCATCTTCAACACCATTAGTACCAGCACCCATATAGTTTGAGTTAACATAAAATTCAATTATTTCTTCTTTAGTATAAGCTTTTTCAATTTTGAAAATTGCCATATAGATATCAGTGAATTTTCTTTTGATACCACCAAGCTTAGTTTCTTCTTCAGAACCCTTTAATGTGATTTTGTTTTTAGAAAGTTGCATAGTAAGTGTTGAAGCACCACCAGCATCTTTTCCTAAAGCTTGACCAAAAGATGCTTTTAAGAATCTTGGTAAATCAAATCCATTATGTTGGAAGAATCTAGAATCTTCAGTAGCTATAATAGCATCAACTAAAGTTTCAGGTAATTGATCATAAGTAACAATACTTCTAATCTTTTCACCTAATCTAGCGTACTCTTTTCCATCTTTATCATAATAAATTGATGGTTCCGCATCATAAAGTTCATTAGGATTAAACTCAGGAGCATTTTTAACAATATATCCTAAAAATAACCCAGCTGTAGTTAAACCTATGATACAGCAAATCAAGAAGACTAATAAAACAATTTTTAATGTTTTACGTTTTCTGACTGCTTTTTCAGCTTCTGTTCTAGCAACTTTTTTCTTTTTAGGTAAATTGATTTTTGGTAATTTAATTTTACCTGTTTTTTTAATCTGCGTTTTTGGTTTTGATTCTTTAACCTTTGATTTAATTTTTTTCATATATACCTCCATATTTATCTATAATTTCTAAATAATTTAATCTCGGTGCGTATTTAACATTTATAATATGACCTTTTTCTTTAAAATAATTATATGGTATAGATTTTCTATCATTATTTTTTAAATATTCGTTTAAATCTTTAATAAATAATAAATATGTTTCATTTAATAAAGTGAATCTAACAATTATAAATCCTATACCACCATGTTTACTGATTTTATTTAAATGTATAATTTGGTGTTCATGAATATTTGAAAGTGGAAAACTAGTTTTGTTTTTAGTTTCTTTTGCTTCAAAATCAATATATTTTCCTTTGTATACACCGTTATAATCAGTAGTTGATGGTGTTTTAAAATATGCTTCTTTAATTACGGCCTTATGTGGACCAGGATATTCAGCTTTATGTATAGTAACTGAAGTGGGTTTTTTATATATAACCGCGATATCATTATCTAAATAATACTTATTAGTATCATTGATATCGTTTTCTAAATCCATTCCTCGATTACTATAAGTTGATATATTCTTGATAGAAGATATTCTCAAATTAATCACCTATATAATTATACTATAAAATTGATAATTTTTCTACTTTAAGAATGCTAAATATGACTAGTTTTGTCGAAAAGGCCAAAAAGAGTAATAAAGGTGATATATTTACTCTAGGAGGATATATGAAAACATATTATATTGATAGTATTTTTGATGAAATGATTAATGATATTAGATATATAGAATTAGTTGAAACTGTTTCAAAGATAGATGAAAAACTAAGTAATTTATTGCCATAACATAATAAAAGGTATATAATATCTAAACGTGTAGGGGGAAATATCTATGGAAGATATATTATACATTGAAACTAATAATTGGAATGGTAAAATATTACTTAAAGAAGATGGCTATTTTGAAGGTGTAGCTTTCAATGAAAAAAGTGACATATCAACTGATTTAATAACCGGTATTTATGATAAAGGTATAGGAAAAATTTATTTTAAAACAGGTAAATCAAAAAATACATATGAATTAGATGATAAAAATTTAATTGATGGATATTATGTTACTATTAAAGATAAAGATGGAAGTTTTGAAGGAACATGTACTGATGAATTTAGTAGAGTAAGTTATTTATCATTATCATTAACCTTACATGAAATAGAAGATAAAGAATTTAGTAGTGAACTAGATGATCTAAAAATGCTTATTAATAGTATTAAGGATGAAGTTTATACAGAAGCACATATTTATAAATTAAGAAGGATTAAATAAGGTTGCTATGCAACTTTTTTAATTCCTGATTTTATTACCTATTGTATTGAAATGATTAATCCTTTATGATATAATATTTGTGAATAAAAGAGGTGTTATTATGTATCAAGGAAGAGTTGAATTAACAAGCAAAGATATTCTTGAAAAAGAATTTAGCATCGATACTAGAGGATATAGACCCCAAGAAGTAGATGGTTTCTTAGATCAAATCATTAAAGATTATAGAGCTATGACAGAAATTATCGATGAACTTATTGATGTAAAAAACAAACTTAATGATGAAAACTTATCATTAAAGGAAGAGATACGTAATTTAAATATGAAGATAGAAACATTAAAGAGTGCAGAAGGTGACAACAGTAGTAGTGCTGATGTACTTAGAAGGTTATCTAATCTTGAAAAAATAATTTATGGTAAGGAATAAAATATCTTAGGCAAACGCTGCAATTATTTGTAGAGGAAAGTCCATGCTTGCACTGTCTGCGATGACAGTAGTGATTGTGCTAAGGGAAAAAATAACCTTAGGTAGCTTATGCTAACGGCAAATAGCTAGTCTAAGTCATAGATATGATTAGTTACTAACGTGCCACAGAAACGAGCTTAGTGGAAACGCTAAGATGAAACGAGGTAAACCCCACAAGCAAGAAATCCAAATTTTGGTAGGAGAGCTTAGATAAGGAACTGAACTGATTCTAGGACCTGTAAGGTAGATAAATGTTTGCCGCCCGTTAGGGTACAGAACATGGCTTATTAGATATTTTATTTTTTTATTCTAATGGAGGTGTCTATTTTGAAAGAAATAGGTGAAAAGTTAAAAAAAGCAAGAGAAGAAATCGGTATATCTTTAGATGAAGCTAGTACTGATTTAAAAATAGAAAAAGATCAATTAAAAAATTTAGAAGAAGGTAAAACTGATACTTTTAAAGATATTATTAATGTTAAATATTTAATTAGAGATTATGCTAAATATTTAGGTTTAAATAAAGATGATTTGGTTGATGATTTCAATGAATATTTATTTGATTATACTTCTAAAATATCTTTAAATGATATCATGGAAGCTAAAAGTAAAAAAGAAGGTAAGGATACTAAGGTTAAATCTCCTTATACAACAATTAAAACTAAAAGTAAATTTAATATTGTATTAGTTATAGTATTATTAGTTATAATATCTGCTATAGCTACTATTACAATATACAGTATAAAAAATACTCATAAAGATAACATTATTTCATATGTAGGAAGGTGATAATATGAATTTAGCTAATAAAATTACAATATCAAGAATAATTCTTACAATTATAATAATCGCTATATTAGTATTTCCATTTGAATCTGCTGGTATAGATTTTGTCAATCTATTTATTAATGAAGCAATTGTTATCAATATTAAATATTTAATTGTTGGTGTATTATTTATAATAGCTGTATTTACTGATTTCTTAGATGGATATGTTGCTCGTAAAAAAAATATGCAAACTGAATTTGGTAAAACATTAGATAAGATTGCTGATAAATTATTAATAGATTCAGTATTAATCGTATTAGCGTCACAAGGTTTTTTGCATCCAATAATTCCTGTAATTGTTGTTGCTAGAGATTATATTGTTAATACAATTAAAAATGCTGCATTAAGAAATGGTAAAACATTAAGATTTGTTAAAACTGGTAAAGCTAAGAATATTGTATTTAAGATTGGTATAACATTAACATTATTCTATAACTTACCATTTGAATTATTTAATATAAATGTTTCTGATATGTTATTAATAGTTGGTACAGTATTAGCAGTGATATCATGTATCCAATACTATAATGATAATAGAAAGAAGATTATAACAAAAGATAGCCAAGTATAAACTTGACTATTTTATTTTACCTAAAATCATTTTCTTTTTATTTGGTTTATAATTACTTATAGTAATTGCATTTAAATATTTAGATGCAATATCATCTATATCTTCTTTATTAGTATATAAAGTTGCGATTATCTTACCTTTTCTTACGTAATTACCTACCTTAGATTCAATTATGATACCTGCACCATAATCTATAGTATCTTCCATAGTAGATCTTCCCGCTCCTAATAAATTAGCTACTTTACCAATTTCTTCAGCATTCATTTTAGTAATATAACCCGTTTTATTAGCCTTAACTTCATATCCATATTTAGATATAGGAAGTAACTTATAATCATCTACAATATCAGGGTTACCATGTTGATATTTAATAAACTCTTTAAATTTTTCTAATGCCTTACCACTATTAATGGAATTGATAACTAGTTTTCTTGCATTAGCTTCTTTTATACCTCTAGCTAACATAACCATATTAGTAGCTAGTGTAATACATAGTTCTTTTAACTCTGGATTACCTCTACCTTTTAAAATAGATATAGCTTCAATAACTTCTAATGAGTTACCTACATAATTACCTAAAGGTTCATCCATATTAGTTAGAATAGCACTAATATTTTTTCCTAATTTCTTACCTATATTGACCATTTTATTAGCTAATTCTGTTGCTTCTTTTTTTGTCTTCATGAATGCTCCAGAACCTACTTTTACATCTAATAAAATGTTTTTATCACCTGCAGCTATCTTTTTACTCATAATAGATGAAGCAATTAAAGGTATATTTGATACTGTAGCAGTAGTATCACGTAGGGCATATATCTTTTTATCAGCAGGCGCGATATTACCTGTTTGACTAATAATAGATATACCTATATCTTCTACTTGTTTAACAAAGTCTTTTTCTTTTAAATCAACTTTAAATCCTGGAATAGACTCTAATTTATCAATAGTTCCTCCAGTATGACCTAAACCTCTACCACTCATCTTAGCTACTTTAATACCTAAACTAGCTACAATAGGGCATATAACTAAACTTGTCTTATCACCAACGCCACCAGTAGAATGTTTATCTACTGTCTCACCAAACATCTCTTCTAGATTGATCATGTCACCAGAATGTGCCATCGAATCTGTTAGATATGTCGTTTCAGTATCATTCATACCATTTAAATATATAGCCATAATTAGACTAGATATTTGATAATCTGGTATTTCTTTTTTTATCATACCATCAATAACAAATGATATTTCATCTTTAGTTAGTGATTTACCATTTCTTTTTTTTTCAATAATATCATACATTCTCATATCATTCACCTAACTCAAAACTATGCGGCAATAATTCACCAAATGTATATACTTTATATTCTAAATTTTTATTACCTAATATAATTTTAAAATCTTTATCACAGAATTCGGCCATTACTTGTCTACATACTCCACATGGAAAACATTCATCTGTGAAGTTTCCATCTTTACCACCAACGATAGCTATAGCTTTAAACCTTTTTTCACCATCAGATATAGCTTTGAAAAATGCAGTTCGTTCAGCACAATTACTTGGGCCATATGCACCATTTTCTATATTACAACCTAGATATAATTTGTTACTTTCTGTTAAAAGAGCAGCTCCAACTCTAAAGTTAGAATATGGACTATAAGAGTTCTTTGCTGCTTCAATAGCGTATTTAACTAATTCTTTTTCCATTATTTAATATCCTTAAGAAAACTTTTACCAGGTAAATCAGTTGCTATATCAAAGTTATGTGTAATAGTTTTACCAATATCTGCGAATGTATCTCTTATACCTAAGTTAACAGGCTTAATATTTTTATTATATACAATAACTGGTACATATTCTCTTGAATGATCTGTAGAAGGAGTAGATGGGTCACAACCATGATCAGCTGTTATGATAAGTAGGTCATCATCTTTCATATTTTCTACGAATTTAGTTAACCATCCATCAAATTCAGCAAATGCTTTTGCATATCCGTCTACATCATTTCTGTGGCCATATACCATATCAAAATCAACTAGATTAGTGAAGCATAATCCTTCAAAATCTTGTTTTAACATTTGAGTAGTACCTTTCATACATTCAATATTACCATGACTAGTAATTTTAGCTGTAACACCAGAGCCAGCAAAGATATCATTAATTTTACCAACTGAAATAACTGTTTTATTATTTTCATCTAAATAATTCATAACGTTTTTAGATGGTTTAATAGCATAATCTTTTCTATCAGGTGTTCTACTATAATTACCTTCAACTCCTTCAAATGGTCTAGCGATAACTCTTGATACTTCTAAATCACCAGTTAACATTTCTCTAGCTATTTCACAACATCTATATAATTCCTTTAATGGAACAACATCTACATGAGCAGCTATTTGGAATACTGAATCAGCTGATGTATATACGATTAATGCTTTTTTATCATAAGCTTCTTTACCATAATCTTTAATTACTTCAGTACCTGAATATGGTTTATTAACTAATATTTCATGACCTGTTTTCTCACTGAATTCTTTAATTAAATCTTCAGGGAAACCATCAGGGAATACTGGGGCTGGTTTTTCTGTAATAATACCCATCATTTCCCAGTGACCTGTTGTAGTATCTTTACCATTAGATAATTCTCTAGCTTTACCATAAGCACCTATAGGATTAGGATAACTATCATGATAATCTATACCATCAACATTAAATAAACCTAGTTTTTCCATAGTATCTGCTTTAAAATTAGGATTAGTTGAAATTGCTTTTATAGTATTACTTCCAACATCACCATATTTATCTGCATCAGGAGCTTCTCCAATTCCTACACTATCCAATACAACCAAAAATATTCTTTTATACATATTAATCCTCCTTAATAGCTGTTTCTAAAGCTAATATAATCATTTCATCTAATGATTTTTCTCTTTCATCTGCTGTAAGTTTATTATCTTCATATTTACTATCAGTTATAGTAAGTAGGCAAGTTGCATTTTTGTTAAATTTTTTTGCCATATAGAATAATGCGAATGATTCCATTTCAGATGCAAGACTATCTAAATCACTAGGGTAATGTGATTTATACTTATCTTCTGAATCACAATAAGGATCAAACACATCACTAGTAATTATTCTACCCTTTTTGATATTTATATTTAAGTTATTAGAAACCTCTTCTATTTTTTTGTTTAATTTATATGATGATTCTAATTCATTCCCATCAAATTCATCATATAACTTTGCAAAACTAGATAAACTATAACTAGAAGTCGCTAAAATGATATCTTTTAGTTTAACTGAAGGACTATTAGATCCTGAAGTACCAATTCTAATTATGTTATCTACATCATATATTTTAAATAATTCATAAGCATATATAGCCATACTAGGTATTCCCATACCACTTGCCATAACACTTATCTTATGTCCTTTATATGTACCAGTATATCCAGATACACCTCTAACATCATTAAATAACACTGGATTTTCTAAGAATTTAGAAGCTATATATTCACTTCTTTTAGGATCTCCAGGCATTAGAAATGTCTTAGCTGGTTCACACTTAGGATTTATATGTGGAGTATTTATCAATTCAATCATCTCCTATCATAAAAATTATATCATAAAACGTTTAAATATACTATTTTTCAAAAGAAAAAAGACAACCTGTTTACACTAAGTCGTCATTAAATAATTCTTTAATATTATAAATTACTACTAAATTCATCATATAAATAAAATCCTACGATTCATAGGTTGCATAAAATACACATGATTTATATAATTTTTTTAGAAGGAGGATATTATGGAAATAGACAAGGTTGCAAGTCTTATCAAAACTAAAAGAAAGGAAAGAGGTTTAACCCAAGAAGAACTGGCTAATAAATTAAATGTTACTGAAAAAGCAATTTCAAGATGGGAAACAGGAAGGGGTCTGCCAGATGTATCTTTATTGGTATCACTTTCTAATGAACTTGAAATATCAGTATCTGAAATACTTAAAGGTGTAGAAGATAAAAAAGAGGATAAAAATTTAAAAGATATAGTAAATTACATTGATGAATCAAAGAAAAACAAAAATAACCATATTATTATGATTTCTTCAATTATATATATTATTTTGATTTTTTTATACTTATGGTATTTAAGATACGAATATAGTATGAGCCATAGGCCTATTTATTTTGGTGAATTAATTAAAAATTTATTTTTTATGATATCAGTATTTTTAAATAATAGATTTATCGCGAATAACTATTATGATACATTAGAAGATAAGAAAAGAATGAATAAAATATCATATATTATAATTTTTATGCTTTATGTTATTATGATATTTAATTTAACAATATTTGGTAGAGATAATATAGGTATAGGTGGTGGGTATAATTTAATTCCATTTAAAACATTACTTCATTACTGGGCTTTTCCAACACCATATAACATATGGATAAATGTAATTGGTAATATTGTTGTAATGATGCCTATTCAATATTTTATTATCAAAATATTAGATATTAAAAAATATAGTAAATGTTTTATTATAGATTTGGCATTTATCTTACTTATTGAATTAACTCAAGTAATAAGTAATGTAGGTATATTTGATGTTGATGATATCATGCTTAATTTATTTGGTATGTCACTAATGTATGCATTAGTTATGGGTAAACATAAATTATTAAGTAAGTATAAAGAATATACTGTTATTTCGTTTATTTCTCTGATGATAGTTATATTTATATTTGATATTTTTGGGTGGTATTCTATAGGTGATATTCCAACAACGTTAGTTTTATTTAGAATTATCATAGCTACTATTCTTACTGGAATAATTAATTATTTAATATATAAATCATGTATTAGTAGAAGGCTCAAATAGCCTTTTTTCTTTTGCAATAAACTATCTTTAATAGTATAATTATTATAGGTGAAAATAAATATGAAAAATAGAGAAAAAATAGTAGTAAGAACTAGTGTTATAAGTATTTTATCTAATATTTTATTAGCTTCATTTAAAGCCGTTATAGGTATGCTTTCTAATTCTATCGCGATTATATCCGATGCGATTAATAATTTATCCGATGCATTATCAAGTATAATTACTATTGTTGGTACAAAATTAGCAGGTAAATCACCAGATAGAAAACACCCATATGGTTATGGAAGAATAGAATATATGACTTCATTAATAGTATCCGCTATCGTATTATATGCAGGTATTACAGCTTTAGTAGAATCAGTAAAAAAGATAGTTAGTCCAGTAGTAACAGAATATAGTATATTAACAATTCTAATTTTAGTAATCGCGATTATTGTTAAATGCTCATTAGGTTTATATGTTAAAACAGTAGGTAAGGAAGTTAATTCAAATTCTTTGGTAGCTTCAGGATCAGATGCACTTAATGATGCCGTACTATCTATTTCTGTTTTAATATCTGTAGTATTTTATATGTTATTTAAAATTAATATAGAAGCTTATGTGGGTATCTTATTATCAATATTTATTATTAAAGCTGGTTTAGAATTAATTAAAGATTCTGTTGATAATATGCTTGGTACGAGAGTAGAAAGTAATTTAGCTACAAAAATAAAAAAAGAAGTATGTAAAGAAAAATACGTAGAAGGAGCATATGACTTAATTTTAAATGATTATGGTCCAGATAGATATATAGGTTCAATTCATATTGAAGTTCCTGATACATTATCTGTATCAGAAGTAGATAAAATATCTAGAAATATAACAAAAAATATAGCTTCTAAATATGGTGTATTACTTCATACAATTGGAGTATATTCTGTTAATACTAAAGATAAAAAGATAATTAATATTCATAAAGAAATACGTGAAATAGTATTTTCTAATAAAGGAATATTACAAATGCATGGATTTTATTTTGATGAAGAAGAAAAAACTATTAGTTTTGATATAATTATTGATTTTAAAGTTAAGAATAAAGAAGAAGTATATAAAAAGATATATGATGAAGTTAAGAAAAAATATAAAGGTTATAAAATTAATATAACTCTTGATATAGATATGAGTGATTAATAAGACTAATAGTCTTTTTTCTTTACATTAAACTAGATTTAATAGTATAATTAAATTATGGTGATAATATGAACAAGATAATATTAGTCGATGGAAATAACTTACTTTTTAGAAGCTATTATGCAACAGCTTACAATGGTAATTTTATGAAAAATAGTAAGGGATTCCCTACAAACGCATTATTCGGATTTACTAATATGATTAATAAAATTATATTAGAAGAAAAACCATCATATATATTGGTTGCTTTTGATAAAGGTAAAACTTTTAGACATGAAAAATATAAAGATTACAAAGGTGGTAGATCTGAGACTCCTGATGAGTTAAAAGTACAATTTCCAATAGCTAAAGAATTACTTACATATATGGGTATTAAATATTATGAAATAGATAATTATGAAGCAGATGATATTATTGGTACATTTGCTAAATACTGTGATAATGATCCTAATTTTATAGGTACAATTATTAGTAGTGATAAAGACTTATTGCAACTTATAAGTAATGATATAGATATTAAATTATTAAAACAAAAAGATTATATTAGATATAATAGGGATTCATTCTATGCAGAATATGGTATTGAACCTATAAATATAATTGATTTAAAAGCATTAATGGGAGATTCGTCTGATAATATTCCTGGTGTTAAAGGAATAGGAGAAAAAGGTGCCTTAAAACTATTACAAGAATATAAAACATTAGATGGAATATATGAAAATATAGATAATATTAAAGGCGCGACTCATGATAAATTAGTTAATGATAAAGAATCTGCTTATATGTCTTATGATATCGCTACTATATATAAAGATGTACCTATGGATATTAATATAGATGATTTAGTATATAAAAATGCTGATTATGATAAATTAAATAAATTATATGAAGATTTAGAATTTTTCTCATTTTTAAAAAAAGATAAAGTAGAAGTAACTAAGAAACCTTTAGATATCGTAACTATTAAAGATATAAGTGAATTAGATATAAAAGGTGAAGTTGCTTGTTATTTAGAAGTATTAGGTACTAATTATCATAATGCAGAAGTACTCGGTATGGGTATTTATAATAAAGACGTTATGGCATACATACCAGTAGATATCTTAAAGAAAAATCCTAAGTTCTTAACTGATAATATTAAATATACATATGATTATAAAAAGATGTATGTGGCTTTAAAATGGTTAGGTATTGATATATCTAATGTTAAATTTGACACGATGATAGCTTCTGAGATGCTTGAATATAATGTAAAAGGTGATATAGCATACTTAGCTACATCATTAGGAGAAGATATCCCTTTCTATGAAAACACTTATGGAAAAGGTAATAAAATCGCTAAACCAAGCGATGATGTTATTGCTTATAATGCATGTATTAAGGCTAGATTTATTTTTGACACAATGGATAAATTTAAAAAAGAATTAGATGATAAAGAAATGTTATCTTTATATGAAGATACTGAAGTTCCTTTAGCTAGAGTATTAGGCGATATGGAATATAATGGTGTTCATGTAGATATAAATACTTTAGATGAAATGGGTGTAGTAATCAAAAATAAAATAGATGAGTTATCTAAAGAAATATATGAATTAGCTGGACATGAATTTAATATAGCTAGTCCAATACAATTAGGTAATCTACTTTTTGAAGAACTTAATTTGCCTCACGGTAAAAAAGGTAAAAATGGTTACTCTACATCTGTAGAAGTATTAGAAAAATTAAAAGGAAAACATCCTATAATAGATCTAATTATGGAATATAGGACTTATGCTAAACTATATAGTACATATATAGTTGGTTTAAAAGAAACAATATCATCAGATGGTAAAATACATACTATATATACTCAAACAATGACTAGAACAGGAAGATTATCTTCCATTGAACCAAATCTTCAAAATATTCCTATAAGATATCCTGAAGGTAAAATGATTAGAAAAGCATTTATACCTAGTCCTAATTCAGTTATCATTAGTAGTGATTATTCTCAAGTAGAACTTAGAATTTTATCTCATGTAGCTAATATAAAAGGATTAATTGAGGCATTTAAAAATGATTTAGATATTCATGCTAAAACAGCAGCTGATATATTTAAAGTAGAATTAGATAGTGTTACCAAAGATATGAGAAGAATGGCTAAGGCTGTTAACTTTGGTATTATTTATGGTATATCTGAATATGGATTAGCTGATAATACAGGTTTATCTAATAAAGAAGCTAAGGCATTTATTGAAAACTATTTAAATACATATCCAGAAATAAATAAATATATGGAAGATACTATTAAATATGCACATGAACACGGATTTGTTAAAACTTTATTTGGAAGAATTAGAAATATACCAGAATTAGAAAATAAGAATTATATGATTAGAAAAATGGGAGAAAGAATGGCTTTAAATACTCCTATTCAAGGTACATCAGCTGATATAATTAAAAAAGCAATGGTATTAGTTGATTCTAAAATGAAAGAAAATAACTTAGAAAGTAAAATGATATTACAAGTTCACGATGAGTTGATTTTTGATGCAAAAGAATCTGAATTAGATATACTTAATAAGATAATAAAAGAATCAATGGAAAATGTAGTTAGTCTAACAGTTCCATTAAAAGTTGATATAGAAAGTGGTAAAAATTGGTTGGAGGCAAAGTGATATGAATAAACTTACATATACGGTATTTACAAGTTTCATGGGTAATACATTTTTATCCATAGTAAAAATTATAGCTGGATTTGTTGGTAGATCTATGAGTTTAATTGTAGATGGTGTTCATACCTTTGCTGATCAATCCTTAGAACTAGTTACTATGTCTAATTCTAGATATAATAAAAATAATGGTTTAAAACATTTTATCAACTTATTCACAGGTACTATTGTTTTAGGTTTAGGATTATCATTTATTTATTTAGCTATATCAAGAGGTGTAGTAATACCTAGAATGAGATTACTTGGTATATCTTTATTTACGATAGTATTTAAATATGTATTATCAACATATTTAATGGAAAAAGGTAAACTTTATAATAATAGTATTTTAGTTAATGACGCTAAACAAAGTAATAAAGATGTATTAAGTTCAGTAATAGTATTTATTGCATTAATACTTATGACATTAAGTGATAAAGTTGAATACTTTAAATATGCTGATATGGCTGCCTCTATAATAGTTTCATTATTTGTTATATATACTGGATTTGTTATTATCAGTAGAGATTTAACAGAAATATTTGGTACTAAGGTAGATAATTTAGAATATATAAATAGTATTAAAACATTTATCGAAAATAATAGAAATGTTATGGGTATTAAAAGTATGGTTACTCATAAATATGGGCCTTATTATGAAGTTAGATGTGATATCATCTTAGATAATAATTTAACTTTAAAATTTGCGAATGAAGTAGTTAAATACTTAGAATATGTAATAAGAAGAACATATAAAGATGTTATAATTATTATTAATATTGCATAGAAAGCCTTAATGGCTTTTTTTGTTTTGGTGTGCTATAATTTATATAGGGTGGTTATATGGGTAAGAATATTAAAATGTTAAAAGTCTATAGAGAAGTTTTAAAAGGTAATAAATATGAAATAGAAAAAGTAATACCTAATATGTATGCTAGAAACTTTTATGATATAGATTTTGATAGATTAAGAGAAATTAATATTGATAACTTAATAATTGATATTGATGGAACTATATTACCTGTAGATGGTATGTTAGTTCCTGAAAAATTAGTAAGACAAATGAGTATATTAAGAGAAAATGATTTTAATATCGTATTAGTATCTAATAATGATATGGATAGAGTTGTTCCAATCGGTAAAATATTAGATTTAAAATGCTTATATAAAGCAAATAAACCTTTAAGTGAATGTTATGATAAAGCATTAGATATCTTAGATGCGAATAAGGATAATGTAGCTATGATAGGAGATCAGATGCTTACTGATGTTTATGGGGCGAATAGTTATGGAATATATTCTATCTTAGTTGATCCTATAGATAAAAAGAATAATATAGGTACATATACAAATAGATGTCTTCAAAATAGCATGGAAAAATACTTAAAGAAAAAGAAAATATACGAAAAAAGAATTGGTTAATGCCAATTTTTTTCAATTTGACATGGAAAAAACTTTATGTTATATTAAAGATGCGTTGAGGGAGAAAAGTACCCAAAAGTGTTATTCGAGTGAGTTAGGTATAGTGTGAACTAATATTAACCTTTGGCGAAAGAACACTCCTGAGCAGACTACCGAAAGGTAACCCAAGTAGACTAGTCCGGAAAGCAATCCGTTACCATATTGCTAGGTTTGTTAGAACTGAAAAGTGATTACTGTAATAACAAACCATCTTTCTAGATGGTTTTTTAAGTAATAATTAAGGTGGCACCGCGGATACCCGTATTCGTCCTTATTGTAGGATGAGTACGGGTTTTTATATATAAAAAAGGAGGTGTTAAAATGAGTAAATATTTTAGAAAAGCAAAAGATGAGATGAAATTTACTAAATATTTAAAAACTATAACTGATAGTGACGCTAAACATATCATAAAATATTTAATCAGAGTTTTTGGAGATTATAAATTTCCAAAAGATATCTTAGATGCACTTACATCGTATTGGTGTGATGAAAAATCAAGATATAAAGTCAGAGGTTTATACGTAACATACGAAGGATTATTTGAATTTTATAGAAAGTTTCCAAGATTATCTGGTAAAGCATTATATGAAATCGCTAATGAATATGTAAGAGATTTATTTGATGATTATGAAATGGATAAGAAGTTAGCTGAACTTATAAAAAAATATGGTGAAGAAGATATCGCGTTTGAAGAGTTTATATCATATGTGTCTAAAAAGGGTGATTTATTAGAAGAACAATACAAAGAAGATGTTAAAAAGTTGGATATATATGAAAAAATGTATGATATAGGTGATATATCACTTATACCAATGGTAAAACAACTTGTAGTAGAAAAACATGTTAAAGTTGATGATGCGATTGCTGGGTTACCATCAGTAAAGATAATTAAACAAGATATGAAGCATCTTGAAGACTTATGTGCTAAATATCGTATATTTATAGGATGCACATATCCTGTTACATTTGATATGACTAAAGATTACTTGTTAGGAGAAGATTTATTAGAAAAATATGGTGATGTACCAAAATATGGAATTAGTATAGCAGGCCGAGTACAAGCCTCATTTACTACACAAGAATTTTTAGATAGTATGAAAAAAACAAAAATAAGAAAGAAGTGATTAGAATGTCGGATGACAATAATAATATAAAAAGATCACGTATAAAGTAGAAGTTTTTCATTTCTATCTACTTTATACTTCATAAATAAAGTGGATAGTACCTACATCTATCTTAATTATTTATAAAATTCAAAAATGAAACAATTAATTAAGAAAGAAGGAATTTAAAATGAAAAAAGAATTAAGTTATTTAGAAACAATAAAAGCAATATCAGAAGTTACAAAATATTTTGAAGGACAATTAGAAGCAAGATTATCTTTAACTAAAGTAGAATGCCCATTATTTGTTAAAACATCTTCAGGATTACAAGATGCTTTAACAGGAGTAGAAAAAGGAGTTAGTTTTACTAAAGGTGATGAAAAATTTGAAGTAGTTCACTCATTAGCTAAATGGAAAAGATATGCTTTAGGTAAATATGAATTTCCTATGCATACAGGGTTATATACTGATATGAAAGCTATTAGAAAAGATGAAGTAGTAGATAGTCTTCATTCTATGTTTGTAGAACAATGGGACTGGGAAAAAGTAATCAGTAAGGAAGATAGAACTATAGATTTCTTAAAAGAAACAGTAAAAAGTATTTATAAGGCAGTGAGACAGACATCTATATTTGTGAAACAAAAATATAAATTTATTACTTTAGATTTACCTAAAACTGTTTACTTTATTACTAGTCAAGAATTAGAAGATATGTATCCTACTAAAACTCCAAAGGAAAGAGAAGAAGCTATTGTTAAAGATAAAAAAGCTGTATTTATAATTGGTATAGGAGATAAATTAAAATCAGGTGTTGAGCATGATTTAAGAAGTCCAGATTATGATGATTGGGCTTTAGATGGAGATTTATTAGTATATGATAAAGTTTTAGATAAAGCTTTAGAATTAACATCTATGGGTATTAGAGTAGATGAAAAATCTTTAGTATCCCAATTAGAAAAATCAAAATGTTTAGATAGATTAGAATTACCATATCATAAGATGATTCAAAAATGTGAACTTCCATATACAATTGGTGGAGGTATAGGTAAATCAAGAATATTATTGCTTTTATTAGAAAAATCCCATATTGCTGAAGTACAAGCTTCAAGTTGGGAAGACAAAACATTAGAAGAATTAAAAGATAGAAAAGTATTATAGTTTATAATACTTTTTTTGTTAAAATTCTTCCAAAACTATGTTCGTATATGATATAATGGATATAGGGTGATAATATGAACGTAGAAGTATTAGTTGAATTAAAAGCTCAGAGTTTAGATAAAACTTTTACATATAGTGTTCCTAATTCTTTAAAAGATAAAGTAGAAATAGGAAAACGCGTTTCAGTACCTTTTGGTAAACAAAAACTAGAAGGTTTTATCATGGATATAAATAATAAAAAATGTGATTATGAAATAAAAGATATTATAGATGTAGTAGATGAAGAAGTAATACTTAATGATGAGATGATATCTATAGGTAAATATATATCATCTAAGACATTAGCTAGTTTAATGAGTTCTTATTCTACAATGTTACCGAAAGCCCTAAAAGCATCTCATAAGACAAATATAAACAAAAAATATATATCTTATTTAAAAATAAATAGAAATATAGATAATATTAAAACTGATAAACAAAAAGAAATTGTATCTTTATTTAAAGAAGATATATTATTAAAAAGTGAAGTAGCTAAAGTATCAGTTTCAGCTATGAATACTTTAATTAAAAATGGTGTTTTAGAAGAAGTAAAAGAAGAAACATATAGGTATAATATTAAAACAAATTATGAAGATAAAAAGATTAGTTTAACTGATGAACAAGCTAATGCTTTTAATACTATTAAAAAATCATTAAATAAATTTGAACCATTTTTGATACATGGAGTTACAGGTTCAGGTAAAACAGAAGTATATATGCATCTAATTAAAGAAGTTATAGATAGAGGCAAATCTGCTATTGTTTTAGTACCAGAAATAAGTTTAACTCCACAATTAGTTAATATATTTAAAGCTAGATTTGGTAATATAGCAGTACTACATAGTGGCTTATCTGATGGTGAAAGATATGATGAATATAGGAAAATCGCTAATGGTGAAGTTAGTATTGTAGTAGGCGCTAGAAGTGCTATATTCGCGCCATTTAAAAACGTTGGAATCATTATTGTAGATGAAGAACATTCTGATACATATAAACAAGAAAATAATCCAAGATATAATGCTATTGATATAGCTATTTATAGATCTAAATATCATAAATGTCCACTAGTATTAGGTTCAGCTACTCCATCAATAGAGTCTTATACAAGAGCCTTACTTGGTACTTATACATTAATTAATATGCCTACTAGAGTAAATAAAAATTTGCCTAAAGTATATTTGGTTGATATGAAAGATGAAATAAAAAAAGGTAATAGAGTCTTTAGTGAACTATTGACTACTAAATTAAATGAAGTAATTAAAGATAATAAACAAGCTATAATCTTACTTAATAGAAGAGGATTTAATACTATTATGTCTTGTAAAAATTGTGGCTATGTAGCTAAATGTCCTAAATGTGATATACCACTTACTTATCATAAAGTATCTAATACATTAAGATGTCATTACTGTGGATATGGTGAAGCTAAACTAGTTAAATGCCCAAGTTGTGGAAGTCTAGATATAAATTCACTTGGAATGGGTACACAAAAATTAGAAGAAGAAATACTTAAGAATTTTGAAGGTGCTAAAGTAATACGTATGGATGTTGATACAACATCAAGAAAAGGCGCTCATGAAAAGATTATAGAATCATTTAGAAATGGTGAATATAATATTTTAATTGGTACACAAATGATATCTAAAGGCTTAGATTTTCCTAATGTTACTTTAGTAGGTGTCATTAATGGTGATGCAAGTTTAAATATACCTGATTTTAGAAGTGCAGAAAAAACATTTGATTTATTAAACCAAGTAAGTGGAAGAGCAGGTAGAAGTAAATCTTTAGGTAATGTAGTTATCCAAGGATTTAATATAAATCATTATAGTATTGTAGCTGCCTCTAAATGTGATTATAAAGGATTTTATAATGAAGAAGTTAATATGAGAAAAAGATTAGGTTATCCACCATATAATAACTTATGTTTAATTAAAATATCATCTAGTAATTATGATACAGTATCTAAAGAAGCTAATAAAGTAGCTAATTACTTAAAAGAAAATATTCCTAATGTATTAGGACCATCTGTATCTAGTATACCTAAGATAAATAATATTTATTATATGCAGATACTAATTAAATATAAGAAAAGTGATATTTTATATGAGCATTTAAAATATATAAAAAATATCTATATAAATAATAAAAATGTTAAAGTAGAAATTGATATAAATCCTTTGAGAATATAAGGAATATGTGATAAAATGATAATGGTGATAGTATGAATATAGAAGACATAGAAATTAATAAAGAACTTAAGATAGTATTCATGGGTACTCCTGATTTTGCAGTACCTATCCTAGAAGCTTTAATAGATAAATATGGTGTAAGAGCTATTGTTACTCAACCAGATAAAGAAGTAGGTAGAGAAAGAATATTAAAACCTACTCCTATTAAAGAAGTAGGTATCAAACATACTATATTAGTATTACAACCTAAAAAGATTAAAGAAGAATATGCTGAAATAGTTGCGTTAGAACCAGATTTAATTGTTACTTGTGCGTATGGACAAATTATTCCAAAAGAATTATTGGAATGTCCAAGACTTGGATGTATTAATGTACATGCATCATTACTTCCTAAATTAAGAGGTGGTGCACCAATCCATCGCGCGATTATAAATGGCTTTAGTAAAACAGGTATTACTATTATGTATATGAATGAAGGTATGGATAAAGGAGATATTATAACTCAAAGAGAAATACCTATTGAAGATACTGATACAGCAGAAACTCTACATGATAAATTAAGTATTTTAGGTAGAGACCTACTTATGGATACCCTACCTTCAATAATAGATGGTACAAATACTAGAACTAAGCAAGAAGAGGCTGAAGCAACATATGGATTTAATATATCAAGAGAAGATGAACATATAGATTTTAGTAAGACAACTAGACAAGTATTTAATCAAATAAGAGGTTTAAATTCATGGCCAGGTGCTTATACAATATATGAAGGTAAAATATTAAAGGTATGGGCATCAAGAATAGGTAGTAATTATGATCCAATTAAAAATAATGGTGAAATAATAAATACTTATGATGATGGTTTTGGAGTTAAAACAAGTAATGGTGAAATTGTTATTACAATGGTCCAACCAGAAGGTAAAAAGAAAATGCCTGCTATTGATTTTATCAATGGTGAAAGAAATAAAGGCTCAATGATAGGAAAGATATTAAGATGAATAAAGAGGATTTACTTAAAACCCCAAGGGGAAGAGCTATAATAAAATTAGGTTTATATTTAGTATTCTTTGTTATAGTCGCGTTTTTATTTCACGCAGGATCTGATACATCAAATACTAAACCAGATGTACCTAAGAAAAGTGCTTTAGAAGTATATAGTGATATGACTAATTATGAATATACATATTTATATAATGATACATTAATGAATGGAAAAGTTTATAGAGATTCATTATACTTTGAAATTAATGAAGATGCTTATTATGTAAATAAAAATGTATATAAAGTGAATAAAGAAACTAATGAAATTGAACCAATTGAATTAGATAAATTATATTATATAGACAATCATATGATTAGTAATTACATTAAAAAAGGTAATATAATCGGTAAAAATGAAGATTATATGAATAATGTTATATCAATTACTTATGGAATTGATACAGAAGATGAAAAATTAAACGTTACTACATATGAAAAAGATGAATTAATCTTTAAAGTAGTATTAAATATTGATACTAATACTATTGAAATAAATTATTCTAATGTTGGTAAAGTTAGTAATTTCATAAAAGATTTTAAAGTAAAGGAGTAGGCTATGGAAGCAGTTATTATTATATTAATTATATTAATTTTAGTTTTATTATTTAAAAGAACATTTAGTAGTGCTATTTATGCAATTGTAATTGTAGATATATTCTTAAGATTAGTAAATTTCTTGATGAGTTATATTAATATAAAAGGTGATGTTGGTAGTTTCTTAAATAGAATACCTGCTAGTTTGAATGCTGTTATTATCAATTCAACAAATGGCATCTTTGAAGATATTCTATTATGGGCTATATTTATCGTTTATGTAATATTCTTATATTATATAATTGGTAATTTTATTAAAAAACGTTAGGGTGGTTTTATGAATTTTATAAAAGGCATAGTTGTAGAAATTGAAAGTAGTTATATTGTATTAGAGAATAATGGAATAGGATATGAAATATATACACCAAATCCTTATTCTTTTACTTTAAATAAAGAATATATGGTATATGTATATGAAAAAATAGGTGAAGATGAACATACACTATATGGATTTATAAGTAAAGATGAAAAAGAATTATTCTTAAAACTAATTTCAGTTAAAGGATTAGGATGTAAGATGGCTCTACCTATGATAGCTTTAGGATCTATTGATGGAATAGAAGACGCTATTGAAAGAGAAAACATCTTATATTTAAAGAAATTCCCTAAAATAGGTGATAAAGTAGCTAGACAAATTATCTTGGATTTAAAAGGTAAATTAGTTAATAATGTAGAAGTTAAAGTATCTAATAATGAACTTACAGAAGCTTTAAAATCTTTAGGATATAAAGTAGCTGATATAAATAAAGTATTACCTAAAGTAGATAATACTAAGTCTATAGCTGATCAAATAAAGGATGCATTAAAATTAATGCTTAAATAATATGAGAATAGGTATAGATATAGATGATACAATAACTAATACCCAAGATAAGATAGATGAAATTGCCTTAGAAAAAGAAAATAAACAAGTATATGATAGAACTAAACATTGGTTTTATGATAGATTTAATTGTTCAGAAGAAGAAGATGAATTATTTTTTCATAAATATGCCAGAGAAATAATGGGTTCAGCTGATATAAAAGAAAATGCATCATTATATATAAATAAATTACACGATTTAGGTCATGAAATATATATTATTACAGCTAGAAGTAATAAATTTGCAGATAATATTATGGATATAACATTAGATTATCTAGCTAAGAATGAAATTAAATATGATAAAATTATATTTCAAAGTCATAATAAAGCAGATATATGTAGGGAAAATAATATTGATGTTATGGTAGATGATTCTATTGAACATATAGAAGAAATAACTAATGTTGGTATTAGAGTAATTATTATGGATAATGAATATAATAGGAACTCAAATGGTGCGCGTGCCAAGAATTGGGAAGAGGTATATAACTTAATAGAAAGTAGGTGAAGCTATGGATGAGAGAATAATCACTGATGATAAGTTAAAAGAAGATAGTTTTGAAGCGTCAATTAGACCTGATACATTAGAAGAATACGTAGGTCAATCTGAATTAAAAGAGAATTTAGCTATCTTTATAGAAGCAGCTAAAAAAAGAGGTGAAGCTTTAGATCATGTTTTATTATATGGTCCACCTGGTCTTGGTAAAACAACACTAGCTTATATTATCGCTAATGAATTAGGTAGTAATATAAGAGTAGCTTCAGGCCCTGCTATTGAAAAAACAGGAGATTTAGCTGCTATATTATCTACAATCGAAGAAGGAGATGTATTATTTATAGATGAGATACATAGAATTCCAAGATTTGTAGAAGAAACATTATATTCTGCTATGGAAGATTATGTATTAGATATCATAGTAGGAAATGATGCATCATCTAGAAGTATAAGAATAGATTTACCTAAATTTACCTTAGTAGGGGCAACTACAAGAGCAGGTGACTTAACAGCTCCTATGCGTGATAGATTTGGTATTGTATCTAAATTAAATTACTATACTGAAGAAGAATTAACTAAAATAGTAAAAAGAACTGCATCAGTACTTAATTCATCAATAGATGAAGATGCAGCTTTAGAAATAGCTAGAAGAAGTAGAGGTACACCAAGAATTGCGAATAGATTAGTTAAACGTGTAAGAGATTATGCAGAAGTAAAAGGTAATGGAGTAATTACACTTCCTATTACAAGACTTGCTTTAGGTAAATTAAAAGTAGATGATATAGGTCTAGATGAAACAGACTATAACTTACTTAAATCTATTATTGATAAATTTAATGGTGGACCTGTAGGTGTTGAAGCAATCGCATCATCTATAGGTGAAGAAGTAACAACTATAGAAGATGTATATGAACCATATCTACTTCAAATAGGATTTTTAAAAAGAACAAATAGAGGTAGAGTAGTAACTGAAAAAGCTTATGAGCATTTAGGAATACCATTATTGAAGTAATAAAAAATAGGACTTAATGTCCTATTTTAATTTCAAACCCAGGAGGCACCCCCTGAGGGACCTCCTTATAAAAGAATAAAAAGGGGTTGGCTAGTGTGATACTAGCACCAATTCGCCTAATCCGAATTGGTAGTTACTATATTAACTTGTAAAACATCTTTTGTCAATCTTTTTTTGCAAAAAAATATCAAAAAAATAAATTAATTTTTAAAAGTAAAATTATTTTAATAAATTTATCAAAAATGCTTTGAAATAGTAAAAAAATAATGTACAATAAAGTTATGAATTTTGTTCCCTATAGTATTTAGTATGTTTTATGAAGTGTAGTAAGAGCTACACTTTTATTGACCTTAAAACATATGTTTGATATAATTAATTATAGAAAGGTAGTGAGCTATGGATCTTATAAATTTAAAAGGTATTGGACCTAAAACATTAAAAATATTAAATAAGATTGGTATTAATAGTGATGAAGATTTAATTACTCACTATCCTTTTAGATACAATATTTTAAAGAAAACAGATTTAGATAGTTTAGAATCTGATAGTTATATTGTAACAGATGGTGTAGTAGAAAGTATGCCTTACTTAGTACATATAGGTAGACGTATGGATAAAATGACTTTTAGACTTAATGTAGGAACTAGAATTATTAATGTTACTATTTTTAATAGAGGTTTTTATAAATCAAAATTAACTATTGGTACAACTATTACTATCATGGGTAAATATGATATTAAACATAATAATTGTGTAGCAGCTGATATAAGATTTAGTAAGCTACCAGAAGTACCAACTATAGAACCTATATATCATGCAACATATGGATTATCTTCTAGGGAATTATCTAAAGTAATTGATTTAAGATTAAAAAGTGATATAGATGTTATAGATTATGTACCTGATTATTTAAATTATAAATATGGATTTATGGAAAAGGAAAAAGCTATTAGAATCGCGCATCATCCAATGAATATAAATGATTTAAAAAAAGCTAGACAAAAACTTAAATATGAAGAATTATTTATCTTTATGTTAAAGATGAATTATTTAAAGAATTATAAGAGTAAAGAAATAGGTTTAAAAAGAGATGTTGATTATAATGAAGTATTAAAATTTATAGATAGTCTACCTTTTAGGTTAACAGAAGACCAGTTATCATCAGTAGAAGATATTTATAAAGATTTAACTGGACCTAATAGAATGAATCGATTATTACAAGGTGATGTAGGTTCAGGTAAGACTATTGTATCTATTATATCTATGTATATTAATTATTTAGCTGGTTATCAATCTGCTTTAATGGCACCTACTGAAATATTAGCTAGTCAACATTATAATAATATATCTAAGTTATTTAAAGATTTAGATATTAAAGTAGAATTATTAACTGGCAAATTAAAAGTTAAAGAAAAAAAGATTATTGTGGAAAAGTTAAAAAATAATGAAATAGATATTATTATAGGTACACATGCATTATTTAGTGATGATGTAGCTTATAATAATTTAGGCTTAGTTATAACAGATGAACAACATCGATTTGGAGTTAATCAAAGAGCTTCACTAAAAAATAAAGGTATAACTCCTGATATACTTTATATGTCTGCTACTCCTATACCTAGAACTTATGCTTTAACTATCTATGGTGATATGGATATATCTAGTATTAAAACTATGCCAAGTGGTAGAAAAGAAATAATTACTACACTTAAAAAACCTAGTGAGATTAAAGATGTACTAACTAGCATGGATAATGAATTAAGTTTAGGTCATCAAATATATGTAGTGGCTCCATTAATAGAAGAATCAGATAAAATAGATTTAGAAAACGTATATGAAATAGAAGCTAATATGAATAAGGCTTTTGGTAAAAAGTATAATATAGGTGTCCTACATGGCAAATTAAGCGAGACAGAAAAAGATGAAATAATGGATAAGTTTAAGAATAATGATATTCAAATACTTATATCTACTACAGTAGTAGAAGTAGGCGTAGATGTACCAAATGCCACCATGATGGTTATATATGACGCCTTTAGATTTGGTTTATCTGCTTTACATCAACTTCGTGGTAGAGTAGGTAGAAATAGTCTTCAATCTTACTGCATATTATTAAGTAATAGAGAAACTGAAAGATTAGATATATTAACTAAAACTACAGATGGATTTAAAGTAGCTGAAGAAGATTTCAAACTAAGAGGTAGTGGAGATTTATTTGGTTCAAGACAAAGTGGAGATATGCAATTTAATTTGGCTGATTTAAAGAAAGATTTTGATATTTTAATGAAAGCTAAAGAAGATAGTGAAGAATTCTTATTAAACGAAGATGATAGATATACTTATATTAAAAGTTTAGTTATTAATGCAAATAATTTAGACTAAATATGATATAATGTAATTGTAGGGTGGTTTAAATGAGAAATTTTATAGTAAGTGATTTACATGGCAACGGTGCCATCTATGATAGTATAATTAATTATTTAGAAAATTTATATAACGAAGGTGAAGATATCACTTTATATATTAATGGTGATTTAATTGATAAAGGTCCAGATACAGTTAGAATTTTTATGGATGTTAAGGATAGAATAGAAAATAAAAAGTCATTTAATATTGTATACTTAGGTGGTAATCACGAATTAATGATGTATCAAATTGGTATTTTAAAAGATCCAATTTATATGAAAACAACAAAATGGTATAAAGAAAATGGTGGCGAAGAAACTGTAAAAGGTTTTAATGACGCTGTATCACATGAGCAAATGGATGATATATTAAATTTTATATCAAATCTAAAAATATATCATAAATTTGAAGAAAAGATTAATGGCAAGAATATTGTTTTAGTACACGCTAAGTGTCCTGAAGAAGTACATGATATATGTGATCTAAGAATTAAAGATGATAGTGATTTAGTATGTGATTCAGTATGGACTAGAAGAGAAAATTATAACGATAGAATAGGTAATGATGATTATTTTACTATCATAGGTCATGATCCGTTAATTAATAGATATGGTTATTTGTATTTCAAAGATCAAAACTATATGGATATAGATGGTGGATGTGCGAATTATGCATGTGGTGATGATAGATATGACCATGTTGCATTAGTAGAAATAATGGATAATTCACTTAGAATATTAACATTCAATAATAACAATGAAATAACATTTGGACATAGTTTTGAAATAACAACATTTAATAATGAAGCTGAAGGTAGAAGTACTTCTATTGAACAATCAGCCTTAGCTGAAGATAGAAACCGTCTAGTGAAACCTAAAACAAAAAAGATGCCTAATATAAGAATAGTAAGTTGACTTTTGCTATTCTTTCTTTTATAATTATAATAGCGTGATGATATCACGCTGGTGTTACCGCTGGTAATTGTAGTAACACCATAAAAACCCCCTGAGCCCTCTTCGGAGGGCATTTTTTTTGTAAATAAAAACTACTAAATTATAAATACATGGTATAATTTAAATAAGGAATGATTTAATATGATTGAACAAACAATTTTTGAAAATAATGAAGAATTAATTATTTATGTGAAAAATAATTATGATTTAGATGTTACTAAAGTAACAAAAATTGATAGGGGTAGTGCAAATATATATTCTTTAAATAACGAATATATATTAAAGGAATTTCAATCAAAATATTCTAAGGAAGAAATTGAAAAAGAAATAGCTGTAATAAATCATTTGATTAGTTTTGGGATAAAAGTTCCAGAATATATTAAGACAAAAAGAAATACATTTGATGACGTATATAAAGATAAAACTATAATTATTCAAAAATATATTGCTGGTGATACATTAGAAAATAACAAAGGTACATATGAACAGACTATTGAATGTGCTGAATATTATGGAAGAATAGTCGATGCTTTGAAAACGTTACCAATTGAATTGCCGGATTCTGACTTATCAAGTTGGTATAGTAAAGAAAGTTTTGAGGGAAGTATAAAGAAACATGAAGATTTATTATCTATGCTAGATGAGAATAATGAGATAGATAAAAGAATTAGGGAAGATATTTTAGAAAAAATTGAAATGATAAAAGAAGTTGAATCATATGATTTTAGTCAAATGAAGAATCTAACAGTTTTAAATACTCATGGAGATTATAACGTATCACAATTTATATATAAAGATGGTAAAATAAATGCGGTAATAGATTTTGTTAGTGCATGTAAAATGCCGGTTGTATGGGAACTTATTAGATCATATAGTTATATTGATAAGGATGCTATAAATGGTAACTTTAATTTAGACACATTTGTAGAATATGTAAAAACATTTAATAAGTATATAAAATTAAATGAATATGATATCAAGTATATGCCGTATATCTATTTAGTACAAATATTAAATAGTAATTTTGGATATAAACAGTATTTATATAATAGAGATAATAGGAAATTATTAGATTTTGGTTTCTTTAGAACAAACTTGTGTAGATATTTATTTAAAAACGCTAATATAATATTTGAAAGATTAAATAAAGAATTATAAAATGTCCTCTTTGGAGGGCATTTTTATTGTAGATACTTATTATGATTACTTTTTTATATCACCATATAATATATTGGAGTGATAATTATGAAGGAAGTAAAATTAAAACTTTATGGATTGGGTATCAATAATAACTATCAAGCTAAAGTATTTATATATGATTCATATAATAATTTAATATATGAAGGATATACATATAATGGTTATTTAATTATATCTTTAAATATTAATCAAAGATATAAATTAGTAGCTAGTTCATTAAATGAATATATTAATGCATATTTTTATATTAATGATAATTATGAATATATATTTTTCTTTAAAAGAAGTTTACTTAATACAAATAATAATATCACTCTTATATTAACAGATTACTATTATGATAATCTGCCAATAAGTAAGGGGGAATTAATCTTATGGAAAAGATAGTAACTATTACTAATGGTACTGGTACATCTGATTTAATTAATGGAACTTATACCGTAGAAGCTAGTGTAGTGGGTTATGATAATACCAGTATTGATCCATCTACTTTAACTATTCAAGCTGGTACAAATAATTACGCATTTACTATAGCTTCGACTGGTACATTAACACTTCATGTAACAGAAGATGGTACATCAACTGGTACACCTATAGTAGGTGCGACATTTATCCGTACTGATAGTACTGGTAATGAATATGGCTCAGTTATAACAACTGATTCGAATGGTGATGCCGTATTTGATAATGTACCATACGCGGCTACAGGTGCACCTATAATATACTATAAGCAAACTGCATCAGATGGTGACCATGAATTTGATAATACTGTTCAAAATACTACTATGACAACAGAAACATCTACAATAGAAATACAAAATCAACCAGGTGCCACTAGAACTATTGCGTTAACTGATGCAAATTATACTAATCTACCTATTGAATCTGGAACATTAACACTTACAAATTAATGAAAAGGCCTAAGGCCTTTTTATTGCTTTATAATATTAAAATATGTTATAATTAATATGCAAAGTAGGTGGGTTATGTCAGATGAATTAAATAAAAAAGGATTAGCTGTTATAAAAGAGATTGATGAAGATTTAAATAATGGTAATGGTATGGATCTAAATACTTTGTTATCAGAATCATTTAATCTATTAAGTAAAGATAAATCAATATCTAAAGATAAATTAGTTGATAAAGTTATAGAAGAAGCAGAAAAAGTATTAAGAAAATATTCAATAACATATTATCAAATATCTGATGAGATTAATTCTTTTGAATATGCTGAAGTATACAAATATATATACAAATATATGCAAAAAATAATAAATGAATATTGTGATGAATATATTAATGAAACAGGTAAAGGGAGTAAATAACTCTCTTTTATTTGATTATTTTTCCATTTTATATTATGATATTTTTGGTGATGAAAATGAAAAAGACGACATATGCATTAATAACTTTAGGAATAGTTATTGTATTAGGTATAGGTGTATTAATAGGAATGACTATTAATAATAACATTAAAAAGATGAATGGTGAAAATATTAATAATGCTAGTTCAAATAATGTAGATACTAATCAAGATAGTAAAACTCCAATATTAGATCATGTATCTGATATGCAAGATACTATAAATGCAGCTAAAGATAAAGTATCTGATATTAATAATACTATTAAAGAAAGTAATAATAATGTTAATGATGTAATTAATGAATTAAATACTACTAATACTGATACAACCTATAGTACTAAAGATAATGATGTTATAAATACTCTTAAAGATACATTAAATAATATTAAGAATAGTGAAGTAACAGAAAACTTTACTAAAAATGCCAAAAAAACATTTATAGATGTAGTAGATTTTATCTTTTATGGTGGAACTATTAAAGGTCATACTTTTGAAGAATTAACTAGTAATGGTAAATCTAAAGTATTAGAAATAGCGTCTAATATAGATGACGCTATTGAAGCTAAAGTACCTGGATATAAAGAATCAATATCTAGTGGTGCATCTAAAGCATTTAAAGAAGCATCTAGATTAATTAAAAAAGGCAGTTCTAATTTAAATAGTTTTTTACAAGAAAAATTAAGTGAAGAAAACTATAATGCTATTATTGACGCTAAAGATGATTTAGTATATTATAGTAAAAATGCAGTATCATTTATTAAAGATAATGCTCCTAAACTATTTAATACTGTAAAAGAAAAGTTAAGTAGCTGGTATCAAAAATATAAGAATAGTTAATTCTTATGTTTTTTTGTGTTATAATTAAGCTGGGTGATAGTATGAAGATATTTAAAAGAATACTTTTATTTATTTTATTTGCTTCAATTGTTGCTGCAGGAATATATGTTTATTTAAATAAAGATAGATGGATGAATGAAAAGAAACTTAGTGAAGTATTAAGTGAAGATAAAGTTAAATCTATTAAAGAAAATGATGATACTGAACTTGCTTTATCTTTAGTATCAAGTGACTCATTTGAATCATCTAATATAGATAGATATATTAAGTATTCAAAAGATACTAATTTAGATAATGATAAAGTTATTAAATTAGTAAATAATAATATAGATAAATTAGATGATTTTATCTATGATGATATTATTTTATCATTATTAGATGAAGAATATTATTTATATAAAAATACTAATAGATATATGAATTATTATAAAGAACATAAAGATTTAAAAGCATCTGCTATTATAACTAATGTTAATAGTAATATAGATTATGCTTTCTATACTCATACTCATAAAACAGATTTATCTAAAGGTAATTTAATATTAGTAAATAAATTTAATTATTTAGATGAAGATTATGTACCAGATTTAGTAGATATAGATTCAGAATATGGTGATTGGGGTAGTTTAACACCTGATGCATATGAAGCATTTAAAGTGATGGTAGCAGGGGCTAAAGAAGATGGTATTAAATTATTCTCTTGTTCACCATATAGAAGTTATGAATTACAATCTAGTTTATATCATAGATATGGTGCTCGTGATGGCTATGATAAAGCTGATACATATTCAGCTAGACCAGGTTCATCTGAACATCAAACAGGCTTAGCGATAGATATTAATGCTGCTGATGATTGGTTTAATGATACTGTAGAAGCTAAGTGGTTAGCAGATAATGCTTATAAATATGGATTTATCTTAAGATATCCTAAAGGCAAAGAATATTTAACTGGATATCAATATGAATCATGGCATTATAGATATGTAGGTAAAGAAGTAGCTAAATATATATTTGATCATGATATTACTTTTGAAGAATATTATGCATTCTTTATAGATAAATAGTTTCCTTAGGGGAACTTTTTTTGTGATATAATTTATATAGGTGATAATATGAATTTATCTAAATCAAGATATACTAGAGGTATACAATGTAAAAAGATGTTATGGTTAGAAAAATATAAACCTGAAGAGATGGATAATATTAATAATGAATCTGTCTTTGAAACAGGTAATATGGTACATGAAGTAGCTAGATATTTATTTGGTGAACATATTAATATTGATTTTAATTCTAACTTAGAAGAAATGATTAAAAATACATATTTAACTATAGATAGTTATAAAGATGTAGTAATAACAGAAGCGTCATTTAAGTATCTTAATAACTTTTGTAGTGTAGATATATTAGTTAAAAAAAATAATAAATATGAATTATATGAAGTTAAGTCATCTACTGAACTTAAAGATATTTATATTAAAGATATATCATATCAATATTATGTATTAAATAGTTTGGGTATGAATGTTACTAAAACAAGTTTAATACATTTAAATAGTAATTATGTAAGACATGGTAATTTAGAGTTAGATAAATTATTTACTTTTGAAGATGTAACACCTGATATATTAAAATTACAAGATGAAGTTAAAACTAATATAGAAGATATAGATAAGTATATGGATAGTGAAATAGAAGAAGATAAAAAGATAACAGAAAATTGTTTTAAACCTTATCCTTGTCCATTCTTTAAATATTGTACAAGAAATTTACCTATTAATAATATCTTTGATATAGCTAGTATGAGAACATCATCTAAACTAAAATATTATGATCAAGGTATATGTGATTTTAAAGATTTATTAAATACTGATATTAAAGATGATTATAAGATGCAGATAGAGTATGAATTATATGATAAAGAAGATTATATTGATAAAGAATATATTAAAGGTTTCTTAAAAGAATTAACAAAACCTTTATACTTTTTAGATTTTGAAACATTTCAAATGCCTATACCTTTATATGATGATGTATCACCATATGAACAAATACCATTTCAATATTCACTTCATTATATAGAAGATAAATTATATCATAAGGAATATTTAGCTAAACCTAATATAGATCCTAGAAGAGATTTAGCAGAACATTTAGTTAATGATATACCTTTAAATGTATGTACATTAGCTTATAATATGTCATTTGAAAAAACAGTTATAAAAAAATTAGCTAGTTTATATCCTGATTTACATGATCATTTAATGAATATTCATGATAATATTAAAGATTTAATGATACCTTTTAAATATAAAAAATACTATAATAAATTAATGAAAGGTTCATATTCTATTAAGTATGTCCTACCAGCATTATTTCCTGATGATGAAAGTCTAAACTATCATAACCTAGATTTAATACATAATGGATCTGAAGCTATGAATAGTTATGCCAATATGGGTAATTTAAGTGAAGAAGATATGGAATATACTAGGGAAAGATTATTAAGATATTGTGAACTAGATACATATGCCATGGTAAAGATATATGAAAAATTATTAGAAGTAATAAAATAAGAAGCTAAGCTTCTTTTTTTCATTACAGAAAATGGACTTTTGGTGCAATTTTTATCCAAAAAGTAGTATTTTGGATAACCCATATGATACAATATTGACAATTAGAAGATGTGGAACTTTTAACTAATAATATAGAAAGGATGAAATTAAAATATGCATAGAGTGAGTTCTAAAAATAAATATAGAATAACAATTGTGATGATAAATATAGCCGGTCCGGGGTATCATAAACCTATGAATGATTTTTTCAAATCCTATCATACATATTGGTATAATGATTCAACTATAATGAATGATTTGTATGAGTGGATTATGAAGGGTATGAGATATAAGACAAAACATTTTTTGAGTAATATATTTAGGATTAAAGTTGGTGATAAAGAAATACATGCACAATCCAATTTTAATTTACGAAAATTTATTAAATTGAATCAATTGAAAAAATTGGAAGTAAATTTTCTCTATGGTATGGGTGGAGGATGTGATTTAAATGTTGGAGTTGTAGCTAATATAAGAATTAATCCAAATGAGAAGCGACATAGATATATTCCACATGTACATATTTATCGTGGTAAAAGTCGTTCATATGACAATGAAACAAGAATAAATTTGGCCGATATGAGCACGATGAAGAACACTCAAAAGGAATTGAATGATTTGTTTAATAGGAATGAATCAGAATTAATACTTTCATTTTTATGGAAATATCGTGATGATTTAATTGAATACTATAATTCGATTCAAAGAGGCGAAAAGCCTGATACTATATATATTGATTACGAAGGAAATAGAACTTATTTCTGTTAGTATTTAGATTTTAAGATGGAGATGTATTTATGAAAAAGTATTTAATAATAGTTTTAATTTGTTTATTATGTTTTATGCCGCGTGTTAGCGCAAATGTTGTTTGCAATGATGGAACAGTAAGCCCCTCATGTGGTTCATGCGGTAGAGGATGTTGTTCACATCATGGCGGATGTTCTGGAAGGACAACTAACAGTTCATCAACTAGTACTTCTAGGTCTACAAGCTCTAGTTCAACTTCAAGTAATACTTCATCCAGTAGTAGGACGTCTGGAAGCAGTAGTTCAATCAGTAACAGTAACTCATCATCAAAATCTATTACATCTAGTTCCAGCAAATCAATTGCACCAACTTCTTCGGCTATTAATAAAAGTGATGATACAACTGATTCGGATGATATACTTGCAGGGCTTGGTGGATTAGGAGTTATTGGTGCAGCCGGATATGTTGTTAGCAAAGCTACGAAAAAGAAAAAATAAAACTAGACTAACCTAGTTTTTTATTTATGTTATAATAAATATAGGTGATAATATGAATTTGGATAAAGCTATGATCAAATTTTTTATAATTATAATGATAATAACGTTTATTGTTTTATTCGCATCAGAAAATAATTCTGAAGCATTAATAAGTATTCTTATTATATTTGCTATACTGTATTGGATTAGATATGTATATGCAAAAAATAAGAAGAATGAAGGAATTTATGAAGATACTACCAAAACTTTAAATAATGAAAATGACGGGCGTATAATAATTAAAAAAATAGATGATATAGAAAAATTGAATAGTAAATCGGTGGATAATATTAAAAATGAAGAAGTAGCTCAAGAAGTTAAAATGTATGAATTACCTAAAATATCTAGTTATGTTACTGATAAAAATTTAGTTAATCTAATTTCAAAGCAGAAATATAAAGCTGGCCTTCCGGTAACGTATAATGATGAATATGAACTTATAGATTTAACTGATAATTATAGTATGTTAATTAACGGGTCTATTGCGTCAGGTAAATCATCACTTATCCACAGCATAATTGATGATGTATTATTACGCAATAAGCCTGAAGAAGTAAAAATGATAATAATCGATAGTAAAAGATTAGAGTATATGGAGTATAATGGAATCCCGCATTTATTAACACCTATTATAACTAGTCCTAAAAAAGCAGTTGAAGTTTTAAATAAATTGGTCTCAGAGATGCAAAATAGATATGATGAATTAGACCGTGTAGGGGCAAAAAATATTTCTGATTATAATAAAATAATTGAAACTAAAAATAAAAATGGTAATTCAAATTTTATAAAGATGCCATATATATATTTATTTATTGATGAGCTAGATGATTTAATAGGATATGATAAATCTATATCATATATAATAAAAAGAATGCTTGCGTATGCCAGAGCAGTAGGAATAAATATATTATGTACTACAACTACTGTTGCTTATAATATGTTCGATATTGAACTTATCAATTCATTTAATTCAATAATATCATTTAAAATTTTCTCACATCGTGATGCAAGATTATTATTTGAAAATAAAGATTCAATGAAATTGCAAGAATATGAATTTGTATATAAAATTCAAGGACGAACTAGTCCTAAAACTTATAAACCTGTTATTTCTGAAAAAAGGAAGGAATTAATTGATTATATATTTGGACAACAAAAGGCTCAATATGATGTAAGATTTGAACTCGATGAATATGTCCAAAATGTGGTAGAGGATGATGTTAACGCATCTAATCCTATGTATAAACAAATAGTTGAATTTGTTGTTGCTAAAGGTCAAGCATCTGCCTCATTATTACAAAGAAGATTCCATATCGGATATAATAGGGCAGCTACATATATTGATCTATTAGAAGAAAGAGGTATAATTGGTCCACAAAACGGATCTAAACCTCGTGAAGTAATTTATAAATTAGAAAATAATAATGAAGACGAGTAGGTGATAATATGACAGAATATAAAGTATATAATCCAGATATAGATAACTATGGTATATATGATTATTTTAATTTAAAAGGATATCATAAATCATTAGGTATTATATTAGATGATAAATATGTATTTAAAGTAGGTATAGGTGATCATTATGTATCACATGTATCATTTGAAGATGAATATGGTCCATATAATTTATGGTTATGTGCGGATAATGATTATTTAGGTATACAATATAATTATGATGATAGTGATATAAATGAATTCCAATATAAATGTATTTTAAAAATATTAGATGAATGTAAAAGATATATTAATGAAACAAATAAAAAAATAAATGTTGATGTATCAGATGTTATATTTAACAATAAAGATTTAGTAAATGATCCATATAATATAGATGCAATAATAGAAGATATAGAAACTAAATATAATACATTATTTGGTAAAAAAATGTAGGTGATTATATGAAAGTATTAACTATAAAACAACCTTGGGCTACTTTAATAGCACAAGGTTTAAAAGAATATGAATTTAGATCTTGGAAGACTAATTATCGTGGTGATATATTAATTCATGCAGGAGCAGGAATAGATAAAGAAGCTATGAAAAGATTTAAAGATTTAAATTTAGAATATCCAACTAAAAAGATATTAGCTAAAGTAACTATAACTGATTGTATCCTTTTAGATAAAGATATAAATAAAAAAATATGTAATAAAAATCCGTTAGTATATGGTACTAAAGATAGAGATGGATATGCATGGAAGTTATCTAATTTAGAAAAATTAGATATACCTGATACTATAAATGGCAAATTAGGTTTATGGAATTATGAAAAATGAGTAGGAATACTCATTTTTTTGATAAAAATTCACTTTTTGGGGAAATCGTGTGATATAATTGATTTGTGAATGGAGGGTTTAATCTTCTTTCATCCATTCGCTTCTTTTTATAACTATTTTTTTATAAAGAAACTACTATTGTAGTTTTTTTATATGGTATAATGAATATAGGTGATAATATGGCAGTATATAAAGTATATAATCCTGAAACAGATAATTATGGTATATATGATTATTTTAAATTAGAAGGATATAATAAATCATTGGGTATTATATTAGATGATAAATATGTATTTAAAGTAGGTATAGGTGATCATTATGTATCACACGTATCATTTGAAGATGAATATGGTCCATATAATTTATGGTTATGTGCGGATAATGATTATTTAGGTATATCATATATACGTGATGTAGGTGGTGAAATAACAGATTTTCAATATAGATGCGTTATAGGATTATTAAAAGATTGTCAAAAATATATTAATGAAACAAATAAAAAGATTCTTTTTGATATATCAGAACGTTTATTTACTAATGAAAGTATGTTAGATGAAAAACATGATATAAATAAAATAATAGAAGATATAGAAATTAAATATAATATGATGTTTGGAAAGAAAAAATAAGAAATTAATAAAATCATAATTTTTATCTGTGAGATAATCGATAAGGTGTATTTTTAAAATTAAAAATATTCATTAATATAAAATAGAACTACGAATAGTTCTTTTATTTTCCTCTAAAATATTGTATAATTAATATAATGGTGGTAGTATGAAGAAGAAGTTTAAGTTTATAGATTTATTTGCAGGAATAGGTGGCTTCCATCAAGCTATGGTACAATTAGGTGGTGAATGCGTATTTGCATCTGAAATAGACAAATATGCAGTAAATACATATTATAAAAACTATGGGATTAATCCTAATTGTAATATTAGAGATATAGATGAAAAAGATATACCTAAACACGATGTGTTGTGTGCAGGATTCCCTTGTCAAACATTTTCTAAAGCTGGTAAGCGTTTAGGCTTTAATGATGAGACAAAGGGTACATTATTTTTTGAAATAGAGCGAATTTTAAAATATCATAAGACTAAATATATTATATTAGAAAATGTAAGGAACTTAGTTTCACATGATAATGGACAAACATGGGAGACAATTTATGTGCATTTAAAGAAAATCGGATATAGGTTAACTAAAGATCCTATAATCGTTAGTCCGCATCAATTAGGAATTCCACAATTACGAGAAAGAGTTGTTATATTAGGAATATATGATCCCGAAAATGCAGATAAAGACTTAAATATTAATTTTGAACATTTAAGAACAAAAGATGATAATAGTATATTTGATATATTAGAATCAAAGAAAGTAGCGAGTAAATATTATATTTCGGACTACGAGGAAGAGGTTCTTAATGCGTGGGATGAATTTTATAAAGGCCTTAAAGAAACTGTTATTGGATTTCCAATCTGGGTATTATATTTCAATGGCTATTATAAGGATGAAAAGATGCCTAAGTGGAAAAAGGATTTTATTGATAAAAATATAAATCTTTATCATAATAATAAAGAATTTATTGATAAGTGGTTGAAAAAGTATAATTATTTGCGTGATTATCCTAAGACATATTGGAAATTCGAATGGCAGGCTGGGGGTAGCATAAAGTCACTATGGGACGGAATAATACAAGTGCGACCATCAGGTATTAGAGTAAAAAAACCGACTTGCTTTCCAGCGTTAGTCGCGATGGTTCAGATTCCAATAATAGGCAAATACAAAAGAAGATTAACTGTAAGAGAGGCTGCTCGATTACAAAGTTTCCCAGATACTTTTATCCCTGATTCAAGTGATCAACAAGCATATAAGCAATTTGGGAATGCTGTTAATGTTGATGTTATTAAAATGGCTGCAGAAGCATTATTTAAGTATAAGGACAACTAATTGTTATTAGTTGCTTTTGTTGTATAGAAAGAGTGTGATGTTATGAACGAAAATTCGAGTAATTTAATTAATATAAGGCCAGCTTCAAGTGTGTATGGTACATATCGTAGATTGAGTTATACGCCTTGGTTTGCTATAGCTGAATTTATAGATAATTCAACCCAAAGTTATTACAATCATAAGGAAGAACTGCTGGCTACTGATGGTTTTAAAAAATTGATTATCAATATTAAATATGATTCAAACGAAGATATTCTTGAAATTACTGATAATGCATATGGCATGGATTTTAATGATTTCCAAAGAGCCATAATTCTTGATAAACCTCCCGTAGATAGAACTGGAAGAAATGAATTTGGTATGGGATTGAAAACGGCTGCGTGTTGGTTTGGAGATTTATGGAAGGTAGAGACATCTAGATTAGGATTGGACAAAATTTATAGTGCAACAATGGACATTAAAGAGTTTGAGAGGACTCATCAAGAAGAAGTACTATCAATTTGTAAAAATACAAATCCAGAGATGCATTTTACAAAAATAGTTATTAGTAATTTAAATCAAAAACCACAACGTCGATCTGTTGCAAAAATCAAAAGTACATTAGAAAAAATTTACAGAAGCGATTTAAGGACTGGTGAAATAGATATCATATGGAATGGGGAACATTTAGAATATAGCGAGCCAGAAATAAGAACCGTTAATGGCGAAAAGGAAATCAAAAATGTAGATTTTGAAGTAGAGGGACCATTTGGTGATAAATATAGAGTATATGGATGGATTGGTATATTGCAGAGCGGCTCATATAATAATTCTGGCTTTTCTTTGTTGAGACGAGGTCGTGTTATCGTTGGCTCTCAAGAGAATTATAAGCCTGATGCCATATTTGGAAGTTCGGGAGGAGATTATCGGAGATTATATTTATGCGGAGAGTTAAATTTAAATGATTTTCCTGCAACACAAGCTAAAGATAATTTTGTGTGGGATAATGGTTTAGAAGATAATTTTATTGAAAAATTAGATGAAATATCTATTGATTATCAGAAAAAAGCACAGGCAATGCGACAGATTAATCAAGCAAAAAAAGTTTCTGAAATTTCCGATCAAAAAATTAATGAAATTAAAGATGAAATAAAATTTGCGTTTGAAGACTTTAGCATAGATGCACAAGAAAGCAAAAGCGGTAATGATGAATTGTTATCTGATTTAATTGTTGCAGAACCGGTAGTGATAAACGATCATATGCATGATGCTGCTATTGCAGAGCGTGCAATTGATATTCAAACGATAGAGATTGATCAATACAAATTTAGAGTTAAATGGAGCGATGAAAATGAATTAGCTCCATGGCTAACTATAAAAGAATATCACGATGAATTCGGAGGGCTAACTAATGAAATAGATGTAATAATTAATATATGTCATAAATTTTTTGTTCCATATATTAATAAGACGGATTTTTTGCCATTAATTAACAAATTTGCTTTAGCTCTAATTGTTGCTGAAAAGAGGGCAAAAAGTATTTCAACAGATGGTGATTTGAAAATTGACCCTGAAAGTATTAGAAATCAAATGAATAGATGCTTATACGATATTGCATCAAAGGAGAATTAGATGGAAGGAATATTAAGACATAGTAGCCCTGCTAGTGATAATTGGGTAATTGATTTAGACGGTGAGGAATTGGCAATTGTGAAGAACCATCTTAGTATGTCTGAATCTGAAAAAATGCAAACTGTTTTATCTGCAGCCAAGATATTAGGACAATGTCCTAATCCAAATGGTAGAAAAATTCAGAAAACAGGCTTAGCTATTGGTAAAGTGCAAAGTGGTAAGACTTCTAATTTTATTTCGCTTGCGGCTTTGGCATTTGATAATGGATATAGAATCGTAGTTATTTTTGGCGGTAATACCAAAGTATTGTTATCACAAACAGAAAAAAGAATAAATGAATCATTTGATTTAGATAGTAGAGAAGATTATAAATTTTCAACTTTTTCTAGTAGTGGAGATTTGAATAGTGATGCATTAAAAAACAATTACGCGTCACGAAAAAATATTATTATTACAGGGTTAAAGGAATATACACATATTCGAAATATAAAACGATTTATTAAGGATGCTGGTCTATCTGATGTTCCAATTCTAATTATAGATGATGAAGGAGATCAGATGTCACTAAATGGATCTGTTAATAAAGACGAAGAGACAACAACATATCGTAATTTTAAAGAATTATTGATTGATCTTAATTTTTCAACTTTTATTTCTGTCACTGCAACTCCACAAGCTAATTTATTAATTGACATATGTAATATATTATCGCCAGATTTTATAGAATTGATTCAACCAGGTGAAAAATATTGTGGATTCAGTACATATCATTATAAGCCAGTTACTGAATATATATCTATAATTCCTGATTATGAAAACGTAATATTAGATGAGGAATCTGGTATTCCAGCTTCATTTGAAGAAGCCGTTAGTACTTTTTATGTTGGAAGTATTATAAGAAAAAGAAGGGGAGACAATACTACTCATTCAATGCTGATTCATCCAAGCCAGAAAATTAAGGATCATTCGATAGTGGTTCGAAAACTAGAAATTCTTCTTAATCAGTTAAAAGATTATATTGAAAGTGGTGAGGAGTCAGCGATTTCGAAAGTTGAAAAATTCCTTTCAAGGGGATTAAATAATTTAAAAGAAACTGTTCCAGAATCGTATAATTCATCAGACCTTATAGGGGATTTTAAGGCGGAGTTATATAATACTTCAACAATTGTATTAAACGGTACAAACGCAAATAATGAAGTTGATTATAAATCTAATAGAAATGTGATTGTACTTGGTGGAACAATGGTTGAAAGAGGATTGACAATTAAAAACTTAGCTGTAACTTATATCGTTCGTTCTAACAAAGGTAAGGAAAATGCAGATACTGTTGAACAACGAACTAGATGGTTTGGTTATAGGACTAATAAGTATGGTAGTTATTTAGATTTGTGTAGAGTATTTTTAACTGATAGTATGGCCAATAACTTTTATAATTTGGGTCAACATGAAAAGAGTATTTGGGATAATATTATTTATTCAAAGAAACAAGGTATAGTTGCCAAAAAAATGCAATTACTTTTTGAACTAGATGGTCATTTTAATCCTACTAGATTAAATGTTATTCCTGAGATGAGCAAATTTGAGTTTGGAAAGTGGAAACAACAAAAATCAGTAGGAGATTTAGTTGATACCGGATATTATAAAATCTTAAATAAAGAATTATACGATTATTTGAGAAAGTATAACTTTGAGAGAATCTATATGGGAAATTTTGTCCATAAATGTTATCTTGATGTTGATTTTGAAGATTTTTATCATACCATTTTATCTAAGTTTTATTCTAACAAAGATTTAAAATTTGATATTGATTATATTAGAGCGTCAATATCTAGGATGAAAATGGAAGGTATGCCATTAAAGATTAACATTATTAAAATGCGTGATGGTATTGACGAATATCGTGAGATTTATGATGATAAGACAGTTCATCAATTGATGGCTGGTCGTTCAGTAAATAAAACAGAGGATGACAGTGGATATTATAAAGGCGATCAATTTGTTTTAGAAAATGAACTGCAAATTCAAATCCATAATGTAAAAATAAATAAAAATTCATCCGAGACTATTCCTATGTTGTGTTTTTATTGCCCGTATTTAGGTAGTGCTAAGAGATTGGTAGGTAGAATATAATGGTTAATGAGATTATTGAATTTTTAAAATCTATTTCAACTGATGAAGGATATTATATAAAAGATTTTTCTAGCAATATATATTTCGGTGTTGATTCCGGCAATAATTACATTTTTGCCAGAATTAATAATTCTAATGATAGCAAATTTTCTATGAAGACTAAAACTATTACTGTTTATCAAAATTATGATTTTGAGTTTAAAACTGAGAATGATTTAATTAAAGATAAGTTTGATGTTCTTATTCTTAATTATAATTATCATTCAACTCTTGAAACATTTATTAATTTATGCTTAAACTTTTATGATAAGGATGACGGTAGAACTATACTTGAATTAACAGAGGATTTAATTCAATTATATAAAGTTATTGGCTCAGGTGATTATATTTCACAACAAGGTTTTTGGTCAGAACTATTTACTATAGATTATTTATATGAAAAGTTTGATATAAATATAGCAAAATATTGGCATACTGATCCATTTAATAAATATGATTTTTCTATTAAATCAGATTTTAAGATAGAAGTTAAATCCACGATAAAAGAATATAGAGAACATGAATTTAGCCATGAACAGATATTTACTAATAATAATGTTATAGTTTCATCTGTAATGATGAAAAAGGATGATTCAGGTGTTACAATTAAAGATTTATTCGCACGTATAGAACGTTTGTTTAAAGATAATTATGAGATATTTAAAATGTTAGAAGTTGAAATGTCAAAATTTTTAGAAGATAATTTGTTAAAGTTCAATTATGATTATGCAGAGGAAAATATAAAATTTTATAGCAATAAAGATATTCCGAAATTTGAAATTCCAGAGCCTAATGGTGTCCATGGGACAAGATATTTAGCTCAATTAGAAATGATTGAGCCGTTATCTGAGGAAAATATCTATTCATTAAATAGTGTTGTGTGAGGAACTTTTTATAAAGTTTCTTTTTTTATTATTTATTTTAACTTTACTGTGATATAATTAGGTCAGGTGATACTTATGAAAGAATTAACCGAAAAAGTTGTTGAATTCACTCGTATAAGAGATTGGGATCAATTTCATTCTCCTGAGAATCTAGCTAAGAGTATTTCTATTGAAGCAGGTGAACTATTAGAATGTTTTCAATGGAATAATGAATATGATCTAGATGAAGTCAAGGAAGAACTAGCTGATGTTATAAATTATTGTTTATTAATGGCTGATAAGCTAGGTGTAGATCCTAAACAAATTGTTTTAGATAAAATGGAGAAAACAGCTAAGAAATATCCTGTTGAAAAAGCTAAGGGTGTAAGTACGAAATATAATAAATTGTAGGAGTTAATATGAGAAATAAATGGGAACACGATGAAATGGTCTTAACTTTATATATATATCTGACACATAATCCAGAAGAACTTCACAAATATTCATCTTTTATGATCGATTTTTGTAATAGATTGAATATCTATACAGGAAAGAATTTTACGACGTCATCAATTGAAATGAGGATTTCAAACTATAAATCAGTTGATCCAAACTATCATAAAATTGGATTAGCAAATGGTGGTAAAAGTGTTAAGGAGTTTTGGGATAAATATAATGATAGAATTGATTATATGTGTGAATTATATGAAAAATTCGTTAATTCAACATATAAACAAATTAATGAAGAATCTGTAAAAGAATTAGATGAAATAGAGAAAGAATATACATTACTGAATATAGGTGATAAAGACGGGTATATTGAATCAGTAATAAATATAAGAAATGGCGCTATTCAAAAAGTTTTTAGAGATAATCTAATAATTGAATTTAACCAAAAATGTGCTATTTGTGGAATTAATAATAGGGGTTTATTAATTAGTAGTCACATATTACCTTATAGTAAGTGTATTAACAAGGAAGATATGATAAATCATAATAATGGTTTGTTATTATGTCCAAATCATGACGCTTTATTTGATAAGAAATTAATTTCATTTGACGATGACGGGAAAATAATAATTAATCCTCTGATTGATAAACAATTATATAAAGACTTAAATATTAGTGATAATATATATTTGAAAAAGTGTTACTTAAATGTTGAAAGATTGGCTTTTCTGAGATTACACAGAAGTATGATGAAATAGGAGAAATATTATGTTAGTATATGAAGGAATTAAATCAGGATTTATTAATGATGTAGATTTAGGAATAATTGCTGATAAGATAAGAAATAAATATATAGAAAAGATCAAAAGAAGACCAAGTGCACCAGAATTTAACTCTTGGAAAAATTCTATGCAATATATGAGAGGTGTATTAAGTGATAATGAAATACCAAATAATACTGGCATAGCTATTGAATATAATATTCCTCCAACCGGATGTAGAATAGATTTTATGATGTCAGGATTTAGTAAGAATAAATCTAATGTTTTAATAATTGAATTAAAACAATGGGATAAGGCAACTCAAGTAGGTAAACTTGATGGTGTATATAAAGTTAGTACATATACTGGTGGAGGATTAAGAGATGTTAATCATCCATCATATCAAGCTATGACTTATGCTAATTTAATTAAAGATTATAATGAATCTGTCCAATTAAAAGATATTAATGTAGTACCATGTGCATACTTACATAATTATTATTTTGAAAATGATGATACTTTATTATCTGATAATTATAAAGAATATATAGATAAGGCACCGTTGTTTGGTCATAATGATGTAATTAAATTAAGAGACTTTATTAAAAGATATATTGAAAGTGGTGATGATGGAAGTATTCTTTATGAAATTGATCATGGAAGAATTAGACCATCTAAAATGTTACAAGATTCTTTAACACAAATGTTACAAGGTAATAAAGAATTTTATATGATTGATAAACAAAAAATTATATATGAATATGCCTTAAGCAATGCTATTGATACTGTGTCCAGCAACAAAAAGAATGTAATGATTGTTAGAGGTGGACCAGGTACTGGTAAATCTGTACTTGCTATTAATCTACTAGTAGAATTTAATAACCGAAATATGACTTGTTTCTATGTAACCAAGAATGCAGCACCTAGAAGTGTGTTTTCAGCTAAATTAAGAGGTAATTTTACTCAAACATATATTAATCATTTATTCCAAGGTTCTGGAAATTTTGTCGATGAAGAGAGTAATAAATTAGATGTATTGGTAGTTGATGAAGCACATAGATTAAATGCAAAATCTGGAATGTTTCAAAATAAAGGCGAAAATCAAATTAAAGAAATTATTAATGCTTCTAAATTTTCAATATTCTTTATAGATGAAAATCAAAAAGTAACTCTTAAAGATATTGGTAGTGAAGATTTAATCAAAAAATATGCTAATGAATTAAGTGCTGGTATATATACTTATGAACTAGATAGTCAATTTAGATGTAATGGTTCCGATGGATATATAGCATGGTTAAATAATTTATTAGAAATTAAAGAAACAGCTAACTTTGATATTGATGGATTTGATTATGACTTTAAAGTATTTGATGATCCAAATGAAATGAGAAAAGCTATTGAAGAAAGAAATAAGATAAATAATAAATCTAGAATAGTAGCAGGTTATTGTTGGGATTGGATTAGTGAAGGTAATGCCAAGAATAACTCTAAAGTTCATGATATAACTATTCCTGAATATAACTTTGGAATGAGTTGGAACTTAGGTAATTCTCAAACTTGGGCTATAGATCCTGAATCAGTTAATGAAGCTGGATGTATTCATACATGTCAAGGATTAGAATTTGATTATGTTGGTGTTATTATCGGCGACGATATGAGATACGAAAATGGACATATAGTAACTGATTATTCAAAAAGAGCTAAAACTGATCAGTCTTTAAAAGGAATAAATAAAATAGCTAAAGAGCAAGGACAAGAAGAAGCTAAAAACATAGCTGATTCTATTATTAAAAATACATATAGAACATTAATGACTAGAGGTATGAAAGGTTGTTATGTTTATTGTACAGATATAAAATTAAAAGAATATTTAAAAGAATATCTATAGTATTGATTTTATCAAAATAGTGAGGCGAAGATATGGAATATCAAATATTGAAAATAAAATTATTACAAATTATTGAGTGTATAGATCATTATACGTCGGAAGCTTCTATTAATGTTTTATTACGTAATGGAAAAGAAGCGCTTGAAAAAGACAATATATGTATAATCAAGTATACGATAGAAGAATTGACAAAATGGTATGATAAAAATATAGGCCATATATTATGCAATCAGTATGTTTACAATAAAAATGTACATAAAGATAATATAGAAATTTTGAAAGAATTGACAAAATGTGTGGAAAATGATAATTTTGATGTTCCTAGAAGCATTAATAATTCTAATGCTCAAGTTGGTGAAAATAAATTGGATGACTTAATTAGAATAATTACTAGATTTCATTTAATTGTAAGACAATTAAGATATAGATATAATTCTAGGGAAACAATAGATGTATCTGATGAATATGATGTGCAAGATTTATTGCATTCATTACTTTATCTTTATTTCGATGATGTAAGAAAAGAAGAATGGACACCTTCTTATGCTGGCAAATGTTCAAGACAAGATTTTTTGTTGAAGAATGAAGATATAGTTATAGAAGTGAAAAAAACTCGTCCTGGTCTTGCGGAAAAGGAGTTAAGTGATCAATTAATAGTTGATATTGCTCGATATAGATCACATCCAAATTGTAAAACATTAGTATGTTTTGTTTATGACCCGGAAGAGAGAATTAAAAACCCTATTGGTATTGAAAATGACTTGACAGATGATAATAAAGAACTTAAGGTTATTGTTAAAATAATTCAAAAATAATAGATTTACGTAGAATAAAAATATAGATATTATATATACATTGCTTATAAAGTATATTTCATCACGTGTGGAATATACTTTTTCTAAATAAATTGTATCATAATTTTAAAATGTAATATTATAATAATATACCGATAACGGTATAAAAAGTATTGACATATTATACCGTTATCGGTATAATATAATCAGAGGTGAAAATTATGGAATTAATAGAAACAAAGGAAATTAAAGAATTAATTGATAATATTAAAGATTTAAATAGCTTGATAGTTAATTTTGATAGAAAAAAGTTAGAAGATTTACTATTAAAATTACAAACAAAATATTTAGATAAATCTTTAGTGTTCGAATTATCTTATTTAACAAATCCAAATGGTTCTTTTTCAAGTATTGACAATGTTTCAGATGATGATTTAAAAAACAAAATACCATATTATAAATCACTTTGCATAGATGATCTAATAAAGAAATGTGGATGCGAAAAATATAATGAAATAGTAGAAAAATATGAATTGGAGGTGTAACTATGGAATTTATGACTACAAATGATGCTGTAAAAAAGTGGGGTATTAGTGAAAGAAGAATAAGACAATTATTACAGGATGGAAGAATTGAAGGTGCTGTTAAAGTAGGTAATAATTGGAATATTCCTATTAATGCTAATAAACCAGCTGATAAAAGAAGTGTTAAACTAGATAATACTGAATTTAAATTTGATTTACCTGATAATTATTTTGATAAAGTTGATAAATTAAATAAAGAATTAAATTCAAAAAGACCTATATCAAAAGAAACTTTAAAATCTTTAAAAGAATCTATAAATTTAGAGTGGACTTATAATAGTAACGGTATAGAAGGTAATACATTAACTTTAAGAGAAACACAAGTTGTTTTAGAAGGTATTACAGTTGGTGGTAAATCATTAAAAGAACATTTGGAAGTAATTAATCATGAACAGGCAATATTATTCTTAGATGATCTTATTAAAGATAAAGAACCAATCACAGAATGGAATATTAAAAACATTCATCAGTTAGTACTAAAAGAAATTGATGATGATAATGCTGGTAAATATAGAGACGAAAATGTAAAAATAAAAGGTGCTACACATATTCCACCAGATTATTTAATAGTTCCAGAATTAATGGAAAAATTAATTATTAATTATGAAGATTGGAAAAAATATCATCCAATTATTAGAGCAGCATTATTACATGGAGAATTAGTTAAAATACATCCATTTGTTGATGGAAATGGAAGAACTTCAAGATTAGTTATGAATTTATCTTTAATGAATAGCGGATATCTTCCAGTAATTGTAAAAAAAGAAAAAAGATTAGAGTATTATAATGCTTTAGATAAAGCACATATTACTGGAGATTATACAGATTTTGTTAAATTAGTTAATGAATTAGAAATTGAAATGTTAAATAAATATTTAGAATTGTTGTAGGTGATAATAAGATGAATGTTAGTGATAGTTATGATTATAATGAATTAGAATTTAAGAGAGTAAACCGTATCATAATACCAGATATGAATAATAAGTTTATTAACGAGGAAATGTTGCTTAGTCCTTTATATAAAAAAATAGAAATCGATAAAACAATAGAACCTTATGAATTTTTCCCAATGAGTGATTTAAAAGTGGAGTGTTATTGTAAAGAATGTAATAGGCGAAGAATTTATACGTTTGCTGATAGTCAGATTGCTTTAAATAGCGCTATGCGTGGAATGGAGCTTGCGAACTCAATTTCTTCTAGTGATATATCTGAATTACAATATGAATTAGAGAAGATTGATTATTTTACTTTTTGTGCTCAAGCTGATTGCGGACATAACATGATTATTTTGTTTAAAGTTATAGATAATGAAAATATAATGAAAGTAGGGCAATATCCTTCAATATATGATTTAAATGAGAAAATAAATAATAAGGAATTTATAAAAACTTTAGGAAAAGAGTACGCTGATTATTATAAAAAAGCATGCGCATTATATAACTTTGATACCTATATTGGTGGATTGGCTTATCTAAGGCGAATATATGAAAAATTATTGTTAGATACTTTTAATGATAATAAGAATAGTTTTGATATTACAGTTGATCAATTTAAGAAAATGCGAATGGATGAAAAGATACCATTTTTAAAAAAATACTTACCTAATATAATGTTTGCTCAGGGTTTCAATGAAATATATACGAAAATTAGTGACGGGATTCATAATTTATCAGAAGATGAGTGTTACAAAATGTTTTTAACATTAAAAATGGGAATCGAAGAAATCTTGATAGAAAAAATGGAAAACGTAGAAAGAAATAAAAGAATTTGCGATTTATCAAAAGAGTTACAAAAAACATAAAAAGCACATATAGATATCTATTCTATATATGCTTTTTTATTAACTAAATAATATCGCATAAAATCTAACTAAATTTTGTTGCATATGCTTGAACATTTTTTATATTTTTATTTTAAGTTTTGGAAACTAATTTTAATTGGTAACAGTGCAGACATAATTGAATAAGTTTCATATTTTTTTAGATTCTTGAGAATCCTTTGTGCATCATCCTCGGTATTAAGGTTTTTAGTATCAATTAAATAATATTTTTCGTTTAAGTCTTTATCTATCATCGAAAATGATAAATATTCTACATTCGAATATTTAATTCTTTTTTCATAAGGTAATTTCATTGTATCTATATTTCTGTATCCATACATCTCGTTTACTAAAAATACTGCTATAATTTTATCACTTTCGATAGATTTCGCAATTAGCGATATTTCTTTATATATACTTGCTTTATTATTAAACATAAATGGTTTTATCGTGAATGTTCCGTTGTCATAAAAAATATAAAATGTCGGTATTATGTGTTTTTCTTGTAAAACGTATAATAATACGTGCTGTATTATGAATGATAGAAAATAATCATTTATGTTATCTCCGTGGAGTAGTATATTTCCATTTACTTTAGTGCGAGGCATATTTATTACTTTACCATTTGAATCGGCAAAAAAGATTGTTGCATATGAGCCATATTCAATTTTTTTGGTTTTAGTATTAAATACGCCATCTAATTGTAGTTCTAATTTTTTTGCTATAATATTGTTTAATTTTTCAGTGGTTTTTTCTTTTAACAGTGTACAATTTTTACAGTTTATTTCTAATGTTTCGCAGAATTCTTCTAAAAATTTATACATATTTTCTAAAATTTCATTTATATTTTCAAATATATTTATATTTTCTTTTTTATCATAGAAGTTATAATTAATAGTAAAGTATATTTCTGGAGCTGTGGTATTAATTTCCGTAAATTTCTTTGTTATTTCTTTTTCTATTTCTTTTTGTGGTGTATCATCAATAGCGATATCAAAATCATAATGTATTGCAGAAGATGTTTTATCAATATAATATATATCTACATCAATGACTTTATTCAATTGGATAGGCCTTTTATGTGTGACATCTACTCTAGTATTGTTACACCATTTCATAATTTTATTCATGAGATATTTTTCTTTTAATGTCTGATATTTATTTAAAAGATTTTTGTCATTATCAATTTCTGCTTGTAGTGTAAATGTAATGCTTCTAAATTCATTGAAGAAGTTGTCAAAAAATGATACATTATCAAAAAAATTATTTTCTATAGATATTGAATCTAAATTTTTAAGTGCGCTATAGAATTTTTGGTAAACATTACACATACATTTCATAAAATCACTCCTATTTACATTATACCATACTATATTTATTAAGTAATAAAAACCACATTTACTTGGTAAATGTGGTTTTATAATACCTTTTAAATTCATCTCTAGATTCAATAATATCTGTCATGTTATTTTTATATAATGTATTCCATATGGCAGCTGCTCTAGCTTGTGTATTAGACATTTTATTAGGATTAAATTCTATATCAGTGAATATGCTATATTTAGTTAATTCTTCATGATATTCTTTATGGCAATATAATCCTAACATATAAATATAATCATAATACATACTATAAGGATCTTTTTCAAATGCGGTGTTACCATATTTGAATCCTATAATGTTATGATTATCATCAAATATTTTTGATGATTGATATATATTTTCTACAGTTTCCTCTTTTCCACTAAGAAACTTGACTGTTAAGTTAAGTGCGCTTAATTTAACACCTAATTCAATATTAGATTTAGTAGATACTTCTAATACTTTATTTATATCATATTTTTTTGATATAGATAGATGTAATGAATCTCTTCTTTTACATTTTTGTTGTTTAGACATACCTTTAACCCATACAAATTCAATGTCTTTTTTTATAAATGGTTTTTCAGGTATATTAGTTGATATATAAATAGGTCTAATTGCCATATTACCACCTCGCATAATCGCATCTACCCATGTAGATGCTATAATTAGGATGATAATTATATTCTTTTTCAAGACATAATCTTTTTATATTATCATCGTTATATTTAGTATGTACATCTTCTATGAAACGTTTAGGTATTTCTGTATCTACTAATACTTCTGCTTGTGGATCTGTTGTATAACTTATATTTAAATTAGGTTCTCTATATTCTTCATCAAACATATTTAAGAATGCTTCATTTGTAGTAAGTGTTCTTCTGTTTATATTGTTAAATATACCACATGCTGCATTAGTATGATAGAATTGTATATCTAATTTGGATAAAAGTAATCTAGGATTTATATCATATATTACAAAATTATATCCTTCATTTACTTCTAAACTATATCTCATTTTATAGTTAGGATATGAAATAGATGCTGATATTTTATTTAATTCACCATCTAATCTATTAGGATCAGTAATAACATTAGTTATACCTAATACATTACAATAATCTCTTGATAATATTCCATGTTCTAATATACTTGCAGTATTTTCTATAGGTGAGAAATGATATATATGATTAATATTTCTATTTATAATAATATCATATCTATCTGATTTTAATTTAGCATAAGAAGAATATCTATTGAATTCTTCTGACTGCATATCTATAGTCTTATAACTACCATCTTCTTGTTTAAAATGAATTATATATTTTTGTCTATTTGGATTGTAGAAATTTCTTTCTATAATACCATGACAATATCCTTCGGTATTTATAAGATGTAATCCTTGTAATTCATCCATAATTAAGCCCCCTTAATTGATGCATATTATAATACAAAAGATATTTATTAGCAAGAAGGATATGCTTTTTAATGATTAATGTAATATATTGCGCTAAAACGCCTAATATTGTTACGAAAATTTGTTCTGTTTTTTGTAAAATGTGTTATAATAGAAGGAAATTAAAAAATTTTGTAGTAGGAGGTATATATGGTAAAAAAGAAAAAGAGGATAAGCGAGAGATTTAATCTTAATAAATCTCAGTTTGAGCTTGATTTTGTAGATATTACATTGGGGAAGGATACCCCACTTTTTATAGATTCGACACTAATCAATAAATGTAATTCAGAGTTTTCGAGACGAGCTCATAAAACTCTTGATGATTACTTTAAGTATTTGATTGGTTTATTGAAACGTGGTTATGAAACTGATGCAAAAAATATTGCGAGTAATTTAGGCGAAGTCAATGAAACTTTCCTTGGCTTATCAAAAAATAAACCATGTGGGCGAGGAATAGGTCTAATAGGAGCGATTGCAATATTTGATCGAATAAGAGAAAGCAAAGCTATAAAAACTGGCTATTTAACAAATATCGAGGATTTAAGAATTTTTGTTGAAGGAATTGATCGAGATAAGATATCAGATATGATAACTAATATAATTCGTTTCCACTTGCTTAAATATACTGAGGAACAATGTGAATTACATAATATCCCTATGGTTGAAGGTGTTGCGTCTGGATATTATTGGAATGATACTTTGCATAAATGGGAAAATAAATTTGTTAAAAGGTTAGTGGTGGATGGTAAACCTGTGCTACTGGTGCCTAAAAATATTGTGAGTTTCTGCATGGCTTATACGCCAGCAAAATATAAACAATTTTATATATTGAATTACTTGCAAAAAGAAAATATTGAACAAAAAACTGAATTAGTTAAGTATAGAAAAAATGAGGAACCATATGTAACAAAAAAATCAATTTTAGATGAATCTCCGTTTATGGATAAGGAATATTTTCTTGCATTCACTATTAAGCATCCTGAAATATTTGAAAATTTCAAAAGACATAGTGGTAATGTTAAACCGCTTGACGGTAATTTGAATTCGGAAATTGATTCACAAGTTGTTTGTGAGTTCTTGATTGAAGAATTGAAGAATATACCAGAAGGTAGAGAAAACGCTAGTAGATATCATCAAATTATGATAGGAATTTATGAGCTGTTATTATATCCTGATTTAGTTAATCCAAGAAAAGAAGCGGAAATTAACGATGGTAGAAAACGAATTGATATTATTTTTTCTAACATAGCTGAACAAGGATATTTTAATTATATACCTGAAAGAATTAATATGTCTTGCCCGCAATTAATAATCGAATGCAAAAATTATAAAGATGACTTAAATAATCCGGAACTAGACCAATTGGCAGGAAGATTTTCTATTAGTAGAGGCCAAATAGGTATAGCGTCATGCAGACATCTTGATAATCCTGAGTTGTTTTTTAAACGTTGCGCGGATATATACAGAGATCGTCATGGATTTGTAATACCTATTACTGATAATGATATTATACGATGCCTTAAAAAGTACGATGACGCACATACTGAGTTTCTTGTATTGCTACAAGAGATTACTGACAAAATTATTCAACTTTCTTAATATTTAATTATAATGAAATTTATGTTAATAAAAACAAAATAAGTTCCATTGGAACTTATTTTGTTTTTATATTCTTTTTATTTTCAAATACTAAATTACAATTATTATCAAATTCAGTAAATACGTATTCTTCATCAGTACCATATTTAATAAATGTTTTTTCATCTTTAGCTATGAAGTAATCTGAATTATAAATATTTTTTTCTACATCTATATGTGATAATATTACCATATATAAGGCATTGATATTATCTATAGTATCTTTCATAACATTTTGTTCACCTGTAGTTATACTAAACGTATCTTTATTTAAGTCACTAGTTGATTTAACTTCGATTAATACTTCTTTAACTCTAGATTCAATAGTAGCTTGAGTATAAATATCATAACCTAATCCGTTACCTAAGTCGCGAGCTACTAATGAAGCATTAAAACCAAGTCCTTTAAGTTCATCTAATAAATGCATTTCACCAATGTTACCTAACTTTTTATTAATGTAATCTATAACTGGATTCCCTTCATAATAATGGTTGTATGCAGCTGAACTAGCTTCTTTATCTTTTACGAATTCATTATAGTCATCGGTCATAATGTTTTTCTTCATTTGCAGATATCTAAATTTATCTTGTTCTAAAGTGCCATATGTATTATCTTTAGATGGGAATTTATTTTTAGTACCAAATTCTTTTAATATGGATAAAGTATCAGGAACTTTATAACCCATATCTTCTAAGAACCAACTGATATTATCTTCCTTATAACTACCTTCAGGAATAAATATAGTTTGATTAAAGAAATCTATTAATTCAGGATATTTTCTTACTGGATCTTCATTAAATATATGTAATTTTCTTAAATATCTATATGAATCTGACGTATTTAAGGCATTTACTAATTCTTTAGATGTATATATGTTATAAAGATAATCTGCTAAAAATGTTTTGGCTTTAATTACTTCTTTATTATCTTTATGATCATGCAAATAATATTTTATTTTTTTTAATGTCTCAAAATCATTAATATATTCTTTTTCAAATATTACTTTTCTTAAATATAATACAAATTTTTCTATATGCGTATTCGTAATCATGATAATATCCCCCTTAATTGATTTTATATATTATCACAAATGTGATAATTAGTAAAATTATATATAATGTTTTATGTATGGATATGGTATAATAGATATTAATTTGTTCAGTAGGAGGGATATTTATGAAAGAAACTAGAAATATTATGTTTGTTACACTAGCTTGTTCAATTTTACTTGGGATATTATATGAATTTGAATTTATCAAAAATTCAGAATTGCTATTTTCTTTGGTCACTAATTTGTGGTGTGGTTTTATTGTATCTTTTATTACTTCTTCATGTCAGTTTTATTCACAAAGAAGTAAAATTGTTAATGATATTTACAAAAACTATTTTGATTTTTATCGTACATATTATTTTGCCATTAGAAATAAAACTTTCGGACATGTAAATTTTAAAGCAGTGCAAAATAAATTCGCTGAAATTGGTGGAAAAAATTCAGATTTAGTTGGCGAATATTGTGGTATTTTTCGCAAAAATGATTGTACATACAAAAAAATTGATCCTGATGCCAATTTTACTTGGACATGTAAAGAATATAGTAAAAATTATCTAATTTTTAACGCTAAAGCTTTCGAAGAAACATATGGAGCATTGATAAATGATGTAAAAATGATATTAAAAGGTATAAATGCAAAACGATTTAAAGATGATTGTGAATATATAGAAAAATTTTATAATAAATTTATGAGTAAAAAGTAGTAATACTCTTTTTATTTTGTATTTTTTGATATCCGTGTTATAATATGACATCAGAAATTGATTGAGGGGTTAATATGGAAGATTATATATATAATTTTGACACAGTAGAAGATTTAAGAGAATATATTAACACTATATATATAAAAAAACTTGGTTCAGGTGCTGATGGAGTTGTATATCAAACTGTGTTTGATGAAGCTATAAAGATGTATAAACCTGAATTAGTAGAAGAATACAAACCTGGTCTATATGTAATGGAAAGTGATATAAATCTAGATTCATTCATATTTCCAAGAGAGTTACTTACTTGTAATGGTAAAGTATATGGATATAGAATGGAACTTTTTAGGAATAATGTATTTAATCAATATGATAAAACAAAAAAGATTGATTTAACTAATGTAGAAAAAGCAAGAAAAATATTTATTAATGATGCTTTAATTCTAACTGATAAAGGATATAAATTAGTTGATTTACCTGATAATTTACTTTTTGATAATGAAGTATTTAAAGCTATTGATACACCTAGTTATATTAAATCTAATGAATCTGATTTAAAAGAAAAAAATTTAAAATTAATTGACCGAGCTATATTATGTGGATTAGATCCATTTACAGATTATAGAAATATTGTTGATATTGATTTTGAAGAATCTTTTGAAAAAATAAAAAATATGCAAAGAAGGTGATACCATGATTGTTTATAGGGCATTAAATAGTACTGATTTTGATATTAATGCTAATGAGAATGGATTATATTCTAAAAAGGATGTATCTGATTCTTTAAGGGATTATATTGATTTTATGATATACGCTAAAGATATTCGCATGACTAATGAAGAATATGAAGCTTTATATGAATATTATAGAAAAGAAAATCCTAAAATAATTAGTACTAATACTATGAAAATAATAGAAGACGCTAATGATAAGAATGCTATGTTATATGACATTATTAGAAATGAATTAAAGTATTATTATGAAAATAATACTGAAGAATTTTTACCTTATCATATTAAATTTTTAGAAATATCATCTACCTTAATTGCCTATTTACAAAATGGTAGTAGAGGAGATTATGATTGGATAAGTTTTAGTAAGGATATAAACACTTTTTTTAAATACTATATGAGTCAAGAAAAGAAACATATGGGTGTATGTATTGAAAGTAATATTGATATTATATCTGATAACGGATTACTTGCTTTTGATGTTAGTTCAGTAGATGCGATTAGATCTAATCCATTTATATATAAGAAAAGTAAGAAATATGGTATATATGAAAGACCTTTGATGAATTCTAGGGCTATTAAGAATGCTTTATCTGATTGTGAAGTTGCTTATTATAATCATATACCTAAAGAAAGATTATTTTTCTTAGAACCGTTACAGGTTGATATGTTATATAATGGTATGTTAAATTATGATTACTTTAATCATAGTGAAGTTACTAGAAAATTCGCATATCAAATAATAATAGATTGGTTATGGGAAATATTAGAAAACTATCCTACAATGTATAAATCTGTTTTTAATGCTTTATATATTAAGAGAATGACAGTTAATCAATTAGTTAATGAAGCATCTGTTTCTTTAGATGATGTATTAACCGTTAAAGAAGGACTATTAGAATTACTAAATAATTTTAATGGTGAAAAATATTTTAAATTGAAATGTGAAAAAGTTAAAGTAATGGAAAGAAATCCATATTTAATCAATAAAAAAGTAGTATAAAATACTATTTTTTTGTTGCGTTTAATATAATAATATTGTATAATATAGTTACCTGATAGGTAACTAAGAAAGGAGGCAGGTGGATTGAAAGTATCAGTTCCAGATAAGAAAGTAAGCAAAATAATTGATGATAATAAAGAATTAATAAGAACTATTGGGGACAAACTTGCCAGAATGGTTAAACGAAGACGCAATGAACTCGAGGCATCTAATAATTTCAAAGAATATCTTGATATGGGTATTGGAGATCCACATCCTCTACAAGGTAATTTAGATAACTATTATGGCATAAGATTAGATAAGGATAAAAGGTTAATTGTTGAACCTGTATCTGTTAAGCTCGATGATGAATCACTTAGAAAGTGTGAAGAGGTAAATTTGAAAGGAGTTGTGCATTATCATGATGGGAAATGCGAAAATCTTATCCCCTGATTTAATCATACATCCTGGAGAAACATTAAAAGAAGTTATAGAAGATAGGGGTATTTCACAAGAAGAATTGGCAATTAAAACAGGTTTTTCTGCAAAACATGTTAGCGAAGTAGTAAACTGTAAAAAAGATATTTCATCTAAGTTTGCATCTGCATTAGAAATAGCGTTAAATATACCAACAAGTTTTTGGATTAATTTGCAAGGAATATATGATAGAGAGGTATATGAACTAGAAAGTATAAATAATATAAGTGATGAAGAATTTAAAATATGTGATTCTTTAAAGGAAATACTATCGTATTGCGAAAAAAACAATATTATTATTTCAACAAGTAATAAATCATTAAAAGTATTAACTGCACGTAAGTTTTTAGGAATAACTGATTTATCAAATATAGATAAAATCAGTGTCCCTAATGTAGCTTATAGAGGCTCTAATAAATATAATTTAAATGTTTATGTTTTATATGCATGGCAAAGATTGTGTGAATATTATACAAACAAGATTGTAGTAAAGAATAATTTTAATAGAGATAAATTGATTGATAATTTAGGCAATATAAAAGAAGCAATGTTTTTAGATATAAATAAAGCAATAAAAAAATTGACTAATATTTTTGAAGAATGTGGGATTGCTTTTGCAGTCGTTAAAAATTTTACTGGTGCACCAGTACAAGGTTATATTCAAAAAAGAAATGATAAAGTAACATTATGTATGACTATTAGAGGATCATATGCAGATATATTTTGGTTTACTCTATTCCATGAAATAGGGCATTTATTAAATGATGATTTTGAAACTAAATTATTAGATTATGTGTTTTTAGATAATCGTGTTGAAGAACGCGCGAATGCTTTTGCTAGAAATGTTTTAATTGATGAAAATGAATATAAAAAGTTTATAAAAGAAGGCAATTATACAATAACTAATATAAGAAAATTTTCTACTAATCAAGGAGTTATACCTAGTATAGTAATTGGTAGAATGGAAAAAGAATTTGATAACTATTCTTTTATGTCGGATTATAGAGTTAGATATAAGTGGGATAATTAAGTAGTATAAAAGTACTGCTTTTTTTATTGATAAAAAATTCTATCTTTGATAAAATATATTAAGATAGAAGGTGTCTTGATGGAATACTACAATATGGATATTGAAACATTATATGAAGACTTTGAAAGTAGTAGTAATGGTATTACTAATGAAGAAGCACATAAAAGAATAAGTAAATATGGACACAATAAGATAGAGGAAACAAAAAAGACTTCTAGATTTATAAAATTCGTAAGTGAATTTAAAGATATAATGATTATTATATTAATAATCGCGTCAATATTTTCATTTATTTTAGCTATGGTAGAAGGTAATTCACCTATAGATAGTATTGTTATAATAGTAGTTGTAGTTTTAAATGCAATATTAGGTTTCTTTGAAGAAATAAAAGCGGATAAAGCTATAGATGCTTTAAAGAAGATGCAAGTAACTAAAACAAAAGTAAAAAGAGACGGTAAATTAAGAATAATTGATAGTGAAAACATTGTACCTGGAGATATTATTGTTTTAGAGGCAGGAGATACAGTTCCTGCAGACGCTAGAGTAATATGGCAAAACTCATTAAAGGTAAATGAATCAAGCCTAACAGGTGAATCATTACCAGTAAAAAAACATATTGAAGCTATTAATGGTGAAGTACCAATATCATCTAGAACTAATATGATATATACAGGTACAGATATAGTATATGGTAAATGTGAAGCATTAGTATTAACTACAGGTATGGATACAGAATTTGGTAATATAGCTAAGACCATAGATGCTGAATTAAAAGAAATTACACCACTTCAAAAAAGAGTTACAAATATATCTAAAGTATTATCTTTAATTATATTAATAGTTATCTTTGTTATGTTTATAATAGGTGTAGTTAAAGGTATGGAATTATTTGAAATAATAATGCTTTCTATATCTTTAGCAGTAGCAGCTATACCAGAAGGATTACCTGCTGTTATAACAATAGTATTATCAATAGGTATGAATGATTTAGCAAAAGAAAAAGCTATTGTAAGAAAAATGGCATCAGTTGAAACATTAGGTTCCACTGAAATAATATGTTCAGATAAAACAGGAACTATCACACAAAATAAAATGACTGTTATGGAAGTATTCTATGATGGTGATATTAAGTCAATTAAAGATTTAGATAAAAATAATATCTTATTTGAAATAATGGCATTAGATAATGATGCAGCCAGAAGTGAAGAAGGATATATTGGAGATCCTACAGAAATCGCTTTATATGAATGCTTAGAAGATATAATCGATATTGACAAAATAAGAAAAGATAAAGTAAGAATAGATGAGATACCTTTTGATTCAGAAAGAAAAATGATGTCAACTATTAATAAATTTAATGATGATATAATTTTATATACAAAAGGTAGTTTTGATTCGGTTATTAGTCATTGTAATTATTATATAAAAGGTAATAAAGTCGTAAAAATGACTGAAGCAAAGAAAAAAGAATTTATCAAAATAGAAAAAGAAGAATCTAGTAAAGCATATAGAATACTTGCTTATGCATATAAAAAGTTAGATAAATGTTATGATAAAGAAAAAATAGAAGAAGATTTAGTATTCGCGGGTTTAACAGCTATGATAGATCCACCTAGAATAGATGTTAAAGAATCAATTGAGTTATGCAAGAAAGCTCATATAAGACCAATAATGATTACAGGCGATAGCCTAGCTACAGCTGTATCAATCGCTAAAGATATTGGTATTATAGAAACAGAAGAAGAAGCTTTAACAGGACTAGAACTTGATAATATGACTAAAAAACAACTAAATGAAGCTGTTAAAAAATATAGTGTATTCGCAAGAGTTAGTCCAATGAATAAACTAGATATAGTTAATGCCTTAAAAGAACAAGATAAAATAGTTGCTATGACAGGTGATGGTGTTAATGATGCTCCTGCTTTAAAAACAGCTAATATTGGTGTAGGTATGGGTATTACTGGTACTGAAGTATCTAAAGGTGTATCTGATATAATCTTAGCTGATGATAGTTTTTCTACTATTGTAAAAGCTGTTAGAGAAGGTAGAAGGATATTCGATAATATAAGAGATGTATTAGTATATTTACTTGCTGGTAATATAGCTGAAATACTAATTGTATTTATAGGTATGTTATTTGGTTTTGAAATATTTGTACCAATTCAATTATTATATTTAAATTTAGTTACAGATTCACTTCCAGCTATATCATTAGCCTTTGAAGAAGCAGAAGATGATGTTATGGATAGAAATTCAACTAACCATTTAACATTCTTTACACCATTCTTAGTAGCCAAATTAAGTTTATCAGCTATACTTAAAACTATAGCTGTACTAACTATATATTTTGTAGGTATAAAAGTATATGGTATGGGAATAGGTTCTACTATGACATTCTTAACTTTAATCTTACTTGAAACATATTATGCTTATTCATGTAAGAATTTAAAACAAGATATTTTTGAAGGTAAAGTATTTAGTAATAAAGTATTGAATAGAGTAACTATATTCTTAATGATTATGCAGATAATAGTATTTAATACTCCTATTAGAAATTTATTTGGTATAGTACCTTTAAATATTATTCAAATAATTTATCCATGTATAATGGTGTTATTAGTAGTTATTATAGATGAAGTAACTAAACCATTTATGGTTAAAATGTTTAAAGATTAAAACACATTTTATATATGTGTTTTTTCTTTTTTAAAAGATTATTCTATTGACTAAACCTAAAATAAAAAGTACAATATAATTGTAGTGAAAACTATGTATAGGAAGATGGTGTGTATATGTTTAATGATATGCCTCCATACTTGCTAATCATGATAGGACTTTTTGTTGGAATTATCGTAATGATTATTTTTAATTATATTAAGAATATATTATCGGCTAAAAACGTAGAAAACTTAATAGAAAAAGCTAAAAAAGAAGCTGATCAAATTAAAAAAGATTATATATCTGAAGCAAAAGAAGAAGCATCTAGATATAAAGCAGATATTGAAAATGAAATAAAAGATAAAAAAGCTGAAGTAAAAGAAACTGAAGAAAGATTACTTCAAAGAGAAAATAATATGGATAAAAGAGAAGAATTAATCCATAAAAGAGAAATTACTCTTGATGAAAGAGAAAGCAATATAGTTGATAAACAAAAAGAACTTCAAGATGAGAAGGCAAGCATAGAGGAAATTAAAAAAGAACAAGTTGAATTACTAGAAAAAATAGCTGGTTATTCAAAGAAAGAAGCTAGAGATTTAGTTTTAAAGAAAGTTGAAGAAATGATGAATCTAGAAATAGCTAGTTACATCAAAGATAGAGAAACTGAAGCTAAATTAGAAGCTGACAAAAAAGCAAAAAATTTATTAGTAGAAAGTATGCAAAAATATGCATCTGATGTTGCTAATGAACAAACAGTAACTGTAGTAGAATTACCTAACGATGAAATGAAAGGTCGTATCATCGGTAGAGAAGGTAGAAATATTAGAAGTATCGAAGCTGTTACAGGAGTAGATTTAATTATTGATGATACTCCAGAAGCTATCGTATTATCTAGTTTCGATCCATATAGAAGAGAAATGGCTAGAGTTACATTAGAAACATTAATTAAAGATGGAAGAATTCATCCATCAAGAATTGAAGAAGTTTATGATAAAGTATCTAAAGATATGAAAGCTAAAATACTAGAATATGGTAATAATGCTTTATTTGAATTAGGTATTACTAAAGTAGAACCTGAATTAGTTGAATTATTAGGTAAATTACATTTTAGAACAAGTTATGGTCAAAATGTATTACAACATTCAATTGAGGTAGCTAACTTAACTGGATTAATGGCAAGTGAAATAGGTGAAAATGTAGCCTTAGCTAAAAGAGCTGGTTTATTCCATGATATTGGAAAAGCTATTGACCATGAAGTTGAAGGTAGCCATGTTGACTTAGGTGTTAACTTAGCTACTAAGTATCATGAAAATGATGTAGTAATTAATACAATTGCTTCACATCATGGTGATACAGCTCCAACTTCAGTAATTGCAAGTTTAGTTGCTATAGCTGATGCAGTAAGTGCTTCACGTCCAGGAGCTCGTAATGATTCATTAGAAAACTATGTTCAAAGATTACAAGAATTAGAAGCTATTGGTAATAATATTGAAGGTGTAGAAAAGACATACGCAATGCAAGCAGGTAGAGAACTTCGTGTTATTGTTAAACCAGAAGAAATTGATGATTTAGGTAGTGTTAAAGTAGCTCGTGATATTAAGACTCAAATCGAAGATACAATGCAATATCCAGGTACTATTAAAGTTATCGTAATCAGAGAAACAAGAAGTATAGAAGAAGCTAAATAGCTTCTTTTATTTTTTTTACTTTTTTTCGACAAGATTCGACATTATTCGACAAAATAATTTGCTAGTATCTAATTAGATAGGAGGATTTATGAAAAATCTAGAATTAGAAGGTAGTAAGATATTTGATAGTATTAAACATATCGATGAAGATGGTAATGAATTTTGGTATGCTAGAGAATTACAAAAGATATTAGAGTATAAAGAATGGAGAAATTTTGAAAAGGTAATAGATAAAGCAGATTTATCTGCAAAAAATAGTGATAAAAATAGTAATTATTGGGTTGTTGGGGTCAACACCCCAATAATAACTGGAAAAGGTAAGAAAGAATATATAATCGATTATAAATTATCTAGATATGCATGCTATCTCATTGTAATGAATGGTGATCCAAGGAAAGAAGTAATTGCTTTAGGTCAAACTTATTTTGCTATTCAAACAAGAAAGATGGAATTATTAGAAGATGATTATAATTTACTTACGGAAGATGAAAAAAGATTATATCAAAGAAATTTGACTAAAAAGGGTAATAGGGAATTAAATAAAACGGCGGTTATGGCAGGAGTTAAAAACTTAGATAAATTTCATAATGCTGGATATAAGGGACTCTATAATGGTGAGACAGCTAACGATATAGCTAAAAGAAAAAAACTAAGATATAGAGAGGATATATTAGATAATATGGGTAGTAGTGAATTAGTAGCCAATTTATTTAGAATAGATCAGACTAATCAAAAACTTATTAATGATAGCATAAAAGGAGAAAAAGCATCATGTGATACACATTATATGGTTGGTAAGAAAGTAAGAGATACAATTAAAGAATTAAATGGTACTATGCCAGAAGATATGGAAACACCATCTAAGAGTTTACAAGACATAAAAAAAGATAGTATTAACTATCTATAGTAATAAGGATAATAATATGGTTGTGGATAATATGGATAATAATATCTTCTTCCTCCACCCCAGAAGTTAGGCGCTAAAGCTGCTCCAGTAACTCCTCCTAATAAAAACGGAAATACAAATCCTCCTACAAATCTATCATTGCCTCTATAATATCTATTATACATAAATACCTCCTACATTATTTTATACATTTCATTTATTTTTGTTAATTTATTTCATATAATTTAGTGGTGGTTATATGAAAAAATATTTTGAGGTAATAGGCTTTGTTACTCTTGCTATATTTAGCTTTTATTTTACTTCTAAAACTTCTACAGTAATTAAAAATACGGATGATATTATGATCAAGATAAAAGAGGATATGAATAATATGAAAACTAATCCAGTAGATGCCATAATAGATGATGATACTATAATACCAGGTATATCTGGTAGGGAAGTAGATATATCTAAAAGTTATGACGCAATGAAAAAGATAGGTACATATAAAGATAACTTATTAGTATATAAAAAAATAAAACCTAACATATCTATAAATAATATTTATAATAAATATATAATATCTGGTAATCCAAATAGAAATCAAGTTTCATTAATATTTAAAGTAGATGAAAGTAATTTAAATCTACTTATGAGTATATTAAAAGAAAATAGAGTAAGGGCTAATATTTTTACTGTGGATAAAATGGATGATTCAATATTATCTTTAGTTAGAGAAGGGCATAATATCGGTACTATATCTAATTCTACTTGGGCATCTACTTTAGTAGATAAGATAGCTAATCAAAAATATAATTACTGTTATTTAGAAGAGAAAGAAAAAGAAGTCTTAGATATATGCTCAATGAATAAAAGTTATACAGTTATCCCCAGTATAATTACTAAAAATACTCCTACATTAACAATAAAAAAAGATATTAAATCAGGTTCTATTATTAGTATGGATGTCAATAAAACTTTATTAAAAGAATTAGAATATATAATTAAATACATTAAATCTAAAGGTTATGACATAGTAACCTTAGAAGATTTACTTTCAGAATAGAGTATGCTATAATGTATGTAGATGCAGATACTGCATACAATAAAAAGGAACACTTAATACGCTATGTTGAGTGTGCCCTACATTGTAGGATCGCCTGTCTAAGCTTTAGTCAGGCGATGTTTTCTTATATAATTGTTATAAATAACAAAGATATGAGAAGAATGATGATAATGATTAAAGCAAAGATTAAAAAATCTTTTTTATTCATTACTACCACCTCCTTTCATACGATTGGAGGCATCACCCAACTATTAAGTATTCCTAAATTAATTATACCAAAAATACGTTCGTATATCAATGAAGAATTAACTATTTGTTAATTCTTTTTATATTTGAAAAATAATAGTTTTTAATTTATAATAACATTGGTGATTTATATGAGGTGTGAATTATTATCTCCAGCTGGATCAATAGATTCATTTTATGCAGCTATAGAGGCTGGTGCAGATGCAATATATGTCGGTGGAAAAAGATTTGGTGCTCGTGCCTTTTCTTCTAACTTCACAAATGAAGAATTAGAATATATCGTTAGATATGCTCATATGTATGATGTAAAACTATATGTAACAGTAAATACATTAATATATGATAATGAAGTAGATGAATTATTAGATTATTTAAAATATCTACATAAGATAGGTGTAGATGCAGTTATAATGCAAGATTTAGGTATGATAGATTTAGCAAGAAAAGTATTACCTAATTTAGAAATACACTTTTCAACACAAGCTCATATAGATAATTTAGACGCAGTAAAAGTATTAGAAAAATTAAATATTAAAAGAACAGTTCTACCTAGAGAAACTAGTATAGAAGAAATTAAATATATAAAAGATAATAGTAATGTAGATTTAGAAATCTTTATAGCTGGTGCCTTATGTATAAGTTATTCTGGTAACTGCCTTATGAGTAGTTTAATAGGTGGTAGAAGTGGTAATAGAGGTATGTGTGCAGGATCATGTAGATTACCTTATGACCTAATAGATGAATCTGGTAATAAAGTAAATAAAGATTCATATATCCTAAGTACAAAAGATTTAAACAGTTTAGATAATATTGGTAAATTAATAGATTTAGGTGTGGCTTCATTCAAAATAGAAGGTAGAATGAAAAGTCCTGAATACGTATATATAATTACTAGTCTATATAGAAAAGCTATAGATAGTTATATAAAAAATGGTAAGGTATCTATAGATGATAAAGATATCTTAAATCTTAAAAAAGTATTTAATAGAGGATTTACTAAAGGATTCTTATTTAATGAAGATAATAATAACTTTATCAATTCTAAAAGACCTAATCATATGGGAGTTAAGATAGGTAAAGTTATATCTTATAATAAAGGATATGTTAATATTAAATTAGATGATTCATTATCTATTAATGATGGTATTAGAATAACTGGTAAAAATGATATAGGTTTTATTCTTACTATGATGAAGAAGAATAAAGAAACAGTGAAAGAAGCTTATAAAGGTGATATTATTACTATTAAAGTTGATGATACTGTATCTATAGGTGATGATGTATTAAAGACTAAAGATTATAAATTAATAAATGATATTAATAATATGATTAATAGTAAAAAAAGAAAAGTAAAAATAGATATGGAATTTATAGCTAATAAAAATGAAATGTCTTTAAAAATTAAACATAATGATATAGAAGTTATTAATACTTCTAACAATGTAGATATAGCTAAAAAGATAAGTATTACTAAAGAAGATATAGAAAAACAACTATCTAAATTAGGTAATACACCATATACTATAAATAAATTAAATATATCTATAGAAGATAACTTATTCATTAATATCAAAGATTTAAATGAACTTAGAAGAAATACTATAGATGATTTAACCAATAAAAGATTAGAATTACCTGAATATATTGAAGGTGAATATACTATAGATATACCTGATTTTAACTTTGAATCTAACATAAACTATAAAGTATCTAGTATGGATATATATAATAAATTAAAAGATTATAACGATATATACGTAGATAATATAGATTTATATAATAAAATACCTAATTCATATTACATATTACCTAGAGTTAATATGAATTATCAAGATTATGATAGAGTAGTTATATCTGAATTAGGTGGATTAAATAAATATAAAGATATTTATACATCTCCTTATATGAATGTAGTTAATTCATATACTGTTGCCTTTTTACATAGTATGGGAGTTAAAAAAATATGCCTATCTTATGAAATGGATTATGATAAAGTAAAATATTTAATTGATAATTATCATGAAAGATATAAAAAGCATCCTAATCTAGAAGTAGTAGTATATGGTAATATAGAAGCTATGATATCTAAATTTAATATCTTAAAATATCATGATTTAGAGGATGGTAATTATTATTTACTTTCTAAATTTAAAAATAAATATCCTATTAAAATTAGAGATAATAAAATGGTTATTTATTATGATGAAAAAAGAATAGATGATAATAATTATTTTGATATAGGTATTAATAATATAAGAATAGATATAGATGATATATCTGATATGAATAAAATAGAAAAACTTATCTAAAAAAAAGATAAGTTTTTTTCATATTTTACTAGACTTTTAATATTATAGGCTTTATAATAGAAATCAGTTTTTTGAAGGAGGCATGCTATGATACACAACTTACCTGTAATCGTACTTCGTGGATTAGTATTACTGCCTTCAAATGAGCTTAAACTTGAATTTGAAGACAAGGATAGTATTAGATTACTTGATATGTCTTATATGTTCCATGATGGTAAATTATTAGTAGTTTCTAGTGAAGATCCATATGACGTTAATCCGGATATTAATAGTCTACCTAAAATAGGTGTAGAATGTAAAATTACAAATAAGATAACTTTACCTAATGGAAGAACTAGAATCTCTTTAAGAGGAATTAAAAGAACGGGGATTAAAACTTATATAAGCTTAGAATCTGATAATACGTTAGAGGCTTTAACTTTTGATATTGAAAAAGAAAAGATGGAACCTCTAGAAGAAAAAGCTATTATAAGAAAATTAAATAAAGAGTTAGAATACTATATTAATAATGTACCAAATATGGGTAATAGTATTTTAGCTAAATTAAGTAATGTAACTATATTAAGTGATTTAACTGATTTAATCGTACCTAATCTACCATTGACTAATGATAGGATGCATGAATACTTAAAAGAGACTAAAGCATCTGAAAGAGCTAGAATGTTACTTTTAGATATTTATAAAGAAGAAGAATTATCTAATATTGAAAGAGATTTAGATTTTAAAGTAACAAAAGAATTCGATAAAAATCAAAGAGACTTCTTACTTAAAGAAAAACTTCGTATGATCAAAGAAGAATTAGGCGAAGTATCTACTAAAGATGAAGAAATATCTAAATTAAAAGAAAAACTAGATAGTTTAAATTTAAATGATGATATAAGAAATAAAATATCTACTTTAATAGATAGATATGAAACATTACCTATAATGTCACCTGAGCTTAATATGGAAAGAGGATACATAGACACATTATTATCATTACCTTGGAATATTAATACATTAGATAACGAGGATTTAACATCTGTTAAAAAATCATTAGATGATACACATAATGGATTAGATGAAGTTAAAAAACGTATTATAGAATATTTAGCTGTTAAGAAAAATACAAATAGTTTAAAAGGACCTATTATATGTTTAGTAGGACCTCCTGGAGTAGGTAAAACTAGTTTAGCTTTTTCTATAGCTAAAGCTATGAATAGGAATTTTACTAAAATGTCTGTAGGTGGACTTGATGATGAAGCTGAAATTATGGGTCATAGAAAAACTTATATAGGGGCGAGACCAGGTAAGATTATAAATGGTTTAATCAAAGCTAAAAGTTCTAATCCATTATTCTTAATAGATGAAATAGATAAAATGACATCTAATATTAATGGAGATCCTATAAGTGCCATGTTGTCAGTATTAGACCCTGAACAAAATAAATATTTTGAAGATAATTATTTAGACTTAGAATATGATTTATCTAATGTCATGTTTATCGCGACTGCTAATGACATATCTAGAATACCAGCCCCTCTAAAAGATAGATTAGAAATAATTAAATTAGATGGTTATACGGAATATGAAAAATTAGATATTGCTAAAAAACATATTATTCCTAAATTATCTAAAGAAATGGGCATAGATAATATTACTTTTAGAAATGATGCCATATTATCTATTATAAGAAGATATACTAAAGAAGCTGGTGTTCGTGAATTAGAAAGACAAATATCTAAAATAATAAGAAAAGTAGTTACTAAAAAAGTATCTAATGAAATCAAAAATATACCTATGATAACATTAAAGAATATTGAAAGTTATTTAGGATTGCCTATATATGATGATTATAAAGTAGAAGATAAAGTAGGTTTAGTAAATGGTTTAGCCTATACTGAATTTGGTGGCGAGGTACTTCCTATTGAAGCTAATTATTATAAAGGTAAAGGTAATTTAATATTAACAGGTTCATTAGGAGATATTATGAAAGAAAGTGCATCAATTGCATATTCTTATATTAAAGCTAATGCCAAAGAATTTAAAATATCATTTGATAAATTTGAAGAAAATGATATTCATGTTCATGCATTAGAAGGCGCTATTCCAAAAGAAGGACCTTCTGCTGGTATTGCTTTAGCTACATCTATTATAAGTAGTTTAACTAATTTAAAAGTTAAATCAGATATAGCTATGACAGGTGAGATTTCTTTACATGGTGATGTCTTAAAAATAGGTGGATTAAAAGAAAAAAGCTTAGGTGCTTTAAGAAATGGAATTAAAAAAATAATTATTCCTTATGATAATTTTAGTGAAGTAGAAAAATTACCTAATGAAGTAAAAAAAGAAATAGAATTCATTCCTGTTAAAAACTATAAAGAAGTATATAAAATAATTAAAGACTAGGAGGATGTTATGGAATTTAAAGAAGGATCACCGAATGAGAAAACGTTAAAGTCATTAGAGGTGTATCAAGCTGCTAAAGATAAAACATTAGCAGAAGAAAATCTTAAATTAGTTACAAAAAATATTAAAAATACAAAGTTTAAAATTGTTGGTTGTGTAGGAATGGGAATTGCTGGAATTGGAACTTCAGTTTTAACTACTTTATTAATATATGAAGAAGCATTACCTGCTTTAACAGGTAGTTTGGTTTTATGTTCATCAGCCTTGTTATATGGTAGTTATGCAAAAACAACTGATTCAATTCGTGATTTAAAGAAATTATTTAAAACAAAAAGAATAGTTGAAAAAGATATAGAAGAAACAGAAGCAACTTATGAATCAAAAGTGAGAGAATTGAAAAATATAGAAGATTCTCAAAATGAAAACTTTAATACTCCAGATGGATTATTTAAAGAAGAAATACAAAAAACACGTTAGAAGAAGCATCTGCTTCTTTTTTATTATAATAAATTTAATATATGGTATAATATTAAAAGGGTGATAACATGAATTATAAAAAAATTAAAAATGAAGCATATAATCTTCATATTATTAATACTGATAAATATAAAAAGACAGTAATTAAAATTAATTTTAAAAATAAAAATATAAAAGAAAATATTGTTCCAAGAAGATTAATTCCTACAATATTATCTGAATCAAATAATTTATATAAGACTAAAAGATTATTAAGTATCAAAACAGAAGAATTATATAATTTATCTGGTGGAACTGATGTAACTAATTCAGGAGAAAGTATTATTACATCTTTTAATGCTAGTTTCTTAAATGAAAAATATGCACCTGGATTATTTGAAGATGCATTTGCCTTTGTAACTAATATTATCTTTAATCCTAAAGTAATTAATGATTCATTTGATGATAAAGCATTTAAATATTCATGTGAATGTCTGAAAGAAGAAATAGATGTATTTAATGAATCACCAAGGGCATACGCGATTACTAAGATGTTAGAAAAATTATCTCCAGATACACCTTTATCATATCCACCATATGGTACTAAGAAAGAAATAGATAAAGTTAAAAATAAAGATGTATATAAAAGTTATGTAGATATGTTAAATAATGATGTAGTTGATATATTTATAATAGGTAATATTCCTTCTAATGTAGAATCTATAGTTAAAAAACACTTTAAATTAAAAGGAAAAAGAAATAATACTAAACATTATATTTATCATGATAAATTTACTGATAAATATAATGAATACAGTGATACTAAAGATTATAATCAAAGTACATTATTAATAGGTTATAAAGTAGATAATTTAACAACTTATGAAAGAGATTATGTCATGCCTATTTATACATATATTTTAGGTGGAGGTCCAGATTCTAGATTATTTAAAAATGTAAGAGAAAAAAATTCCTTATGTTATTCTATATCATGTAGTTTTAAACCACTATCTAATTTAATGATAATATCTTCTGGTATAAATGCATCATCTTACAAAAAAGCTTTAAAATTAATTAAAGAAGAAGTATCTAAGATGAATAAAGGAGAATTTGATAAGAAAGATATTGATAATGGTAAAATAACATATTTATCAGCTTTTGAAGAAGTAAATGATTCAATATATTCAACATTAAATACTTATGTAACTCGTGAATATTTAGGTACAGATTTAATTAATACAAAGAAAAGAAAAATTAAAAAAGTTACTAAAAAAGATATCTTAAATGTTATACCTAAGATTCATCCTGAAATAGTATATTTATTAGAAGGGGGCAAGGAAAATGAAAAAAAGAACATATAATAATTTAGATTTAAATTTATATGAAGAGACTTTAGAAAATGGTCTTAGAATATATGTAATTCCTATGCCTAACGTTAATAATTTTTATGTAACATTATCAACTAATTATGGTTCTATCCAAAGAGAATTTGTACCTATTGGAGAAAAAGATATGGTATGCGTGCCAGATGGAATTGCCCATTTCCTAGAACATAAAATGTTTGAACAAAAAGATGGTGTAGATCCATTTACTTTCTTTGGAGAACGTGGAGCTGATGCAAACGCTAATACTTCTAATTTTAAAACAACATATTTATTTTCAGGTTCAAAATACTTAAATGAAAACTTAAATTTCTTATTAGATTATGTATATTCTCCATATTTTACTGATGAGAATGTAGAAAAAGAAAAAGGTATAATTGAACAAGAAATGAAGATGTATGAAGATGATCCATATTCAGCATTAATGGAAAATATGGTATATAATACATTTATAAATCATCCTATAAAGATTAAAGTAATAGGTGATCATGATAGTATTTATAGTATTACTAAAGAAGATTTATATACATGCTATAATACTTTCTATCATCCATCTAATATGTTTGTAGTTGCTTCTGGTAATGTTAAACCAAAAGAAATAATTAGTATTATTAAGAAAAATATGTCTAAAAAGAAATTTAATAAAAAAGAAGAAATTATATTAAAAAAATATAATGAACCAGATAAAGTAGCTAAGAAAACTGATACTATTAAAATGGATGTTAATATACCTAAGGTAGGTATAGGTTATAAATTAAATATTAAAAATATAAAAATGGATAAAATAAAGATATATAATTATGTTAGTTTATTCTTTGATTTAAAGGTAGATGGTACATCTTTATTAAATGAAGAATTAAAAAATGATGGTATTATTAATGAAGGATTATACGTAACATATACTAATGTAGATAACTTTGTGTGTCCATATATCTTAGCTGAGACTAAAAATACAAAGAAATTATTAGATAGAATTAAAGAATCTATAAGTGATATAAAAGTATCTAAAAAAGATTTTGAAAGAAAATTAAAAGCTATGAAAGCATCACTAATTACCACAACTGATAATATTTATTCTATGAATAATAAGGCTATGAATAATATTGTTAGATATGGTGATATCATAACTGATGGTTATGGTATTACAGAAAGTCTAAACTATGAAGAATTTAAAAAAGTAATTAAATCATTAGATTTTAGTAACTATTTAACTTATATTATAAAGAGTAAATAGTGTTGCAAATTCTATAAAATATGGTAAAATATTATGTAGTTAGGAGGAACATCTATGAAGATTTTACTTATAATTGTATCAATTTTATTAATCGCGATTGTATTATTACAAAGTGGTAAAGCAGAATCAGCATCTAATATTATTACTGGTGGAGCTGAATTATTTGCGAATAGAAAAGAAAGAGGAATCGAAGTAGTAATTACTAGAACTACTTTAGTACTTACTGTAGCATTTATGGTTATATGTGCTATTATGGGATTTTAATAAGAAAATAGGCTAAAACCTATTTTTTTATTTCTAAAAATGATATAATTATAATAGGTGTTATTATGGAAAATATTTATGGATATACAATGGATATGTTAGAAGATTATTTTACCTCTATTGGAGAAAAGAAATTCAAGGCTAGCCAAGTATATGATTGGTTATATAAAAAAAGAGTTAATAGCTTTGATGAAATGACTAATATAGGTAAAGATATAAGGGAAAAGTTAAAACAAGATTTTACTATGGATAAAATTAAGATTTTAACTAAGCAAAAAGGTATAGACGTATCTAAATATTTATTTGGTTTATTCGATAATAACAAAATAGAAGCTGTATTAATGTATCATGATTATGGTACTAGCTTATGCGTATCAAGCCAAGTTGGATGTAATATGAGTTGTGCTTTCTGTGAATCAGGTAGACTTAAAAAAGTAAGAAACCTAGAAGCATATGAAATAGTGGAACAAGTATTATTAATAGAAGAAGCTGAAGGTGTTAGAATTTCTCATATCGTCATGATGGGAATAGGTGAACCTTTTGATAATTATGATAATGTCATTAGATTTATAAATATTGTTAATAATGATAAAGGTATAGCTATAGGTTCAAGACATATAACTGTATCAACTTGTGGTATAGTTCCTAAAATTAAAGAATTTAGTAAATTAGATAAACAAGTTAATTTAGCTATATCACTTCATGCATCTAATGATGAGTTAAGAAGAAAATTGATGCCTATTGATAAAGCTTATCCACTTGAATTACTTATGGATACAATAAAAGAATATTTAAGAAACGATGGTAGAAGAGTAACATTTGAATATATTATGCTTAAAGATGTTAATGATAAAGAAGAAAATGCTAAAGAATTAGCTAAATTAATTAAAGGTATGAATGCATATGTTAATTTAATACCTTATAATGAAACAAGTCATATAGAGTTTAAAAAGAGCAGTAAAGATACAATCTTAAAGTTCTATGATATTTTAAAGAAAAATGGTATCAACGTAACAATAAGACGTGAATTTGGTAGTACAGTATCTGCTGCTTGTGGACAACTAAGAAGCAACTATGAGGAGGGATTATAATGGAATTTGCATATATAACTGACCCTGGTAAAGTAAGGGATCATAATGAAGATAGTGTTATAGTAGTTAAAAATGCGGCTGGAGAATATTTAATGGCTGTAGCTGATGGAATGGGTGGTCACAATGGTGGAGAAATCGCATCAAGTATCGCTATATCACATATTGGTAAAAGATTTACAGAAATTTCATCTGTAGGTAATAAAGAAGATGCCATTAACTTTATTAAAGATATGGTATCAGAATGTAACCTACTTATAAATAAACATACAGAAGAACATCCAGAAAGTGTAGGTATGGGTACAACTATTGTACTCGCACTTATAACACCTGCATTCTTACTATTTGGTAATTTAGGTGATTCATCTGGATTTGTAATTAAAAATGGTAGATTAGAAAAAATAACTTCTGATCATACATTAGTGAATTTATTAGTTAAGTCTGGTGAACTTACTGAAGAAGAAGCTAAGGACCATCCTAATCGTAATGTCCTTATGAAAGCTTTAGGTTCACTTACTACAGTAGAGATGGATATCTTTGATGTTGAAACAGATGTAGATGGCATATTATTATGTAGTGATGGACTTACAAATATGTTAGAGTTTGATCAAATAGCTAGAGTTTTAAATGAAGATCTAACTCCAGAAGAAAAGGTTAAAAAGTTAGTTGTTAAAAGTAATAACAGGGGTGGCACAGATAATATATCTATTGCTTATTTAATTAAGGCTGGTGATGAAAGTGATAGTTAAGGGACAAAGAATTAATGGAAGATATGAAATAGTTCGTACTATTGGTGAAGGTGGTATGGCTAATGTTTATTTAGCCTACGATGTTATATTAAATAGAAATGTAGCAGTTAAAATATTAAGAGGAGATTTAGCTAATGATGAAAAATTCGTAAGGAGATTTCAAAGAGAAGCTATAGCGGCTTCTAGTTTAACTCATCCTAATATCGTTGAAATGTATGATGTAGGTGTTGATGATGGTAACTATTTTATCGTTATGGAATACATTGATGGTATAACTTTAAAAAGTTTAATCAAAAAAAGAGGCGCGATGAGTCTAACAGAAACAATAGATATTATGTTACAAATAACAAGCGCTATTGCATGTGCTCATGACTCATATATAATACATCGTGATATTAAACCACAAAATGTTATGATATTAGATGATGGTGTAGCTAAAATAACAGACTTTGGTATAGCTATGGCAATGAAGAGTGCTGAACTTACTCAAACTAATACAGTTATGGGTTCAGTTCATTATCTTCCACCAGAACAAGCTAATGGCAAAGGTTCAACTGTTAAAAGTGATATTTATTCATTAGGTATCATGATGTATGAAATGTTAATTGGTAAAGTTCCATTTAAAGGTGAAAACGCTGTTGAAATAGCTATGAAACAAATTAATGAACCAATACCAAGTGTATGTAAGATTAATCCTGAAATACCACAAAGTGTTGAAAATATTATTTTAAAAGCTACAGCTAAGAATCCTAAAAATAGATATGATTCAGTTAATGAGATGCATGAAGATTTAGTACACGCATTAGAATTGACAGGAACATCTAGATTAACTTATGAATATCCAGAACACGAAATAGAACATACAAAAGAAATACCAAATATCAAAAATATTAAAGTTGAGGATGAAACAAAAGAGGAAAAAACATTAAATAAATCTTTAATTATTGTAAGTATAGTATTTGTAGTACTCGCACTTATATTACTTATTACTGTATTAGTACTACCTAAATTAACAGCAGTACCAGATGTAAGAATACCAAATGTAACTAATTTATCAGTTGCAGAAGCAGAAAAAACATTAACTGATATGGGATTTGTTATTAGTACAAATATTGAATATCGTACTGATAATAATGTAGAACAAGAAAAAGTAGTTGGTATTAAAAACTATAATACAGATGATATTGTTAAAAAAGGTAAAATGTTAACTTTAGTTGTATCATCTGGTGGAGATGAAGTATTAATTGAAAACTATGTAGGTCAAAAATATCCAGAAGTAGAAGCTAAATTAAAAAGACAAGAATTACAAGTTATAATTGAAACTGTATCTACACAAAATAAAGATAAATATAAAGAAGATGTAATTGTTAAACAAAGTGTTGAAGAAGGTACTAAACTTACTAAAGGTGATATTATAAGATTATATGTTGAAACATTAGAAGTTTTATATCCAGATTTTAAGACATATTCATTATCTGGTGTACAAAATTTCTGTGATGAAAATAATGTAGAATTAGAAATTGAATATAAAGAGACTACAACAGTTGATCCTAATACTATTTTAAGTCAATCAAGACCAGCTGGTAATGTAGTAAGACCAAATACATCAGTAAAAATAGTTGTATCAAAGGTTCCGGCATCTGCTTTAGATCCAGAATCATCTTCAGGGGAGTAATATGGAAGGTAAAATCGTAAAAATAGTTAGTAATGACTTTACTGTATTATGTGATGGTAAATATCACGTATGTAAAGCTAGAGGTAAATTTAGGAATATAGGGGTTACACCAATAGTAGGGGATAATGTAACTATAAATGTCCAAGATAAGATTATAGAAGATGTTCATGAAAGAAAAAATAGTCTTATAAGGCCTTATGTATCTAATGTTGATCAAGTATTTGTAGTAACATCTACTAAGCATCCTGATATTGATTTAAATTTATTAGATAAACTATTAGTTATGATAGAATTTAATAATATTAAACCTATTATATGTTTAACTAAAATGGATTTATTAAATAGTGAAGAAGCTGATTATATTGATGATATAAAAACTTACTATGAATCTATTGGTTATACAGTTTTATATAATACTAAATTAGATATGATTAAATCTTTATTTAAAGATAAAGTTACTGTTTTTGCGGGCCAAAGTGGAGTAGGTAAATCAACATTACTAAATAAGTTAAACGTTGATTTAGATTTAGAAACTAATGAGATAAGTGAAGCATTAGGTAGAGGTAAACATACTACTAGACATGTTGAATTAATTGATATGTTAGGTGGCTTAGTAGCTGATACACCAGGCTTCTCATCATTAGATTTAAAAGATATGACAGCTGCCGATATAAGAGATAATTTCATTGAATTTAATTTATATCGTGATAACTGTAAGTATGCAGATTGTATGCATAATAAAGAAGATATTAATTCATGCATGGTTAAACAAGAAGTAGGTAAAAAAATATTAAAATCTAGATATGAAAATTATCTTAAGTTTATAGAAAAGAAGTGATTATATGAAGGTATCAACATCAATATTATCAGCAAAAGATAATCTAAAAGAAACTATTGATAAACTTAATAATACCAGTACAGATTATATACATTTAGATATCATGGATGGTAGATTTGTAGAAAATACTACGTGGACATCTGATGAATTGAGAGGTGTATTAATCAATAATACTAAACCATTAGACGTACATTTAATGGTAAGAGATGTAAAAAGTTATGTAGATAGTTTTGCTAGATTAAATCCTGAATATATAACATTTCACTATGAAGCTATAGATGATATAGACGAAATGATTAACTATATTAAAAGCTTAGGTATAAAAGTAGGTATATCAATTAAGCCTAATACTAAAATAGAAGAAATATATAGATATTTACCTAAAGTAGATTTAGTATTAGTTATGAGTGTTAATCCAGGTATGGGTGGTCAAGAATTTATCTTAGGTACCCAAATAAAAGTAAATGGATTAAAAGAATATAAATTAAATAATAATTTAGATTATTTAATCAGTGTTGATGGTGGTATTAACAGTGACACTATTAAACTAATTAGAAGTGCTGATATAGCTGTATCAGGTAGTTTTATAATCAAAAATAATTATGAAGAAAGTATAAATACATTAAGGGGTTAAAAAAAACCTCTTTTTATGTTATAATCTTTTATAAGAATAGGTGATTATATGAAAAATAATATAAAGATAGTATTAAGTTTTATTTTAGGCGCGATTATATTTGGTAGTATTGGTGTTTATGCATCGACGTTAATGGCTAAAGATGTAGAATTTAGTTCTAGTAAAGAAAATTGGCAAGCCGGTAATGTAGGTGAAGCACTAGATGATTTATATTGTATGGCAAAGGAAAAACAAGAAGTAGTCAAATTTACAGCTTCAAATGTATCTGCTGCATCTAATAAATCTAATGTAGTTGGAAAAGTAACTTTAGAAAAAGGTATATATGTTGTTTCTGCTTATGCTTCGTATGCAGGTTTTGATTTAAGATATCATATTAGTTTAGATGATTATAATTCATCAGCATACGATAATACTGGTTATGTTAGAATGAATATTACCAATATTATTGAAGTCAAAGAAGATTCTAAAGAAATTTCATTTATCGTTTGGCCGACTGATAAATCAATAACTTTAGATACAGTTATCATAAAAGCTATAAGAATATACTAAGAATATATAAATACATTAAGGGGTTAAAAAAAACCTCTTTTTATGTTATAATCTATATAAGAATAGGAGCTTGTATATGAATAAAAAAGGAATTACTTTAATTGAATTGTTGGCTGTCATAGTGATAGTATCTGTTGTAGCATTAATAATTGTTCCAACAGTTAATAAAGTTGTAGAATCATCTAAAGAAACAGCTTTTCGTGCATCTGTAAGTGGAATTTTAGATTCGGCAACCACTTATCTACAAAAATATTTAAGTCATCATGAAGAATTACCGGCTGTTTTTCTTTGCAATGGGGAAAGATGCGGTAATGGTGATGATTTGTTAACAATTAAAGGTAAAGTACCTATATCAGGTAAGGCAGTATTATCTGAAGATGGTGCTTTAGCAGAATATATCACAGATGGTAAATTATGTGCCTATGGATATAAATGGAATCTAATAATAGGAGCATGTAAATCAATAGATCAAAGTGCTCCAATAATAGATGAAGATAAAGCAAGCTTAGTTACAGTAACAAGTACTACAAATAGTATAACAGTAGTAATGCCAGAAGATTTGATGACAGATGAAGAAACATTAATAGAATATACTGTAACTTTATATTTAGATGATGGTAAAGTGGCAACTAAAAAATATAGTGGAGAAGATATAGTATTTACTAATTTAATAAATAACACAGAATATAAAGTAGTAATAACAGGAACCAATGAAAGTAAATTAAAAACAACAATTGAAAAAACTATATCAACATCAGATATAGTAAAACCAACAATTGCATATACAAATGATCCTACAAGTGATGTAAATGGATATTTTAGAAGTCAAACTCTAAATGTAAGTTATACAAAAGGTAATATAGAAAATCCAGAATATTATATAAGAAGTGGAAGGGAAACATCTACAAATATAGATGCCATAGCTATCTGTGGAACTTCTACTAATCCGGGTAATTGTACTGAGATAACAGGAACAACTATAGAAGCAGATACTTGGTATAAAGTATCAGGTAGTATTAGTGTGATTTATAATTTAGATGCCGATACAGAATCATCTTTAACTGCATTAATACATGATGGTACAAACTATGTAGGTTCAGGTAGTAAAGCTGTAGGTAAGATAGATAATATAGCACCAACAACTCCAACAGGAGGAGCTATAGGTAATGTATCAGGTTCTAATGCAACAGGAACAATAGCTACAGTAGCATCTGGATCAACAGATACTGGAGTAGGTGGAATAACATATAAATATTTAGTAACTAATAGTAATACAGCTCCTGATAAAAACAATGTAAACTTTACAACATCAAGAAACTTTGCAAGAAGCTGTGGAGCAAGTTATTATGGATGGGCCATAGCTGAAGATGCACTAGGAAATAGAAGTGAAGTTAAAGCATTAGGCTCAACATCAGATGGCGCTAACTCATATAGTGGATGGACAGGATGTAATAAGACATGTGGAGGAGGGACACAAACAAGAACCAACACATGTGCATTAGTAACAACAGGACTTTCTCAATCATGTAATACACATTCATGTTGTTCATTTACTTCACAGGATTTTGCTTATACAGGTGGAATGCAAGCATGGGCTGTACCAGCAGGATGTTCTGGAACTTACACTTTAGAAGTATGGGGAGCACAAGGTGGTTCGCCTGGCGGTGATTCAAATGCTCCTGGTGGATATGGCGGCTACGCAGCTGGTTATGCATCGTTAGTTGAAGGCCAAATTCTATACATAGGCGTAGGTGGAGCTGGTTCTGGTAAAGCTGGTGGTTTTAATGGCGGCGGAACTTCACATGTTAATAGTGGCGGCGGCGGTGGAGCTACACATATAGGAACAATTAATGCAACACTTGCCGGTACTCCTCCAGCAAACGTTTACATAGTTGCCGGTGGCGGCGGTGGCGGCGGATATTTCTCTTATGTATCTAATGATCATTGGGTAGATGCTGCTTTACCGGGTGGATCTGGTGGAGGAACTAATGGTAGTGCTGGTACAGGAAGAACTACTGCTGCTGGTGGTGGTACACAATCTGGTGGATATGCATATGGTCAAGGTGGACCTGGTACTGATGCTGGTGGAGCTGCTGCTGGCGGAGGCGGCTGGTACGGTGGATATGGTGCTTCTTCATACGACTCAGGTGGCGGTGGCGGTTCTGGATATATCGGTGGTGTATCAGGAGTTTCAATGTTAAATGGACAACGTGCAGGACATGGATATGCTAGAATAACAAGACGATAATATAAAAACATTAAGTTATCTTAATGTTTTTTTCTTTTAATTCATCTTTTTTTTATATTATGCTATAATTAATATAGGTGATTTTATGAAAAAAGTAACAGTTGATGGTAATGAAGCCGTAGCTAAAATATCATATTTATTTACAGAAGTTGCAGGAATATATCCGATAACTCCATCTAGTCCTATGGCAGCTCATATAGACGAATGGTCAAATGCGGGAGAATTAAATTTATTCAATGACCAAGTTAAAGTAGTTGAAATGCAAAGTGAAGCAGGTGCAGCAGGGTTAGTACATGGTTCACTTAATGCAGGATTATTAACTAGTACATATACAGCTAGTCAAGGATTATTACTTATGATACCTAATATGTATAAAATAGCAGGTGAGATGCTTCCTTGTGTCATGAATGTTGCTGCACGTAGTTTGTCTACACATGCATTATCTATATTTGGTGATCATCAAGATGTATATGCATGTAGATCTACTGGATTTTGTATGTTAGCTTCTTCTTCAGTAGCTGATGCACCTAATATGGCCGCAGTAGCCCATCTATCAGCTATTAAAGCTAGTCTACCTTTTATGCATTTCTTTGATGGTTTTAGAACTTCTCATGAGATAGATAAAATAAATCTATTAGAAGCTTCTGATTTAAAACCACTATTAGATAAAGATGCTTTAAAGAAATTTAGGGATAGAGCTTTAAATCCAGCTAAACCTTATACTATTGGTACAGCTCAAAATGATGATGTATATTTCCAAAATACTGAAGCTAGAAATAAATATTATGATGAAGCAGTTAATATAGTAGAAGACTATATGAATAAAATAAATAAAATAACGGGTATGAATTATAAGCCATTTAATTATTATGGTTCAGAAAAAGCTACAAAAGTTATAGTAGCTATGGGATCAGTTTGTGAAACAATTAAAGAAGTAATAGATTATTTAAATGAAGATATTGGTTTAGTAGAAGTACATTTATATAGACCATTCTCAGCTAAACATTTACTTAATGTATTACCTAAAACAGTTAAAAAAGTTGCGGTATTAGATAGAACTAAAGAAGCTGGTTCTAATGGTGAACCATTATACTTAGATGTTAAAAATGTATTATCTGATATAGAAGTAGTAGGTGGAAGATATGGACTATCTTCTAAAGATACTACTCCTGGTGATATCTATGCTGTATATAAAATGTTAGATAAACCAGTTAATGATTTCACTATTGGTATAAAAGATGATATAACTAATAAGAGCTTAGATAGAGTAGAATTAAATACATCTACATCAGATGAGATATTAATTTATGGATATGGTTCAGATGGTATGGTATCCGCATCTAAATCATTTATCAAGTTAGTAGGTAATTTAACAGATAAATATGTACAAGGATATTTCCAATATGATTCTAAAAAATCAGGTGGAGTTACTAAATGTCATTTAAGATTTAATGATAATATAATTAGATCTACATATTATGTTAATTCACCTAGTTTAATAGTTATTACTAAAGATGTATATTTATCTAAATTTGAAACATTATCAAATATAAAAGAAAATGGTACAGTAATAATTAATACTACATTAGATAAAGATGAAATATTAAGTTATATACCATCTAATGATTTAAAAATATTAAAAGATAAGAAAGTTAAATTATATATAATTGACGCGAATAAAGTATCTAATGAAATCGGATTAGGTAATAAGATTAGTACTATTATGGAAAGTGTTATTGTTAAAATATCTAACTTAGTTCCTTATGAAAAAGCCAAAGAAGAAATGAAAGAATACGCCCATAAAAGATACTTTAAGAAAGGTGAAGAAGTAGTTAAAGCTAACTATAAAGCTATTGATGATGGCGCTAATTACTTAGAAGAAGTTAATTATGATGACGCGATTGAAATAATTTATGATGATAATACTGAATATAATACTATTGAAAAGATTAACAAGAGATTAGGTGATACACTTCCTACATCTGCTTTTAATCCAAATGGTATAACAGAATCAGCTTTAGCGTTAAAAGAAAAAAGAAATATAAGTGATGTAATTCCTAGATATACTAATATTAATTGTATAACTTGTGGAATGTGTTCACTATATTGCCCACATGGTGTTATAAGAAGTTATGAATTAACAGAAGAAGAATATAATAAAGCACCTGAAAATGTAAAAGCTAGATGTGTTAAAATGGGTAATACATATAATACAGTAGGTATATCTGCTAAGGACTGTACAGGTTGTGGTGTATGTACAACTGTATGTCCAGGTAAAGGTGGAGTTAAAGCCTTAGAATTAGTTCCTGTTACTAAAGAAGAAAAAGAAATAGAACAATCTATCTTTGATTATTTGGATAATAATATTGCTAATAATAGTAAATTACCAATTAACACAGTTAAAGGTAGTCAACTAAAAAGACCTAAATTTGCATGTAGTGGTGCATGTGCTGGTTGTGGTGAAACAGCTTATATCAAACTATTAACTCAATTATTTGGTGATAATATGGTTATTAGTAACGCTACTGGATGTTCTTCAATTTATGGTGCGTCTTATCCATCTACACCATATAGTATTCCTTGGGCATCAAGTTTATTTGAAGATAATGCTGAATATGGATATGGTATATTACTAGCTAATGAAACTATGAAAAATAGAATTAAAAACATTATGGAAAATAATATGGATAATTCTAATAGTGAATTATTTAGTAAATGGTTAGAAAATCCTAATGATTATGAAAATACAAAATACGTATATGATAATTTAACAGATGATATTCCAGAAGAATTAAAAGATATTAAAGATTATATTGTAGCTAAAACTATATGGACAATAGGTGGAGATGGATGGGCTTATGATATTGGATTTGGTGGAATAGATCATGTACTAGCTTCAAACGATAATGTAAATATCTTAGTATTAGATAGTCAAGTATATTCTAATACAGGAGGCCAAGCATCTAAAGCTAGTCCTAAAGGTGTTATAGCTGAATTTGCATCAGCTGGTAAAAAGACAAGTAAAAAAGACTTAGCTAGAGTAGCTATGTCATATCCAAATGTATATGTTGGTCAAGTGTCATTAGGTGCTAATCCAAACGCGACTATAAAAGTAATGTTAGAAGCTTCTAAACATAATGGACCATCTATCATAATTGCTTATACTCCTTGTATATCTCATGGTATAAAAGGTGGACTTATAAATAGTATAGAAGTAGAGAAGAAAGCTGCATCAACTGGATACTTCCCAATATTCCATTATAGTCCAGAAGACAAGAAATTTACTTTAGATTGTAAAGTTGACTTTGACAAGTATGAAGAATTCTTAGAAACACAAACCAGGTATTCGATGTTAAAGGTTGTAAACCCTGATAAAGCATTGAAATTACTAGAAGAAAACAAAAATGAAGCTATTGAAAGATTTAAGTATTACGAAAATTTGTCAAACGAAAGTGTAAAGTAAGATAAAATTATTGACATATTTATTGATTATTTGACAATTTATATAATATAATAAAATTGTAAGGATAAGAGGGGATTCGTCTAATCCTTCTTTTTTATTGCTTAATTATTTTATAAAAACATATTGCTAAAAAAGTTGTTAGAATGTATAATTATATATAGAATAGGTGAGAGTATATGAATAAAAAAGGATTTACATTAATTGAGTTATTAGCTGTAATCGTAATATTAGCTATAATAGCTTTGATAATAGTACCGGTAGTATCAAAAATAGTTGATAATGCTAGAAAAGAAACTGCAAAACGTAGTGTAGAAAATTATATTCAAGCTGCTAACAATGCTGCTGCTATATCACTAATAGATAAGGATAGAGGAATTGATATTAAAGAAGATTACTATATTTTAGAAACTGGTGAAACAGATGCAGATTTATTAAAAGTAGATATCAAGGGTGAAAGACCAAAATATTCATATTTAGAATTTGATGTAACAGCTAGAACAGTAAAGACTGCAAAGGTATGCTTTGGTAAATATAATTTTAATTATAATAATGGTAAAGTAGAAAGTACTAATACAGATTATTGTGCAGGTGCGAAAGGATTCGATGCTTCACAAATATCATATACTAATGAAGCGTCTACAAATAATTGTGATAATGTTTCTTGTGCATTAGATGAGTTATATGGGAAATTACATTAGAAGTATCAGATGATACTTTTTAATGTTAAGGAGGATAACAATGGGTTTTATTAAGAAAAATATTAAATTATTTGTAGGAATATTAATTGGTATGTTGATGAGTGGTGGAGTAGTGTTCGCTGCTACATTAATGAATGCTAATGAGGTTGCATATATACCTAGTGATAATGGTTGGAATGTAAATGATGTTAAATCAGCTTTAGACCAATTATATAATAAGGCATTCCCTGAATGTGAATATAGTGCAGGAGCAACATGGACTTTTGATTATGCTGGTGTTGCACAAGATTTTAGTGTACCTTGTGATGGCTCTTATAAGATTGAACTTTGGGGAGCTCAAGGTGGTGGAAATACCACAAGAGGATTTGGTGCATATACTAAAGGTGTAATCGGATTAAATGCGAACGAAAAACTATATGTATATGTTGGCAATAAACCTGATTTAAAAGATAATAATTATAATGGTGGTGGAAACGCTAATAATAGTTATTATCCTACATATGATGGTGGTGGAGCTACTGACGTTAGATATTTCAGTCAAACACCTTCAGGTGCTGATTTAGCATGGGATTCATTTAATGGCTTAAAAGCCAGAATAATGGTAGCCGCTGGAGCTGGTGGTTATGGTACTTATAATGAACGCCAAGGTGCTTCTGGTGGCGGATTAGTAGGTTATGATGCTGAAGGATACGCGACTGGAGGAACACAAACAGCAGGTGGTTCTAAAGGTAATGCTGGTGGACATAATGGAACATTTGGTAAAGGTGGAGATGGTGAATTGACTTACGGCGGTGGTGCCGGAGGCGGTGGCTACTACGGTGGTGGCGGAAATGGTAATAGTTATTCTGTATGGGAAGGCGCTGGTGGTTCATCATTTATATCAGGACACGGTGGATGTAATGCAATCGCTGAAAACTCAACTAGTGATAATATAATTCATAGAAATACATCAGAACATTTCAGTGGTAAAATATTTACTGAAACTGTTATGATAGACGGTAATGGATATAGTTGGACAACTGAAAAAACTGCTCAAGCAGATGGAATGCCAACACATGATGGTTCTAGTACTATGACAGGTAATGCTGGTAATGGTTTCGCTAGAATTACTTTGGTAAGTTTAAACTAATAAAAAAATAGTGATTATTCAGTAATCACTATTTTATTTTGCTTTAAACTTTTTTGTACATCGATAACTCTTTGGTTAGATGAACCTTTCCATTTAAGTCTAGGATCTCTTAATTCATCTACATATTGACCATCTACTAAGACATCTATATATTTAAGTACTTCTTGATTTTTTAATTGCTCAAATAGAAATCCTGTCCATACCCATAGTGTTTTATTAGGGTATTTTTCTTTAAATGCTTGAGCTAAAGTAAGGGTTCCTTCGATATTAACTGGATGCATAGGTTCACCACCTAATATAGATAATCCTTTAATATAATCTTCACTACATAAATCTAATACTTTATCTATAGTCTCAATAGTAAATTCTTTTCCACCATTGAAATCCCACGTTTCACTGTTGAAACAATTTTTACAATGGAATGCACAGCCTTGGAAGAAGATTGATACTCTTACACCAGGGCCATCAGCAATATCCATTTTTCTTATTTGATTATATCTCATTCAGCTATTTTATTATCTACGTGTAAAACTCTTTCTTTGATTTCTTGAGTTCTACCTTTGTTCCAGAAGTTAGCTCCGATGTAACCACAAGTTCTTCTTGCTACATTCATCTTATCATGGTCTCTATTACCACAGTTAGGGCAATACCATTCAAGATTATCATCGATTAATATTTCACCTGTATAACCACATTGATGGCAGTAATCAGATTTAGTATTTAATTCTGCATACATGATATTATTATAAATAAATTCAATAATTTCTAATACAGCAGGAATATTATTTTCTAGGTTAGGAGTTTCTACATAAGATATAGCTCCACCTGGAGATAATCTTTGGAACTCTGATTCTAATTTTAATTTAGTGAATGCATCGATTTCTTCAAATACTGGTACGTGATATGAGTTAGTAATATAATCTCTATCAGTAATACCTTTTATAACACCAAATCTTTCTCTTAAACATTTAGCGAATTTATAAGTTGTGGATTCAATTGGTGTACCATATACTGAGTAATCAATATTTTCTTCATCTTTCCATTTTTTACACATATCATTCATGTGTTGCATAACAGCAAGACCGAAATCTTTACCTTTACCATTATCAGTATGTGAATGACCAGTCATATATTTAACACATTCATATAAACCAGCATAACCTAATGATATAGTAGAGTAACCATTATGTAATAAATCATGGATAGATTCACCTTTATCTAATCTAGCTAACGCGCCATGTTGCCATAAGATTGGAGCAACATCAGAAGTTACCTTAGCTAATCTTTTATGTCTAGCTTGTAATGCTCTATGACATAACTCTAATCTTTCATCAAAGATTTGCCAGAATAAATCCATATCTTTACCAGCTGATAATGCTACATCTGGTAAGTTAATAGTAACAACACCTTGGTTAAATCTACCATAGTATTTACCTTTACCAGGAACATAGTTCTTAGCTTTAGCAACATTACCTAAGCTAATTGATCTATCAGGGGTTAAGAAAGATCTACATCCCATACAAGGATAACAATCACCTTGTCCTAATTCATTAATCTTTAATTCTTTCATTACTTTTTCAGAAATATAATCTGGAACCATTCTCTTAGCAGTACATTTAGCAGCTAATTCGGTTAAGTAATAATATTTACCTTTCTTATCCATATTATCTTCTTCAAGTACGTATAGAAGTTTAGGGAAAGCTGGAGTAATATATACACCTTGTTCATTTTTCATACCTTGAATTCTTTGTTTTAAGAATTCTTCAATTAACATAGCTAATTCATCTTTGTATTCTTCTGTTTCACCTAAATACATACAAACTGATAAGAATGGAGCTTGACCATTAGTTGTAGTCATTGAATTAATTTGGTATTGGAATGTTTGAACTCCATCAGTAATTTCTTTAGCTAAATCTTCTTTAGCAAATTTTTCAATTTGTTCTTTAGTTAATTTTCTTTTCTTGTATTTATCTAAATATTTTTCATAACTAGCACGAATGAATGGCGCTAAATGTGTAAGTGTAATAGTACATCCACCATATTGAGAAGATGATACTGCTGTAATTAATTGAGTCGCGATTGTCATAGCTGTTAAGAATCTATGTGGTTTTTCTATCATAACTCCATTAATATTAGTACCATTTTGAAGCATATCTTCTAAGTTGATTAAGTCACAGTTATGTAATGCGTTTTGAGCATAATAGTCAGCGTCATGGAAGTGAATAACACCTTCGTCATGAGCTTCAACGATATCTTCAGGAAGTAAAAATCTTCTTGTTATATCTGTACTAGTAATACCAGCTAAGTAATCTCTTTGAGTAGTGATTACAGTCGCGTTTTTATTAGAGTTTTCAGTATTCCAATATTCTGATTCACCATTAATTAATTCTTTAATAGATCTATCAGTAGTATTGCTTCTTCTTACTAACTCTCTAGTATATCTATATGTAATATATTTTTTAGCTAAAACGTATTTACCTAAATTCATAAGACGCATCTCAATGATATCTTGGATATCTTCAACTAGCATACGTTTTTTCTTTAACCCTTCAATATATTTAATGATATTTTTAATTTGTACTGGAGATACTTGTTCTTCTTCAGGAACTTCGGCATTAGCTTTTTCAATAGCAGCCTCAATTTTCTCTGGTGAATAATCTACAATATGTCCATCTCTTTTGATTATTTTCATACTTCATACATCCTTCCTTATTCTCCATCATTGTAGCACAATTCCTATAAAAAACATTGTTGCATTTGCAACAAATCATAATTTTTGATAAAATATTTATAGAGGTGTAAATATGATAGATGTATTTAATAATATAACGTTAAAAAATAAGGGCAAACTCTTAAAAATGCTTCGTGGGCATAATGTAAAATATACAAAAAGTCAAACAATTATTGACCATTTAAATGATCAAGATGATATCGCAATTGTTAACTATGGAACTATCCAAGTTTTGAGAAATAATTATAACGGTACTACTACTATTATAGAAGAATATAATCAAGGTGATCTTATTAGTTCAAATCATATTTATCTAAGAGACAATGATACATTTATTTATGCCAAGGAAGATAGTGAAGTGTTGCTTTTTAGTTATGTGGCTATCATAAATCAAGATACTAAAGATTTTACGTATAATCAGTTTTTAAAAAATCTATTTATTATTCTAAATGAAACAATAGAATATAAAAATGAAAGAATTCAAATTTTATCTAAACGAAGTATAAGAGATAAATTGCTAGAATATTTTAATATCATGTCTACTAAAAGTGGTTCTAGAACAATACATTTACCATTTAACTTTTCTGATTTAGCTAATTATCTAGCTATTGATAGAAGTGCAATGGCAAGAGAATTAGGTTATTTAAAAGAAGAAGGATTTATATCAGTAAAAGGTAAGAGAATAACTTTACTTTATAATTAAAAAGTACTTTCTAAAAAGTGCTTTTTTTGTTATAATATAAAGACGGAAGTGATGCAGATGAAAACTAGTGATTTTGATTATGAATTACCTGAAGAGTTAATTGCACAAACACCTCTTAAGGATAGATCATCATCTAGACTTATGGTTTTGGATAAATTTACTGGTGATATTGAACATAAAAAATTTAGTGATATAACAGATTATTTAAAAGCAGGCGATGTATTAGTAATAAATGATACTAAGGTTATTCCAGCTAGATTAATGGGTACTAAAATAGATACAGGCGCTGTTATAGAATTATTACTTTTAAAAGATATGGGTAATGATGAATGGGAATGTTTATCAAGACCTCAAAAAAGATTACATGTCGGAACTGTTATTAAATTTAGTGATGAATTAAGTGCTGAAGTAACTAGTTTACTAGATGATGGTATTACTCATGTTAAATTATTATATAAAGGTATATTAATGGAAATATTAGATAGGTTAGGTGAAATGCCATTACCTCCATATATTCATGAAAAGTTAAAAGAAAAAGATAGATATAATACTGTTTATGCTAAAAATATAGGTAGTGCAGCTGCTCCAACAGCAGGATTACACTTTACTAAAGAATTATTAAGTGAATTAAAAGAAAAAGGTGTAATAGTAACTAATGTAACACTTCATGTAGGTTTGGGTACATTTAGACCAGTTGAAGTAGATGATATAAATAATCATAAGATGCATTCTGAATTTTATATTATGAGTGAAGAAACAGCTAATATATTAAATAAGGCTAAAAAAGAATCAAGAAGAATTATATCTGTTGGTACAACTAGTACAAGAACATTAGAAACTATTATGGGTAAATATGGTGAATTTAAAGCTTGTTCAGGAAATACTGATATATTTATTTATCCAGGATATGAATTTAAAGCTATTGATGCTTTAATTACTAATTTCCATTTACCTAAATCAACACTTATTATGTTAGTAAGTGCCTTAGCAGGTAAAGATAATGTTTTAAATGCTTATAAAGAAGCAGTAAAAGAAGAATATCGTTTCTTTAGTTTTGGAGATGCAATGTTTATAAAATAAGAATAAAAAGGTTCATAGGAGGACGTATGGACAGTTTAACAAAAGATGTATTTAAACGTTATTATGATTATCTTAATAATAATGTCCCTAAATCAATAGAATGTTTAGATTTCATAAATCACATTATTGTTTTTATGTTTGAAATTTATAATGATTTTAATTTGACAAGCAAAGATATTAGAAGCGAAATGTATCTTACTAAGAAAAAAAAGAAATCTTTATGTATGGATATACTTAGAAGTATAAATATAGAGTATTCATATTTTTTTAATATTTGTTTGGAAAAAGGTTTAGTTAAAACTAGTAGAGTTGATCATTCATATACAAATAGTCATGGTATGCATATATTAAGAACCAATGTTTTTGATGAAGTATTGACTACAGTACATGAATTTGCACATTATCTTCATTTAAAATACCGAAATCCAGATCCTAAGAATTTGGATTGGTGGCATTCTACTGAAACTATTGCTATGACATTTGAGTTTTATGCTCTTTTCTATATGGCTAAGATTGGTATATTATCTGAAGATGTAAAAAAATCATATTTATTATATATGGAGCACATGTATGTATCGGCATATAATACTATTGGCCAATCACTAGCGTTAACTGTTATAGACAAATATGGTGATTTAAGATTAAAAGATATAGAAGCATATAAAAATGATTATGGTGTAAACAATTATTATATAAATTATATAGCTAAATCATCTTTGGATGATTTGATTTTAAAAAACAAGTATAGATATGCAAACGAATATAGATATTTATTTGGTTTGCCACTTGCTATTTATATGGGTAATAGAATGGCTACTAGCTATTCTTATAAAGAGAAGTTTATAGAAAATCTTCCTATGATAGGAGATATTGGTAGTGATGGATTCTTTAAAAGAATGAATGCTTATCAAATATTTGAAGACGAAAATAAATTATACCAAGTTATGGGTGATGCTTATATGCATACAAAAAATATAATGGAGAATGATGAATTTAATCCTAAAATGATAAAATTTAAAAGATAGAAGGTGAGTTATGGTTATAGTTATAGTAGGACCTACTGGTGTTGGTAAGACTAAATTATCAATTGAATTAGCTAAGAAATTAAATGGTGAAATTATAAATGCTGATTCAACACAAGTATTTAAAACTTTAGATATAGGTACAGCTAAAGTAACTAAAGAAGAAATGCAAAATATACCACATCATTTATTAGATATTAAAGATATAACAGAAGATTATACAGTATATGATTATCAAATAGATTCTAGAAGATGTATTAAAGATATAGAATCTCGTGGTAAAACTCCTATCTTAGTAGGTGGTACTGGATTATATATCAAGGCGTCTTTATATAATTATGAATTTGATAAAGAAGATAATACTAATTATGTAGATGAATCTTTATCTAATGATGAATTATATGATATCCTACTTAAAATAGATCCTAATACTACTATTCATAAGAATAATAGAAAAAGAATTATTAGAAGTATAAATCATTATTATTCATCTGGTAAATTACAAAATACTAATAGTGATAAACTTTTATATGATGCTTTATTCATAGGTTTAACAACTGATAGAAATACCTTATATGAAAGAATTAATAAAAGAGTAGATGCAATGGTAGATAATGGCCTTATAGAAGAAGCTAAAAGAATTTATGAAAGTGATATAAGAACTAAAGCTATAACAACTCCAATATGTTATAAAGAGTTATTCCCATATTTTGAAGGTATTAAATCACTAGATGAATGTTTAGATGATATAAGAAAAGGTAGTAGAAGATATGCCAAAAGACAATATACATGGAATAATCATCAATTTAACGTTAATTGGTTTGATGTAGATTTCAATAATTTTGATAATACAGTAAATGAAATATTAAACTTTATAAAGAAAAGAGGTGAAGTATGAAAGTAATATTAATTAAATATGGTGAATTAACTACTAAAGGTGAAAATAGAAATGAATTTATTAAACTTTTAACTAAGAATATTAAAAATATCTTAAAAGGTTTAAATCCTATTATAGAAAGAAACCGTGTTAGAATGTATATCGAATGTGATGATGCAGATAAGGCTATAAAAAAACTTCAAAAAGTATTTGGTATACATGGTGTAGTACCTGCTTATAAAATTGAACCTGATGAAAAAATAATAAAAGAAAAAGCATTAGAATTATTAAAAAATAAAGAAGGTACTTTTAAAGTAGAAACTAATAGGGCAGATAAAAATTATCCTATTCCTTCTATGGAATTTAATAATATTATGGGTGGATATATTTTAAAAAATACTAATTTAAAAGTAGATGTACATAATCCTGATACAGTACTTCATATTGAAATAAGAGTAGAAGGAACATATATCTATACGGATGTTATTAAAGGTATGGGTGGATATCCTGTTGGTACTCAAGGAAAAGGATTGCTTATGCTATCAGGTGGAATTGATTCACCTGTAGCTGGTTACCTAGCTTTAAAAAGAGGTATTGATATAGATTGCCTATATTTTGAAGCTCCTCCTCATACTTCTCCAGAAGCAAAAGAAAAAGTTATCAAATTAGCGTCTATTGTAAATGAATATTCTGGTAATATCAGATTACTAGTAGTACCATTTACTAAGTTACAAGAAGAAATATATAAGAATCACGCGGATACTTATATGATTACTATTATGAGAAGAATGATGTATAGAATAGCTTCAGAAGTATGCCATAAAAATCACTATAAAGCTATTATTAATGGTGAATCAATAGGTCAAGTTGCTAGTCAAACTCTAGATAGTATTAATGTTATAGAGTGTGTAGCTGATATGCCTATAATAAGACCAGTAGCTTGTATGGATAAATTAGAAATAATTGATGTAGCTAAAAATATTGGTACATATGAAACATCTATCTTACCTTATGAAGATTGCTGCACTATATTTTTACCAAAACATCCCGTTATTAAACCTAAATTAGATAAATGTTTAGCTATAGAAAAAAGATTTGACTTTGAATCACTTATTGAAGAAACTATCAATGGTATAGAAATAATAGATGATTTTAGTCATAATACTGATTTATTATAGTATTAAAAAATAAAACCTTCACATTATAATAGTGGAGGTTTTCTTATGAAAAAAATTAAACCAATTTATAAAGATAGTATTAATAAAATAAAAAAAGAAATAGAAAGTGAATTAGGAATAAAAAGTATACAAAAAAAGAAATTCAAATTAGTGGGTGAGTACAAATAAAAATAGGAATTAATTCCTATTTTTTTCATAAATTCACCTTCTGGTTTTCTATTATAACATATTAGATGTTAAATTCAAAGAAAAATATTGTATAATAAAAATGTAAAGTTTAGGGTGCATATATAAAATGCAACTCAAAGTTGGTAGTTTAGAATATATCCATAACATATAATTGAGTCATGAAAGGAGATGTTCCAATGAAATTTGGAGAAAATTTAAGAAATTTAAGAAAATCAAAAAAAATAAGTCAAGAACAACTTGCAGAAAAGGTTAAGGTATCTAGACAAAGTGTAAGCAAATGGGAGACAGGAGAGGCCTATCCTGAGATGAACAATATACTGGAGCTTTGTAAGATATTTAAATGCCGTATTAATGATTTAGTTAATGATTCTATAATCGATCTAGATTCATTGGATGAAGATGTTATGGAAAGTGTAGTTAAATTAAAGAAAGCTGAACAAGCTAAAATGAAAGGTATTTCTAAAGCTATAAGCATTATAGCTAAAATTGGTAGAATAGTATCTATCGTAGGTATAGTTGCAGTCATATTAGTTATGGTATTTACGCCATATATAGTTAAAAATATTGAGGTAGTAGATAATCAAATAGTATATAAAGGTAATGAAAAATTTTCTATTATAGAAGATTCAGTTATTAAAGTTAAATATGATGATAAAACTTTAGATGTAGAAGATGATGCAGAAACTATAATTAAAATAAAAGAAATATTTGAAAATAATTCTGATATTAAAATTATAGGATTTACAGAGGCTGCTTTTGTATCATTAATAGTTACATTAGTATTAGTAGTATATATATTAAAACATCTAGAAGATTTATTTAATAATATAAATAAAGGTGATACACCATTTACTAAAGAAAATGTTAATCATATAAAGCGTATGGCATATCTTATGATTGCTGCTATAATCTTACCTTATGTAGCAGGTTCTATATTTGAACTTATCATCAAAACAGATTTAAATGTTGAATTTGAATTATTCAATTTAATAGAAATATTATTCTTATTTGGTATGGCTTATATCTTTGAATATGGTCACGCAATTCAATTAGATTCAAAAGGAAAGATGTATGGTGAAGTAGATGAATAAGACTATGTTTATAGAAGAAATATCTAAAAGATGTGATATAAGTATTTATGATGCAACTTTAGTTAATAGTATTTTAGAAGATAATTTTTTCTTAAGTAAAAGTAGTAAAGATAACATTGTAAATAGTATTATAGGTGCTTTAAATATTGATATAGATAAAGCTACATCTATATATGATACATGCGTATCTATAGCACGTGAAGCTGTTAAAAACAAATTAAAACATCCATTCAGAAATTTGGATAAAAAGTAGATATTAGTCTACTTTTTTGATATAATTTAATTATAAGGAGAGTGTATATGAAAAAGAAAGTTAGAAATTCAAAATTACATATTGGTGGATTTATATTAGAACTATTAATTTTAGGTATAGCTTATTATATGTTCTTACCAGCTATTAATCCTAATGTATTCTCATTTTGGGTATTCGTAATATTCGCGATTATGGTAACATGGGTAATATCTAGTTTTAATACAGTGTTTGATACTAATTATAGTGTATTAAATAGACTAAGAGATTTACCTAAAGCTACATTAGTATCTATGAGTAGTGTAGTAATTATTATGGTAGGTATAGTATTAGTAAATATTATAGTAGGACCTATTTTTAATGCCAAAAGTTATTCAGAAAGAATTATAGTAGAAGATGGAGTATTTGCTGATGATATTAAAGAAGTAGATTTTTCTAAAGTACCTTTACTAGATAAAGATTCTTCCGAAAAAGTAGGGGATAGAATTATGGGACAATATTCAGAATATGTATCTCAATTCTATGTATCAGATGAATATACTCAAATAAACTATAATGATGAAATTGTTAGAGTTACACCTTTAGAATATGATGGATTTATTAAATGGTTAACTAATAAGAAAAATGGTATAGGTGCTTACATAACTGTTAACTCAGTTAATGGTGAAGTTAAATTAGTTAAATTAGATGAGGGAATGAAATATCTAAATAGTGCATATTTCAATCATAACTTAAAAAGAAAATTAAGATTTACATATCCATTTACTAACTTTGGTGAAGCTAAATTTGAAATAGATAATGATGGAAATCCATATTATGTTATTCCTACTTTATCTTATACAGGTGTAGGAAGAAAAACAAAAGTAACAGGTGCGATTATATTTAACCCAATTAATGGTGAATCTAAAAAATATAAATTAGAAGATGTACCTACTTGGGTAGATAATGTTTACAGAGCTGATTTAGTTATCGATCAAGTTAATGATTGGGGTACTTATAAAAAAGGATTCTTAAACTCAATTTTTGGTCAAAAAGAAGTAGTTAATACTACTGAAGGATATAATTATTTAGCTTTAGGTGATGATATATATCTATATACTGGTATTACTTCAGTATTAGCTGATGAATCTAACTTAGGATTTATCTTAACTAATTTAAGAACTGGTAAAACTAAATTCTATAATGTACCAGGTGCAGAAGAATATTCAGCTATGGATTCAGCTAAAGGTCAAGTACAACAAATGAATTATACATCTACATTCCCACTATTAATTAACTTAGGTGGTAAACCAACATATTTAGTATCTTTAAAAGATAATGCTGGATTAGTTAAAATGTATGGCTTTGTTGATGTAAGTGATTATCAAAAAGTAGTTGTTACTGATGCTTCATTAGGTATTAATAAAGCTGCTTCAAATTATTTAAGTAGTAATCCAAAAGGAATATCAAGTGATATCCTTAAATCAAAAGATATAACTGTATCTAAGATTACAAATGCTGTTAAAGATGGTAATACATATTACTATATTGTTGATACAGAAGGAAATAAATATGTAGCTAATATAACTGTATCTGATATATTACCATTTGTATCAAGTGGAACTAAATTAAATGTTAGATATGCAAGTGAAGCTAATATAACTGAAATAGTAAAAATAGTAGATTAATAAATGAATCTACTTTTTTTGACCAGTCCATATTTATTATGATCAATTAAAATGATATAATTTAATTAGGTGAATAATATGGATAAAAATTTTCATGAAAAAAACGGTAATGCACTTTATATAATTAATATATTAAAAAAATATTCAGATGAAGAACATAAATTATCAATTCAAGATATTATTAATTATATAGAAGATATATATAAAGTTAAGAATGATAGAAGAACTATCGAAAGAAATATTGAACTTTTGAAAGATAAATTAGAATACGATATCGATATATCTAAAGTAAGAAATAAAAATTTTTATTATTTAATAAAAAATCCAGATATCGATTTTGAACCCGGTGAGATAAGGGCTATTATTGATACATTTAGTTATGCTACTTTTGTACCTACATCTATATCAGATGAAATTATTAGTAAATGTAAGAATATGCAAAGTATTTATGAAAATGAAAAACTAAAAGATTATAAAATATATTCTAATAATATTAAAACTAACAATATGGAAATTATTAAGAATATAGAAGATATTAATAATGCTATATATGATAATAAAGCAATATCATTTGATTATTATAAATATGAACTTAATCCAACTTTATCTAATGTTATGGTAGGTACATATGAAGTTTCACCATATGCCGTTATTTATTCGATACAAGAATTATATTTAATAGGCTTAAAAAAAGGGGAAAATGAATTAAAAAAATTTAGAATAGATAGAATGAAAAACATCAATATTTTAAGCACGCCATCTAAAAAAATAGATAGTAAAAAAATAGATGGAATTATAAAATCATCTATATCTATGTACGGAAGTAAAGGCAATGATATAGAAGTAGTATGTGATAATAAATTACTTGATAATGTCATCGAAGTATTTGGTAGAAATATTGATATAAGAAAATATGATAACAATCATTTTAAATTAAAAATGAATAAAGATATTGATGGATTTAAATATTATGTTTTAAGAAATATAGAATATATAGATATAGTTAAACCAAAAGAATTAAAAGATAATATAAATAAAATATTAAATGATTATTTAAGGAGGTAAGCATGACCTTAGAAGAATTTAATGCTAAAAGGCGTAAGGAAAGAAAGATAGAGGATTTTATTAGTTTAAAAAAAGAAGAACAGTTATATTATGATTTTACAAATGACACTAATTCTAGTAAATATAAAGAAAACCTTGATATTATAAATAAATATTTTATTTATAGAGCTAGACATACAAAAATAGATAATATTGCTCTATTTGAGAAGAATCATCCTAAGGCATATAATTATATTAGTAATATTCAAGAGAAGAGGGAATATGATGGAATATATGACCCGGATTCAAATTCACCTTTTCTTCAAGAAATCTATAATAAATTATGGTACAATTATCAACTTGATAAAAAAGACTATATGAAGTATTCCAACGATGGTTTTATAAGTGGTGATACTATGACGTCTTTTGCTACTAGTTTAAACATTTCTTTAGGAGGGTATTATACTTCTGCTAGATGCTTTGATGAATATGATGGTGGAAAAGGTCAAAAGATTATTAATGCAATTTTAAGTAATCATAATTTATATGAGTTTATGAAGTTATATCATACAATAGGAAATTTTATTCCTGTTCCATATGGACCTGAACCATACTATGGTTTTAATGTTAATAGGTCAAATTTTGGTAAACATGATTATTTTCATTTAGCACTTTTAAAAATTAAAGAATATTATAAGAATAGAAATGATGAAATTTTAAAAGAATTATTAAATGATGTGGATGGTAAAAAAACTGCCCTAATTTCTAATACAAAAGCATGGTTAAATGAGTTTGGAGACTATAAAACTTTTGTTATTGATAACTATTTGCAAGATTATGATAAATATTTAAATAAATTAAATAAATTGATTCCATGGGATGAGGGTAAAAGAAAATATAAAAATAATAATAAGTTTTTAAAACTCCAATGTAAAATTATTAAAAGGCGTAGTAAAAGGATGTTAAAAAAGTTAAGCAAAGATTAAAAGAACTTAAATAGTTCTTTTCTTTTTTTGACCAGTTATATTTTTTATAAATAAATAAGATTATATAATGATAATGAAAGGAGTAATTATGTTAAATAAAATAGATGAAATAATTAATACGAATAATTTAGATAATGAGAAGATAAATGAAATATTAAAAAGTAAATATTTAAAAAGTATTAAACCAGAGTATTTAAAAAAGCTATATAAAGAAATTGGTATAAAAGTATGCCATAAATTCATATATGGTAAATTGAGTCTTGAAATAGACATGCACTCTATATGCTACGATGATGAAAAAACAATGTTTGTTAAATATGATAGATATAAAAGTCTATTAATAAGTAAAATGGAAGATAGTGATAATTATGAATATGAATCGAATATAGAGAGTGATATAGAACTAATTACTTATGTAGATGAAATAAGTTTGAAAAGGGAAAATAAGCACATCAAAACTATTATAGTAAAAAAAGATGGTAAGGAATACAGACTAAGTCCTAGTGATCATTTAAATGAAGGCAGATATCAATTATTAGGAATGATAGATGATAAGTATATAGTTAATGATACAAAAAAAGATAAATCTCTTATCGAATATTGTGCTCATACAGCTATAGATGAAGTATATGGTCTAGAAGGTAATTGGGGCTTAATAGATATTAAAGGTAATTGGATTATTAAACCGAAATATGTTTATCCATTTTTGGAATACGGTGATAACTTACAAGTAATGATGCCCCATGAATATAAAAAAATAAATGGTAAAACAAAGGTTATAACTTTAAAACATGGGCTTATAGATAAATTAGGGAAAGTAATTATACCTATTAAATACATATATATGGAGTGTATGGATAATTCAGGAACATACTTTAGAATGCTAGATCCAATAACTTGTAAAGCAGGGGTGATAGATAAATTTAATAATATTGTAGTACCTTTTAATTATGAATATATCTATGATCCTGATTTGGAATTGTGTGAATATAATGGACATGGTTCTATATATCCGGATTATATAGAACAAGTAAAAGTAGTTAATAATGATTTAGTTGGTATATATGATTTAAAGTTAAATAAAGAAATTATAAAACCTAAATATAAATATATGAAAATAGTAGGTTACAATAAATTTTTAATAGGGGAAGATTATGAAAATTGTAATACATTAATTAATGAATTAGAAAAGATGGTATAAGTGAAGATAGTGGTAATAGAAAATTATAGTGATTTAGAAAAAGTATCTGATAATTTAATAGTAGATATATCAAAATTAAGCCCCAAACTATCTTTAAGAGCAATAGATTTTTTACTAGGACTTACTTATAAATTTGGTAGTTTAAAAAGGATAGAAAGGTGTAAATATTTAGTTAGAATAGGTGATAATAATGGAAAGAATTAATGAAATAATTGAAGGAGTTAAATTATATCCTAAGTTAAATAATCAATATATTAATCTATCTATAGTTATCGATATGAAAGATAGTTGTAGAATTTTATTTGGTGAGGATGATTATCAAGAGTTTATTAATAAAGTTAAAAATAATTTAGGTTATAGAAAAGATGTTATATATAGATTAAATAATCATTTTAATTTAATAAATTATATTTTAATCACTAATTCAACATATGATAAATGGTATTATGCTAGATTTACAGAAAATATTTCTAAGGAATATACTCTTTTGTATATAGAAAATATATCTAATTTAAATCCAAAACATTTTTATGCAGATTATATAGATTTATTTGGCAATAAAATAGTTTTCAGTGAATAAATATATGGTATAATTTAATTGGGTGGTATGATGAAAAAAATTAAAGATTTCTTAAAAGATTTTATATCTGGGATAATTGATAGTCCTTATATACTTAACTTTGCTACATATGCTGTTGGTGTAATAGATATTATTATAGCTACTATTATTACATTTTTAAGTATTAGACCTATAAAAGCTAATTTTGACTTTAGTGATTTTATGGTTAAACTTGCTACTAATGTATATAATAAAGTATTCATAATTATATTTATTATATTAATGCTTTTATACATTATTTTCGTTTTAATAAAGTATTTTAAAGGGAAAAAAAGTATAGGCATAAATATCTTACTTATAATAACATTATTATTTGCTATTTTTGCAGGTGTTTCTATATGGGTTTCTATATATTATGATGACATAGATTTAGCTACTAAGATAGGAAATATAATAATGCCTGAAAATTTAGATAGTGGCATTAAAGCTTTAATATTCATTGGGTATCTAAGTTTACCTATAATACTATTTATGGTATTCTTAGGAATCTTGAGTAAGAAATTTGATGATTCATATCTTGGCAATTTTATTATATGTCTTTTAGTTAATACAATAGGTATAGGCTTAATAATATTAGTTATAACTATAATAGCAGCTATTATAATCAATATTAAAGCTATATTGATTACTATAGGTATTGGTGCTTTGGCTCTAGTTGGATCTTATATTGGATTTGGAGTTCTCTTAGGTGGAACAGGTGGTGGCAGAAGTTATACACCATCACCTAAAAAAGAAGTTTCTAAAACCGAAATTAAGACTTCCGGACCTGAAGTTAAAGAGTTTAGTGGTGATGTTAGTTTTGTAAGGGAGTACAGTATAAATTATTCATCCGATCAAATATATGCTGATACATATTTTGGACATAATCGTGTTTGTAGTGCTAAGGAATTCGATGATGGCAAGGTAATTATTAAAAAAAATGGACAAGTTGTTAAGACAATTTTAAGGAAGAAGTAATTCTTCCTTTTTACATTTTATGACCAGATATATTTTACAACTTTCATATATAACATATAATTATATTCAGAAAGGAGTTATATGAAAGAAAAACAATTCAATGAAGCTATTAATAGATTTAATAAAATCATTAAGAAACTTCACATTAATTCTGATATCATTAATAAATTTAAAAGTGGTAGGAGGTGTTTTTCTAATAGGACAACTTTAGATAATGATATAATGTTACCTATAATAAAAGAGCATGAAAATAAACATGATTCATTAGTGTATTATAGTATTTTATCTCATACTCCATGGGGTGATGATGTACTCGATATGTTATATGTAAGCAAATATGAAGATGAATGGTACTTAGGTGAGATAACAGAAGATAATTACATATATGTAGCTTCATATAATATAACAACTGGTTACATGGAACATGGCTTGATATTAGTTGACAATTATTATGGCATATTAGTAAGGATAGGATAACCCTTACTAATTTTTTTTATTTTTTATGAATTCTTTTAACATTTTGGTTAAAGCTCTTTTTTCTATTCTTGATACATAACTTCTAGATATACCCATTTCAGAAGCTATTTCCTTTTGAGTTATTTCTTTATCCGTATCTAATCCATATCTTTTATTAATTATTTCTTGTTCTCTAGGTGTTAATATACCAAAGTATTTTTTTAATAAGTTTAAACTTTCCATATTGTGAATATCTAAAGCATAATCTGGAGTTGGTGTTTTAAGTATATCAAGTAATGTAATTTCATTTCCATCTTTATCAAAACCAATTGATTCATTAAGACTAACATTTTTGTTATTCTTTTTATTTCCTCTAAAATACATTCTTATTTCGTTTGCAATTATCACCTGATGGAAAGTTAGTACTATCATTGTTTATGCAGGATTCAACATCAGAATTATTTACTGATCTAGCACCAATAAAGTTAATTGTTAAATCTTCTCCATCAGAAGTTATAGAACTAACAAGTAATTTTATCATGTTTCTTTTTGTGTTTAGATCCAATTTGTCAAATACATTCATGTAAGTGTCTAATACTTTAAGTATTATGTCAGCAGTTTCTTTGTCATTAATTTCATCAGTAGTAGTATTAGTTAATAGTTTTAACTTATTCTGTAATTCTTCATTTTTCTTTTTTAGTTCAACTATTCTTTCTGTTTGTTCTTTAACTAATTCAATATCGACATAAGGTAATCTTTCAGACAAACCTTGAATATCATTTTCGTTTTTAGTTATTTGTTTTCTAATAGCCTTAATTTCCTCATTTTGTTTGTACTCTTTAGTAAAATTATCCTTGGAAATTTTCTTTAATGCTTCATAGAACTTAGAAGATGGATTTGCAAGTTTCTTTATTTCTTCTAGTACTAATCTATCAGCTTCAAGTCCGTTAATGTTCTTGCATTGACATTTAGTTTTTCTACTTTTGTCTTTAAGCTCACACATATAACTGAATTTTCTTCTTCCTTGTTCATCAGTATCATTTCCTTGAAGTTTTGCTCTCATATATGATCCACAATGAGAACATTTCAATAAACCTGAAAGAAGTGCATTACTAGCAGATGGTTTTCGGTATTGCATTTGACAATTTTGTTCCAATATATTTTGAACTTCAATCCATTCTTTACCTTTAATAGCTCCATTATGCTTTCCAACAGCTATGATCCACTCATCAATATCGCGTTTTTCAACGGCTTTAGTTTGTTCATTCTTTTCAGTTTTATTATATACCATCAATCCGTGTTTGCCATCAAATTCAGATTCATCTGCAAATACTTCAACATTTAAATTAATGAAGTAATTATACATATCCTTATCCGCAACAGCATATACAGGGTTGGTATAGATGTTTTTTAATCCCCAACGAGTGTATTTCTTTCCGTTTGTAGTTTTAATATCATTTTGTAGTGCATATGTTTCAACACCTGACAATGATTTCAGTTCAAGCATTTTAGAAAATAATGTAATTACTTTAGCGTATTCATCGTTTTTGATTAGCTGAAATAGTTTTCTTTTCTTCCCATTAATATCAATTTTTTCAATAGCTTTAGAATCATATCCAGTAGGTGTTTTTCCACCAAGCCAGCGGCCAGTTTTAGCTAATTCAATCATATTATCTCTTATACGCTCGGCTATAGTATCACGTTCTAATTGTGCAAAGACTGAAGATATCATTAACATTGCTTTACCCATTGGAGTAATAGTTTCAATATTTTCGGTAGCTGAAACAAGTTTTACATCGTAAATATTCAACTCATTAAGTAAATTGCAAAAATCGCTCACATTACGACTAATTCTATCTAGTCGATAAAATACTAAGGCTTGTATTTTATTATTACGTATGTCTTCCATCATGTTTTTGAAACCAGGTCGATTTGTATTATATCCAGTAAAACCTTCATCTTCATATATAATCACTTCATTTTCAAAATCAATATTTGGAAAACGTTTCAACAACTCATTCTTACAATCAGTTATTTGATTGTTTATACTATCTCCCTTACCGGTGAATTTAGATTTTCTAGAGTAAATTGCATACTTTCTATTATCAATTTTTTCTTTTTTTCTAGTTTTAGCCATGTTAATACCTCTTTCCTTATATGTGATATATAAACATTATATCACACTAGTAATAATTGATAAAGATAGCTGGTATTCTTTAATAAACATATGAATTATATTTATCGTATATTAAGGTAGAATCAATATTTTAGAATAATCCTTTAATATGGCCATAATTATTTGGTTGGTATGTTTATACTATTTATGTTATTAAACCCTTACAACCGTCACAAAATGGCCTAATAATTGGGAATTTAGTTAATAAATTATATTTAGGAGCAGAATATGAGCCAAAGAGATTGGATTTTAAGAATGAAAGGTAAACATATGATAACAATACTAGCTTCTGGCGAAGTAAGATATAGTGTTGGGAAAGTTAAACTATTTACTCTTAAGAAAGATGTAATTAGAGAGTTAGAATCACTAATTAAGCTTAGTATAAGCGAAACTGACGATTCAATTCATACAAATTTAATTAGATATAATACTGATAAAGGTGTAATGACTTTATTTAATTGTAAGCTTTATACTAAGATTTGGAAAATAGTATATGAAGCTAGTAATGTGAAAGACACCCCTGAAGAGGTGCTAGAACTAACTGACCTAGTTGATTATATTATTCATTTTGGGGATCCAGCTAGTGAAGTTCCACTTGATGCACCGGATCCGGAATATCTTATTAGGATGTTAGATGTAGATATTGTTATAGAATCACTTATAAATTTAATTTTAACGAAGAACAATGAAGTTTATTACTTAAACTAAATATTATTTAAATTAGACAACAAACCTTAGGTTGCATTATTAGTTGTTCTATTGCTAGTTAGAAATAATAAAATAATAATTTAATTTTGTTCATCCTATTGATAAATTATTTTATGTAAGGTTAAATTTAAAATCAAAGGAGTTGAAGAAAAGAAAATGAATAATGAAACAAGAGAAAAGTTACAAGAAAATACACCAAGATGTACAATTTTCACAAAGGAATTAATTAGACGGAAGATCCTTGTGGATCCATCTGAATTTGAAATTGAATTATTTGACACAATTTTTAAAGAGCTTTTAATGTATTATGAATATCGTGTAATTTTAATTTGTTGCAGCTATACTATATCCTGTATAAAAAGAAATGATTTAAAAGATGAAGAAAATAAACCAATTGAATCTTTATATGCCTATTTTAAAGTCGCTTTACTCTCAAATATTAAAAGATATACGCGACCTGTTGATATTGATTGGCTAGAATGAATATTATTTCTTATATAATATGTGATATAATACTACTTAAGGTGATTTAATGTATTTAGATAATTTTGATGATGATTTAAAAGCGGCATTAGTTAAACGTGGTGAATATAAATTAGATTATTAATTTACAAACAATAATAGAGGTGAAGTTTTATGAGTTTTTATGAAAGAATAGATAAAGCTTTAGATGAGTCTATAATGTTAGAAGAGATAGCTAGAATAGGCTATACAAATGATTCTTATGAAGTGTATGTTAATACAGATGATCCTGGTAATATTGCTCATTTCCATTATAGGAAGGGAAAGCAGAATGATTACATCTTTCATACCTGTATTAAGATAGAAAGTGCTGAATATTTTCACCATACAGGTAAAGAAGATGTCTTAAACAAACAACAGAGAAAACAACTTGTACAGTTTTTGAAAGAGAAACCTAAAAAGGCTAATTATGGAACTAACTGGGAGTTTTTAATTAGTATGTGGAATGTAAATAATTCAGATGTAGAAATAAAGGCAGATTTAGAAATGCCTGATTATGAAAATCTATAAGCGTAACATATTTGATAAATTTAAAAGAAAGGTTTATAGCCTTTCTTTACTTTTTTATTGTTTATTTATCTAATGTTATTATTAAATCTGATACTTCTTTTAAATTGTTGTAATTTTCATTGAATATGTCTTTACCGCTAGCACAACAAGATATTAATATTATAGTTTTATTATTAGCTACTGCTTTTTCTTTTAATGACTTAATGTCTTCAATGTTATAGTTAGCTAATTCAATGTAGTCTACTAATAATATATCATTTTCTTCTAAATATTTATCTATATTGGTAATATCATTATATACTGCAATGTTATCTGCAATAGAAATATGTTTATTCCCTTCTAAATCAATATAACATGTTTTTTTATTTGATGCACTTAAAAGTGATACACCTAAACTTGATTTGTAAGTTGCTGGTTTAGCATAAATTACTATTAAATTATTGTTTAACATACTATTCCTCCTGTCCGTTTATTATTATACCATTTATTAGATTAAATGCGAAATTTTGATATTAACTATTGGATGTTTTATTACCTAATTCATCTAATCTTTGTTTTAATCTAATATATGCAATTTCTCTCATTTGCTCAGCTTTTGTTGATTTTACATATTTTATTCCTTCTACAAATTGCTCGTAAAGAAATACTTTTCTAGGATCATTATTATTTGTATATGAATTAGGTTTTGTTATTGCTTTATATAAATCTTCATAGTCTATTATGCTATATTTATCACCATTTTCATAATTATTTCTTAGCTCCACTTTAGTTATTGAATTATATTTAGGTTTTAATAGATAATAATGAGTGTTTATACCAAATGATTCAGCATAATTATAATATGAACTTAATTGGGAATCTTTTTTCTTTTTATTTGATTTCTTTGTTCCATTAATATGTGAATCTATTTTGTTTTCTATAACTATTAAATCTGTATCACTTTGTAATAATATATCTATATGATTATCTTCTCTTGATATTTTAAATTCCTTATTAGGTTCTATTGTATTATCTGTATGTTTATTAAGCATTTCTATAAAGTTAGTAAGTAATTCTTTATCTCTACTTAAGAAGTATGCAATTTGATTAGATGTTGAATCTTCTAAATTTGTTCGGTCACATATAACAGCTAAACATTGTTCATCTGTTTTAGGAAGCTCTATAGTGTTTTCTACTACTTCTTTTTTATATTCTGATTTAACAATTTGATCTAATATTGTTAAATCTTTATCTCTTGAATAGCATAAATTTCTACTTCCTGTAAGATTACATCCAAGATTAATTATAAAAATATCGTTTTCATTATCCTTTGTATGAACTTTCTCTAAATCCTGTGTAACTTCTTCACTGTTATTTTTTTCAAAGTAAAAGTGAGTATTTTGATTTGGAATATAAAGAGCTTCAGCGATAAAACTGCATAGATGTGCTTTGCTATCATCAAATACTTTACCGAGAAATTTACCCGAGAAGTTCACATTTTCCTTTTCATATTTAGATCTTTCATTTATAGTTCCTGTGAGTTTTTTAGAATCATAGAAAGTAGGTTCATTTATATAGGTATTTGTTTTCTTATCTAATACCTGAGCAACCTTTGATATAGCAATTAATTCATAATAATTATTATCACCATATGTAGTTTCCATAACATGTAAAACATATTCAGTTTTTTTAGCTGCATCTTTGCCACGCTCGCCATATGGATTAATATATACTAATCTTTTATTACCAAATTTACTTCCATTATCATCTGTTTTTATGAAGTTAATCATTTCATTACCTAAGTTATAAATTAGATATGATCCAGTAAATATTTTATTGAATGCATATATATAATTTGGTTTTTCTTTTTCCTTTTCCTTTTCATTATTGCCCATAAAATCACTCCTTTAAGATATTATACCATAAATAATGTTGATTAATATGCTGTAATTAATTTTAGAACATGGTAAGATGTTTTTGATAGGAGGTACGATATGTTTCTAAAAGATACAGGTGCTGATGTAACTGAAGATGAATTTAATAACATTATTCTTCCTTTTGATAATAAAATTCATAATTATTTACAGCAAGAAACTATTCCAACTTTTTGTGCATTCTATATTGCTGAAGGATTTAGAACAAGTAGTTTATTTGAAAATTCATACAATGTCTACTTAAATGAAGCACTCGACTTATTTAATGATTTTCCGAAAGATTTAGAAAGCATTAAAGCTACTACTACAAAATTGTTAAAAGAAAAATATAGACTTGAAGTAATTGCAGATAATCCCCTACAACTTAAGGAGGTTGAAGAAAGTGATTCGTAGTGATTTTGATATAAGTGATGAAGATTTCGATAAGATGAATAAACCATTTGAGGAAGCAATAGATAATTATGTTAAAAATAACTTTATAGATGAGTATATGGCTTACTATATTGCTTCAGGGTATAATATGTCTGCTTTGTTTGAAGGAAGTCTTAACGGTGTATTTAATGCTGCAATAGATGATCTTTGTTCTATTCAATATGGTAGTAAAGAAGATATAGAAAAATTAAAACAATTGTTGAAAGAAAAATATAATTTGATACTTAGAAGTGATACAAGATTAGAAATTGAAGAAATTAAAAGGACCGACAATTAATGTTGATCCTGTTTTTCATCTTCTACATCTTCAAATAATTTTGATAATGGTATATTAAGAACTTGTGCAAACTTATACACTGTCCCAATACTAGCTGTCTGATATACTGACTCTGATTCTAGATTTTTTATAAAGCTTAATGCATATAAACTTTTATCACTCAATTGTTGCTGTGTAAGTCCTGCAGCCTTTCTATATTTTTTTAAGTTTTTAGCAAGAATAATATATGCATAGTTTTCATCAGTTTTTACTTTATCGTTCATGCACATCACCTAATACAATTATCTCAATAATTTGCCTAAAATAAGGTATGCTATTCATAGACCTTTATTGAAATTTGTGATATACTTTTATTTGAGGTGAAGTTTATGAATGAATCATATCCTAATCGAGGTTATATTTATATTTTCAAGTGTATTGTTGGCAGCGGATCGTGTGTATGTAAAATTGGTAAGACAAAACATTTTCATGACAAAAATGATAGACTTGAGCAACATGGAAGAACATTGTATTATGGGTTTGTCCCATATACAGAGTTTTTATCTGGCTCACCAATAGCTACAGGCTTTGAAGTTAAAGATTATAATAAAGCAGATAGACTGGTTAGAAAACAATTTAAAGATAGACAATTTGCTGGAATAGAAATATATAACGTTGATTATGATGAAGCTGTTGAAGAACTTTATAATTTTTTAAAAAATAATGATCAATTTATTAATTTGATTGAAGATAATTATAGCCAATATAGTTTTCTTAATAAAGCAAAGATATCTAAGAAGCAATTTGAAGATATTAAGAGTGAAATCTTAAAGAAATATAAAAATAAATTACCAGATGAATTACTTGATATGCTAAGAGAAAAGGAAGAATATGAAGAAAATTGTCGCTCACATTACGTTACTGGAAACTATATTGATTTTCCAGGTAACAAAGTGTTAGATATTCATTACAATAAACCTAAGCGAACTGAGTTATTAAATAAACTTAAGGATATACTAAAATAAATATAAATGGTGGTGATGAATTTGAAAAGAAATAATGAAGGTAAAACCAAACCAAAGTATCCTCTATTGAAATCATTGGGTGGTTTCATTCTTTTAATTATATTTATGGAAACATTTGATATGATAGTTAAATGGTTCTTTCAAGTTTTATTTACAGGTTCTATTAAAATGATTATGTTTGATATTGAACATTATCTTATTGATATAATAGGCTTTGGTGGTGTGATACTAATTTTAGTTGATAATTTTACAGGGAAACAAATTCTTAAAAATATGTTTAAGAAGATATGGAATTTCTATAGAAATTTTAAGGTTTATTGGATATATCATGTTATTATCATATTAGTTTTGTCAGGTTTAATAATTTATAGTCAGTTTAATTCAACTAAATTATGTGGAACTGATGGAGATATTTACTATTGTGCAACTAATGAAGAAATTGAATGTGATGATGAAGATTTAATACCTGTTTTTGATAAGAAAAGTTACAAATGTGTTAGTGATGATATATTTAGACATGATTATAAACATGAAGAATATGATTATATTTGTACCGAAAAATATAATGCTGGAACTATTGAACAAAATGAAGGCTTGATTGAAGCCGAGAAAGAATGTTTATATAACAAAATAACAGCTGAAGCAACAACAGTTATAAATGATATAAAGAAAGAACTACCAAGTACATATGATGTTAGAAATAAGGTCACAATTAAAGCAGGAGATCAAGGCAATTCAAATACTTGTTATTTATGGAGTGTTACAAAGGCTTTAGAGATATCTGCACAATTGAAAGGTATCGATTATCAATTTTTATTAGATTATGAAAAACAAATAAATAATGTTGAAACATTTAATCCATTAGATGGAGGAACAAGTGATGCATTGTGCTTTGATGATGAATGTAGTTCTATTCCTGGAAAGCAAAAATATATTAATATTGTTGATCTAGCACAATCATTTTATAATGAGGATTCACAAGACAACAAATACTATCCTGAGTTCTCTACTGAATTTAAGAAGTATTATAATGCATATCTAAGCCTTTCTAATAATCATAATTTATTAAATGATTCTAATTTTATAGTTAATTCAGATGAATATTTTAATATTATGACTAAGTTTATTATAATGAAGTATGGATCATCATTTATTTTAACAACCGATGATAACAAGTATATAAATCCTATTGTAGGTCACCAAATGACAATTATCGGATGGGATGATTCTAAACAAGCTTGGTTGGCACTTAATTCATGGGGTAACTCATGGAATAAAGGTGGTCTAAATTCAAATGGTGATGGTACTACTTGGGTTAAATATTCAGATAAAGGTTGGAGTACAGGTATCGGAACTATAGAATTGATAAATAAATAATGATTTACTATAACTAATGTAATATGAAGTTTGTTTTAAAATGGTATAATGTTATAGGAGGTTATATTAATGTTTAAAGATATTAAAATTAAGAAGATTGAAGCGTCTGTACCTTATGATGTTCCAGTAACATCTATAGCTTCTCTACCTGATAGTGGTAAGGCTACTTTAGAGGTATATTTCTCTTCTAAAAGTGCATATGAGGTTGATGGCAAGAATGTTGTTGTTTTAGATATTATGGATAATAGTGCTGGAATGAAAGCTATTATGCTTATTGATAGTTTTAATAATATTGTTGATGATATTAAATTTGGATTAAAATATAGAATAGCTGGTATTGTATCAATTGTAGATGGTGACGATGATGAGTTACCTTTCTTAGATAATGTTAAAGGTAACAAGGTTTTCTTTATAGGTGCCTTACAATGTTATAGTGATACTTTCTTAGGTGTTGATATAGATGAATTTAATATCAATTTAAACCTTCAAGAGCAATATGATCTTGTTTTAAAGTATAGTGATTATTTGAAAGATGTTGACTTTAACCAAATAAAAGATATGAAAGTATCTTGTTATGATGAATTTGTATGTTTATTAGTTGATGGAACTTTATTTGTTAATGGTGTTAAGCAACACGATAATATTAATATGATACATTATATTGATAATCATTCTATTATAGCGATTGGTAATAATAATACAATTACTTGTGTAACAAAGAAAAACATTTCTGGTGCTGAATTTTTAAATAATAATAATTATGAATATAAAAAAATAATAACAAATGAGTTTGGTATTGCTGCATTAACCTATGATGGTGTTGTTATATATTTTGGAGATTTGTATTCATGTGTAATTGATTATTCATTATACGTTGATGTAGATGATATTGAAGATGCTGGTAATGGTGATATAACTATTATAAAGAACAATAAGAAACACTTGTTATTTCATTCTGATGAAAGTATAAAATAGTAGATCTACTGGTCTACTATTTTTTTTAATAACGTTTTTTCGTGCTTTAATAGACCATTATGTGTATTTATGGTATAATTAATATAGTTTGATAAGGAGGTTTTTATATGAAAGATATAGGAATAAAAGAGATAAAAACTAATATACCTAATGATGCATTTGTTTCTCATATTGAAGGAATAATTGGAAATGTTAAGAATGTCATTTTTGAAGGTTCTTTTAGTAATATGCATGTTTATGAATTAGAAAAAGGTATGATAGCTTTATTTGATTTTACTGATAAAACTGGTACTATTCCTGCATTAATGTTTGGAAGTAGAAATAAAAATTTTAAGGATTTTTTAGAAAGTATTATTATGACACATACATATAAAGTTCAAGGTAATGTACGTCTTGTAGAGGAAGCTGATGAACAATTACCTTTCAGTAAAAATCTATTAAATAAAAATATTTTAGCTATTACTGCTATAGACGATTTAGCAGATACAAAATTATTTGGTGTAGACATAGTTAAATTATATAATTACGATGTATCAAAGGCATATAATTTTGTAAAAGATAATACTGATTATTTAAATGATATATCAATTGATGAAGTTAAAGATATAGAATTTTCTGCTACTTCAGACATTATTATTTTATTAAATAATGGTGATGTCATTTTAAATGGTGAGTTAAAAGTTAATAATATAAAACTATTAGTATTTTTAAGTGGTCTTTCTATTTTTGGGATAAGTAATGAAAATCAAATTATTCCAATTATAGGTTCTAATTATTCGTATAGTTTTATCAATAATAATAATTATAAATATAAGAAGATATTAATTAATCCATTAGTTATTATTGCTCTAACCAATGAGAATAATATTAGATTGTATGGTACTGTTTGTGACGGAGCAATAGATTCTAATAGATTGATTGATGTAGAAGATATTGGTTATATAGATGAAAATGATGATATTGTAGTAATAAAAGATAGTAAGCCTTATTCATTATTTTATGAAAATGATTATTCAAATGATGTTCCTGAAGTTATGATAGAAGGAACATTAAATGATGTTAATATTGTTGAATAGATAGATTAATTTAATCTGTCTTTTTTTTGCCTTAATAAGTCGTATAAAATAAATCATTTGATTTCGTTTATATTAGAAACTTGCACGAAATACGTTGCTTTTTACTCAAATTTAAGTGATTTATATAAATGAAATGTGAAAGATGTTTTCTTTTATATTTTAGAAATGAGGTAATTTATATGGAAAGCAAAGTATGGGGATATTGTAGGTGCAGCACCAATGAGCTTAAACAGGATGTTCAGTACCAGATTGATGCATTAATGGATAAGGGGTTAGATGTTTCAAATATTAGATATGAGTATATTTCTGGTAGGAAGGAACATAGACCTGTCCTTGATGCATTATTTGAAGAAATGAATGAAGGTGATACCTTAATAGTTACTGATATTACTCGTTTATGTAGGAATACGAAGGTTCTGTGCGAAATAATCGATTTAATTATTGCAAAGAAATTTAGGCTTATTGTTGGTAGCATTGATATTGATTGTAGGAATGGAAGTTTAGATCCTATGATCGAAGCAATGTTGAAGGTTAATGGGGTTTTTGGCGAATTGGAAGCTAAAAATAAAAGATTTCAAATAAAATTAGGATTAGCTAGTGCGGTAAGCAAAGGTAAAAAATTAGGACGTCCTACAACTTCTTATAATGATATACCTAAAATATTTATGCAGTATTATCCAAAATATAAAAATGGTAGCTTAAATAAGATGGCATTTGCTAGGGTTACTCAATTATCCTATCCTACTATTTATAAATATTTGGGTATAGTCGAAAATTCAAAGTAAGGAAGCTATAATTTTTAGTAAGGTTATATTCTTTCTTCTTTTTTTATGATAAAATAATTAGTTGAGGAGGAATAATTATGCTAGAAGTCCTAAAAGAAATGCAAAAGCAAGGTATTTTTAAGTTATTACCTAACAATGATTTGGATATCGCTATCAGCAGATTTAGTAGTTCTGCAGATATTAATAAGGTATATGACTCTATCCAAAAATATTTAAAACATTTATCTAGCGAATTATCCTATAAGCATAATGTAGATTTAGCTAGAACGTTAAGCGGATTTGAAGACAAATTTTCAGATGAGATGTTTGATATGACTTATACTTGTAAAGAACATCTTAATGCTGTGTATCAGAAAAATGTGAAATTTGATAAGTCTCATAAAGAAGGGTCTTTGGGTATAGAAATGTTTAATTCTACTTTCACTTTAGAAGAAAGAAAATTATTAAAGTTAATTAATCATTATTACATTTCTCTAAGTAATAAGGAGAGCTTCAATGATAGTTACTTCTTCATTCCTATAGAATCATTAAGACTTATTTTCCCAAAAGTCAACAATATAAAGTTGAAAGAGAAGATAATTGATACATGTAATCAATTAAGTAGTAAGACTATTTATTGGGATTTGAGTAAGACTGGATATGTAAAGAAACTTTCAAAAGATAATTTATGTACTGGTATTAAAGAGAAGATTGTAGATATTAATATTTTATATCTACCTAAAAAGAATAAGAATGGTGTTAATGGTGAGGCTACTGAGATTAAAGGTGTTATTTGCAGAATTACAAAGTTTATGAAATTAAGACGACGTGGTCTTAAACAAATATCTAATCGTTTCCCAATTAATGCTTTGAAAGCAAATTATCTTTCATTTATAGTTTCCGAGAAAATAGATTATCATTTAAATATGATTAAGCAAGGAACTAAGGAGCAAAAGAAGGATGCTAACTACAGCGTGAATTTAAGAAATTTATTAGATAGTATATATTTATATAAGAATAATAAAGTGCAGTCAGATACTTACTTATATCAAATAATGAACGAAGTTAATTCAAAAGCCAATATTTGTAAAATATTTGAAGCAATTATTACTTCACTATGTAATTTATCCAATAATATAGAGTTTACACCATCATTAATAGTTCAAAAGAAGAAAATAGATTTAACTAGATACATCAGTGACTTAAAAGATGCTTCAAACTCGAATGAAGTATTCAATGTAATAGATGAATTATATGAAGAAATTGTTAAAGTAAGTAACACACACTTCAATCAGGCTGAGGTAATGAAGTTGATCAGAAATGGACATATATCTTTAATATTAGATTTCTAGTGTACTATTAATTTCGACTTTTAGACTATTATGTTTTAAAAGTAGATTATTTAATTTTTTAAATGCAAAAGTTGTCGAGTTTTCTCGATGACTTTTTTTCTTATATCTTTAGATATTAAGCCCTCAACAAACCCTTAAGGGGTTTCTTGACTTAATGGTAACTATTCAGTAGAATAGTATACCAGAAGTTGAGGGATTAATATCTACTTCTTTCGAAGAAATTGTTCCGCGGTTGTTCTGCAATATGGCAAATACAGCTCCTTTTTAAATTATATGTATTATTTAGCTGTCGCCGTAATTTTAATCATTAAAAAAGAAAGGAAGGAAATTATGATTAAAAGACAGAACTTTGGTAATGTAATTACCGCAAACAATTTTAATAGAAAGGAGGAAGACTTCTATGTTTAGGATACCAGATTCAAATGGTACTTCTGTAGTTGTTAATGAAATCTATGAAGATGGTTTCAATATAACAGCAACTAAGTACATGAATAAGTCTATCAAAACTTTTAAGAGACCAATTTTGGAAAGTTATTTCACTAAGGCTAAAAGAATTGTTATTGAAGATATTGATGAAGAAGTAATACCAACAGGAATCAATTCTTTAGATGAAGTACTTGGTGGCGGCCTTAAAAATGGTTTGTTTGTTATCGGAGCTAATCCTGGTATGGGTAAAACAAGTTTAATGTTGCACATTGCAATTAATTTAGCTTTAAAGAAGAGACATACATTATTTTTTAGTTTAGATATGTCCGATATTCAATCTACTATAAGATTGTTATCTAATACATCTTATAGATTTGAAGATTTAGACAATATGTCAATTAATGATTTATCTAATCCAAGGAAAATATATAGTGGTGATAAACTAAATGATAATGTAGAAAGAATTTACAAGAAATTTCATGAAGTTAATGGGTATATCAATGTATTATCTATACACGAAGATGTTTTGGGTAAAGTTGATAATAGTGTCACTTATGTAGAATCGGTAGAAAAAGCAATTAAGAATTTTAGGCAGTATTTAAAACAAACTCCAGTAGTTGTTATCGATTTTTTGCAACTGCTTCAAAACCAGCCTACGTCTTCTTATAGAGATGAGTATGATGGTGAAATAACCGTAAAATCGTATGATAGAAGATTAGAAATGGATAAGGTTATTGAGCAACTTAAGAAATTATCTTCTGTTTATAAGTTACCAATAATTGTTATAACATCTACTAATCGTTCATCCTATACTAAATCAAATGGTTATGATAATAGTGATTATGATATTGGATTTAGTAAAGAAAGTGGTAACATTGAGTACATAGCTGATGTACTTATTCGTTTAACTTCGAATGATGATGCTCCTACTGTATTTGGAGGTCCTGAACAAAAGGTTGTTAATCTCAATATCGTTAAATCGAGATTTGGTTTAGCGCAGAAAACTATTCCGTTAACATTTATTCCGGAATATGCATTTTTTAGGGAAGAAACAAGTCAATAGATGTGAATCTGTTGTATATTTCGTAGTAACGATTTATTAATCGAATTTGTAGTAATTAAATACATCAAGTTTCATAAGATTAATAAGGAGGTTATAGATGAAAGTCATTGTTAACTTCCCTATAGAAAATGAAGCAATAAGTGAACTTGAAAATAGAACTGCTGAGTTTCATTCAACACTAGTTATAGAGTCAATTAAGCAACTTAAAATTGGTGATGAAGATAAAGAAAAGGTACTCAAATTGCTACTTGAAAAGTTAAAGTCTAGTAGTAAGACTAATGGTTAGCTATTTTCAAAAGATAAAAGTGTATGATTTATTTCATACACTTTTTAAGTTTTTTAAATTTTTCTCTAGATATATGGCTGCATCCTAATTCCCATCTTCTAACGGATGTGTCACAAACTCCTATTAAATCGCCAAACTTTTGCATACTAAGATTTTTTTGTTTTCTGATTTGTCGTATTTTTTCACAAGGATCATCTAAAAGAAAAGCAATATATTCATCATTAACTATTAATTTATCTTTAATATCTAGTTCCTCGATTATACCTTTAATTAATTTAATATCTACTAATTTCATTTCTCTGTTTTCAATATGGAATAGTGCATCTCTAGAATATCCAAGTTTAAGACTTAGATCTTCTTGTTTAACATTAGCTAATCTACGATAATATTTTATTTGCTCACCAATACTAGCATTCTTCTTTAAAGGTTCTACATTCCATATAGGTGGTACTTTTATTTTAACTTCAGTTTTAATAGAAGGAAGTGTCTTATTCAACAATTTTTCCAACAGGTGTATATTGCATTTTCGATACATTTAGCAGCATATGTAGTTATTCTAGTACCTGCTTTAGGAGAATATGAATCAACTCCTTTTATAAGACCAATTGTACCTATACTAAGTAAGTCGTCCATATCTTCTTTTTGATGATCATATTTCTTAACTATATGAGCTACTAATCTAAGGTTATGTTCAATTAATTTATCTCTAGCTATAGGATCACCTAACTTAGCTTTTCTCACACATTCTTCTTCCTCATCCTTAGGTAGGGGATCAGGAAATATATTATTAGAATATGCAGCTGTAAATATATAAAAATCTTTAAATAGAAATTTCAATATTCTTTTAAACATAATACACCTCTAATAAAAAATATGTAAAAAATAAAAAAATATTTTAGAAAAAAAGAGGATATTAAAAAGTTTTGTCATATTAAGTTTATAGGAGGCGAGAAAGGAGTGATATTATTAAGAAGTTATTTTTGATTATTTGTATGTTTTGTTTTATAGGAGTAGATGCTAAAGAATATTATTCAGAATATGGTAGTTTTAGTAAATGGGATACTAATTATGTAGAAAAAGATGAATTAACAGATGTAGAAGAAAAGAGGTTATATAAATATTATCATGAAGATATAATAGGTGATTATTATTTAGAAGGAGAAGCTCCAGATGGTTATACTTTAGATAAGTCTAAATTTAAATATAGTAAATATAGTTCATATACTAATGAAGTTCCTCAAGTTATAAATGGACGTATTATAGAAAGTAAGGAAGTATTAGAATATCAAAGGATGGTACCTATATCATCAATTTTTATATATAACTTTAATAGTGCATTAGATATATCAGAAATAGATATTAAAGATAGTAATGGCAATGATATAAATTTCGATATAAACTGTACTAACTGTAGTAGATTTTTTTCAGACAGTTTAAATAATAATTCTATATATGATTATAATTATTCTAATATTGATTCTAATATTATGATAACTTTAAGAAAAGAATTATATTACGATGATATTAATGTTGATATATATCTATATGATACTTTAGCTAATCTAAAAGCGTTTGATATAGCTTTTCTATCTAAAGATGAAGATATTATTTTATTTAGTAATTTTAGAGAATATTTTAATTTAGATGATGTGCAAGATATAAAAAAATATACATTAAATTCTTCTAATATGATTGTTACTAATAAATGGAATAAAACTACTAGTAAAACGATAGATAAGTATACAAGAGTTATTTCTAATTATTCATATAGATATAGAGATTTACTTTATTACTATTATAAAAAAGATATAACCTATAGTGATTATCTAGAAAAACCTACTAAGTATTATCCAAATCAAACTGAAGAATATATTACTTATTATAGATATAGGACTAGAGAAAAAGTTTTATATGATGAATTATTAAATGACTATAAATCTAATAAATTAGTTATTACTAATTTAAATAAAGATATTGAATTACTTAGATTAGAAAATAGAAAATATATAGATGATTATAATAACTATATTAGTGATTTAAATGATAAAAATTTAAAAATAAATGAATTAAATATATCATTAGAAAATAATAAATTATTATTAGAAAATAAAGAATTAGAAAAAAATAAAATAACTAAAGAATTTGAAAATGAATTATTAAATCTAAAAATGGAGGAAGAAACTAGGGAAGTAAGAAGTGTACCTTTATTAAAGATAGGTGATAACTATATTTATATATTACCAATTATATTTTTAATATTAATACTATCATTATTATTTATACTTAGAAAGAAAAAGAAAAACTAGTTTTGTCGAATCTATTTAACTTAGATTAGAAACATGATAAAGTGGAGAGGAAGGTGATAATTTGCTTGAAATAACAAAGGAGTTTCGCAAAGGAATTTTATTTGTAAGGCTTAAAGGAGTTTTAAATAAAGATACAGTTTCTTATTTAAATAAAGAAGTTACTAAAGTAGTAGCTGATATGCAATTTCAGAATGTATTATTCAATGTAGAAGAATTAACATCTATCGATATAGAAGGTGTACATGCTATATTATATAATTATAATTTATGCAAAGATAATAATGGTATAAGTCTATTATGTGGTGTAAATAAAAGTATTAAAAATATTATTAATCATAACTTATCTTTTATATTTCAAATAAAAGACGAAGAAAAAGCCATCAATATGGTAGAAATATAGGTGATATTATGGATATAAAATTTATAAATGATAATAAAAATTTGATATATAGTATAGCTAATTATTATAGAGGATACGCGAATATAGAAGATTTATTTCAAGTTGGTTGTATAGGCTTAATAGAGGCATATAATAATTATGATTACAATAAAAATACCAAATTTAGTACATTCGCATATCCATATATATTGGGTAGAATAAGTGAATATGTAAGATGCGATAAAGATATTAAAATATCAAAAGATATATATTCATTAAATGGTAAGATAGAAAAAGTAAAAGCTATGTTATCACAAGAGTTAGGTAGAATACCAACTGATGAAGAAGTAGCTAACTATTTAGATGTTGATCCATATAAATATAGTGAAGCAGTCAATAGTATGAATCCTATACAAAGTCTTGATTATGAATATATGGATATGTCTTTATATGATGTTATTAAAGATAATATGGATATTGAAACAATAGTAACTTTAAAAAATGAATTAGATAAATTAGATCCTATTGATAAAGAAATAATAATATCAAGATATTTATATGATTTAACACAAATGGAAATAGCTGAGAAAATGAATATGAATCAAGTAGCTATATCTAGACGTAGTAATAAGGTATTAACTAAGTTAAGATCAAATTTAGAGTATAAATAAAAAGCTTTCTAACATAATAAAGTTAGGAGGCTTTTTTATGGATGAAAATAAGTATAGTATATTAGTAAAAAAACATACACCTAAAGAAGATGTATCAAAAAATGTGTTTAAAGCTTTTATAGGTGGTGGGATTATGGGATTACTTGGACAAGGACTTATAGATATATATTCATTTTTGTTTAATGTTTCTACTAAGGAAGCAGGAATATATATGATTGTTACTTTAATATTTTTAGGATGCTTATTCACATGCTTAGGATGGTTTGATAGATTAGTTAATTTTTTTAGATGTGGATTAATTATTCCTATTACAGGATTTGCCCACGCTATGCAGTCAGCTACATTAGAGTATAGGCGTGAGGGATTAATTACAGGCATAGGTACATGCATGTTTAAATTAGCAGGATCAGTAATTGCATACGGAATTATAAGTGCTTATACATTTGGGGTTATAAGATTAATTATATTAGGGGTGTTAAAATGAATTTTAAATATAAAAATGTTTATTTAAATGAAACTGCTTTAGTAGCCGGACCTTATGAAGCAAAAGGACCATTTGGTAAATACTATGATAAAACATATAATGATTTTTACTTTGGTACTAATTCATGGGAAATGGCAGAATCAAAATTAATAACTGAAAGTGTATCTATATTACTTAATAAAGCTAAATTAAATAAAGATGATATTGATATACATATATCATCAGATTTATTAAATCAATTAGTAGCTAGTAATTATGCAGCTAAAGATATTAATATACCATTTATAGGTTTATATGCAGCCTGTGCGTCATCTACATTAGGTATTATACTTGCTTCAAATATGATTAATAGTAAGCAAATTAAAAAAGCCATATGCACGGTTAGTAGTCATAATGCTTCTGCTGAAAAACAATTTAGATATCCTGTGGAATATGGTGGACCTAAAAGAAAGACTACAACATCAACATCTACTGGTGGATGTGCAGCATTAATATCAAATAGTAAAAGTGGAATAAAGATTGAATCTGGAACTATAGGTAGAGTAGTTGATATGAATATTAAAGATGTATATCATATGGGAGCAGTTATGGCACCAGCAGCTGCAGAAACTTTATATGAACATTTAAAATACCATAAAAGGAAACCTAATTATTATGATTTAATTTTAACTGGAGATTTAGGTATATATGGTAGAGGAATATTTAAAGACTACTTGAAAGAAAAATATAATATTGAATTAAATAATTATGAAGATGCAGGTTCTATTTTATATGGTAATAATAAAAAGATGTATGCTGGTGGATCAGGCCCTGCATGTCTGCCTTTGATATCATATGGATATGTTTTTAATAAACTAAAAAATAAAGAATATAAAAAAGTATTATTAATAGCTACTGGAGCATTACATAGTGTAACTATGTGCAACGAAAAAAACTCAATACCAAGTATCGCGCATGCTATTAGTTTGGAGGTTATATGATATATTTAAAATCATTTATATTTTGTGGATTAGTATCAGCTTTAGCAGAATTAATTTTATCTAAAACTAAATTAACACCAGGTCATATGACAACTTTATTTGTTATAGTAGGATCATTTTTAGATGTCTTTGATATATATGATAAATTAATAGTATGGGCAGGTGGAGGTGCATTAGTACCAATTACTTCATTTGGACATTTATTAATTCATGGGGCTATGGATATGGCTACTAATTCTAATTTTATGGGATTACTTACTGGAATGCTTAATTTAACAGCTGCAGGTATTACTTCAGCTATAATAATATCTTTTTATTTATCATTAATTTTTAAACCAAAAGACTAATAGTCTTTTTTTTAATATTTAGTTGATAATTTATTAAATCTTTGATACAATTAAGGTGTATCTAAAAGTAGGTGATATAGTGGATAAAACGAAAGTATATACTTTGTCAGATTTCCAAGATGAACTAGTTAAGGACACACTTAAAGATGTATCTGAAATTCTAGAAGAAAGAGGATATGATCCTATCAATCAAATAGTAGGATATTTAATAAGTGGTGATCCGGGTTATATTTCTAGTTACAAAGAAGCACGTACTAAAATATCAAAACTAGATCGTACTAAAGTAATTGAAGTATTAGTAAGAGAAATGCTTAAATGAAATACTTAGGATTAGATTTAGGAACTAGAACATTAGGTATAGCTATATCTGATGCTACACATTTAGTTGCTACACCAGTTAAAGTTTTGAGATTTGAAGATAGTATGTATGAGGATACTATAGCTCCGCTTAAAGAAATCATTGATAGTGAAAAAATATCTAAGATAATTTTAGGATTACCTAAGAATATGAATAATACTATTGGTGATAGAGCTAATACTACTTTAGAGTATAAGAAGATGTTGGAAAGTATTTTTAATCTTCCAGTGATAATGCAAGATGAAAGACTATCTACGGTAGCTGCTCATAACTATATGTTAGAAGCAGATTTATCTAGAAAAAAAAGAAAAGCCAAAGTAGATGGCTTAGCTGCAAGTATTATATTGCAGACATATTTAGATATAGAAAGAGGGAAAAATAATGAATAATTTAGAAGAACAAAAATTTACAGTAATTAATAATGAAGGTGAAGAAGTAGAATGTGAAGCTTTATTTAGATTTGAATCTGATGAAACTCATAAAAACTACATAGTATATACTGATAATTCACAAGATGAAGAAGGTAATACTAGAGTATATGCTTCAATCTATACACCAGGACAAGAAAAAACTAAATTAGAACCAATTGAAACTGACGCTGAATGGAATAAAATTCAACAAATCCTTGATGTTATTCAAGAACAAGTTAGAGAATCAATGGAAGGTACAGAAAATGGAGGACAAGCTTAATTATAAGCTTGTTTTTGTAGTATGAAGAAATTTGTTGTAATAGCTAAAATGATGATAGTTTTTATTGCTATTATCATTATAACTTTATGTGTATTTTATAGATTAGAAATAAGACCTATGGATAAGACAGGCCAAGATATTGAATTCGTCGTTGAAGATGGTGAAACTTGGTATAGTATAGGTGAAAGCTTATATGAAAAAGGTTTAATTCGTTCTTATAAATTTTATAAAATATATATCAAATTATTTAGACCAGATAATGTAGAAGCAGCTAATTATATGTTATCTACTAATATGAGTCTACCTAAAATTATTGATGCATTAGAAAATGGTGAATCTATTAATCCTAATCTAGTTAATGTAACTTTTAGAGAAGGTATTAATATGAGACGTGTTGCTTCTATAATAGCAGAAAATACAAATAATACTGAAGAAGATGTATTTAACTTACTTAATGATGAGGAATATATAGATAGTCTAATTAATAAATATTGGTTTTTAACAGATGATATTAAAGATGAAAATATATATTATCCTTTAGAAGGTTATTTATTCCCTAGTACATATCAAGTAGATAAAACTAAGGATGTTAAAACTATATTTGAAGTAATGCTTAATGAAACTGATAAAGTATTAAGTGAATATAAAGAAAAAATAAATAATAGTGATTTAAGCATTCATGAATTAATCACTTTAGCGTCTATAGTTGAACTTGAAGCTGGTAATGCATCTGATAGATCTGATGTAGCAGGAGTATTTTATAATAGAGTTAAAAACTATTGGACTTTAGGTAGTGATGTAACTACATATTATGCATTAAAAATAGATGATTTTAGTTATTCATTATCAACTAAAGAGTTAAATACATGCAATAAATATAATACTAGAAGTACATGTTTTAATGGCCTACCTATAGGACCTATATCAAATCCGGGATTGGAATCAATCAAAGCTACTATAAATCCAACAGATACAACAGCATATTACTTTGTCGCGGATTGTGATGGTAAAACATATTTAACTAAGACATTGAATGAACATGATAAAATTATATCTAAACTAAAAAGTGAGGATAATTGGTGTCAATAATGTTTAGTGAATTAGAAAAATACGCGAAAGAAAATAAAGTACCTATAATATTACCTGATGGTATAGAATATATTGAAAATTACATCAAAGAAAATAATGTAAAAAATATATTAGAAATAGGTACTGCTATAGCTTATTCGGCTATAAGAATGTGTAGTGTATCTGATGATGTTAAAGTAACTACTATTGAAAGAAATCCAGAAATGATTTCTAAAGCTAAAGAAAATATCCATAAATTTAATATGGAAGATAGAATAACTATTATAGAAGGTGATGCTTTAGAAGTAGAAGTTACTGGTAACTATGATATGATTTTTATCGATGCAGCTAAAAGTCAATATATTAAATTTTTTGAAAAATATACGCCTTTATTAAATAAAGATGGAGTAGTCATTACAGATAATTTAAATTTTCATGGACTAAGAGAAAATATAGATAATATTGAAAGTAAGAATTTAAGAAGTATGATGAAGAAATTAAATGATTATATTGAATATTTAAAAAATAATCAATCATTTAAAACTACATTTTTAGATATTGGTGATGGACTTGGTATAACAAAAAGAAATGATTAATCATTTCTTTTTGTTGTTTGACAAAAGCTCTATATTTGCTATAATAAAAGACGTGTAAGGTGATAGCTATGAGTAATTTAGATGTGTATGATATTCAAATTGATAAACTTAAATCTAAACGCAAATATGCACTTATTAAATTAAAAGTAGCTAATACGGTTAGTATAGGATTTTACACATTAGGTTTAGCAGCTGTAGTAGTATTATCTAGAAAATACTGTTTAGAACAAAATATTGATTTAGGACAATATTTAAAAGAAACTTTATCAGTAAGTTGTGCTTGCAGTATTGGAGGCGCTTTAACAAAAAATATAGCTAAGTCGTCAAAAGATGAGATAGAAACATATGATGATGAATATAAAGAATTAGAAGAAAGTAAGAAGAAATGATTAATTCATTTCTTTTTTATACATATAATTATATAGGTGATTTTATGAGTAAGATAGATGAATTTAAATCTTTTGTAAAGAAACATCCTAAATTAATTACTTATGTAAAAGATGGTAAAACAACATGGCAAAAATTTTATGAATTGTATGATTTATATGGCGATACTCCTGATATATGGAAAGAATATTTAGAACCAGCTATTATAACGGGTTCAACTGTAGGTGTATCTGATATATTTAATGTTATAAAAAATATTAATTTAGATGAATTTCAAAATGGCATTAATAATGTTCAAAAGGTACTTGGTATGTTAGGAGATTTAACAAATAAAGATACTAAAGAAGTATATAAACCTAGACCCATATATAAACATTTTGAGGATTAATGACCTTAGATATACAGTTTAAATTAAAAAGTAATCCTAATTATATTAAGTATCTAAGAGAAAATTCATATTGGTATAAAATACTTACTAGAGATCCATCTATGTATAAAGAATTTGTAAATGAAGTAAAAGTAAATTATAAATTAAGACCAATTGATAAAATTAATGATGCATTATCTACTATAGAAATGCTACAAAGTATAATGTCTACAATGAAATAGTGTGTTCCACTATTTTTCTTTTTATAGTATAATTAAGATAGGTGGTTTTGATGAGGGTTATCAGTGGAAAATATAAAGGTAGAAATCTAAAGGGTTTTGATATTGATGGTACTAGACCTACGATGGATAGAGTAAAAGAGTCTATGTTTGCTTCTATTCAAAACAAGATAAAAGATAGTGTTGTCTTAGATTTATTTGCTGGTTCTGGAGCTTTAGGAATTGAAGCTTTAAGTAATGGAGCTAAGGAAGTATATTTTATAGACAACAATACTGAAATAGAAAAGATATTAAAAGATAACTTAAAAGGTATAGAAAGTTATAAAATAATAATTACAGATTATAATAAAGCTTTAAAAAGTTTTAGGGATAACTCTATTAAGTTTGATATTATTTTATTAGATCCACCATATGATAGACATTTTGTTAACAAGATACTAGACTTTATATATGACAACAATCTGTTAAATGAAGGTGGTATAGTTGTCACTGAGTATGAGACTGAGAAAGTAAAATCAGATAAATTTAGAATATATAAGACTAAAAGATATGGTCATAAGACTGTTACTATCTTTGACATAGTATAATAAGTATGCTATAATTTAGTCGTTTTTAAGGAGTGATTAGATGAAAATCAATTCTATAGATTTAAAAATCAGTGCGGTTAGACGTAGTCAATATCCAACTGATAATAAACCTGAATATCTATTAGTAGGTAGATCAAATGTAGGTAAATCAAGTTTTATAAATACGATTATAAATAGAAAAAATTATGCTAGAACTAGTGCTACTCCGGGTAAGACTCAAACAATTAATTTCTATTTAGTTAATGAGGCTTTTTACTTAGTAGATGCACCTGGTTATGGTTATGCAACACTAAGTAAAGAAAGACAAAAGAAATTTGGTCTTATGATGGAAGATTACTTAGAAAATAGAAAAAATCTTAAACAAGTATTTATGTTAATAGATTTTAGACATAAACCAACATCTGATGATATAGCTATGTATAACTACTTAAAATATTATAAAATCCCAGTTACTATTGTAGCTACTAAAATTGATAAAGTAGGAATTACACTACATCAAAAACAAAGAACAATGATTTTGGATGCTTTAGATTTAGTTGTAGGAGACGATTTCGTAATGTTTTCTAATGTATCTAAAGATGGTAAAGATGATGTTATACATAAAATAGAAAGAACGATGTAATTACCAATTTACTAATCTTTCATACAATATAATGGTGATACGTATGAAAGTTGATATAGTAGACGATAATATCATCGTTTTTTTAAATAAATATATAACTAAAGATTTAGATTATAATGATTCAAAAGTATTAGAAGTAGAACTTAAAAATATCTTTGATAAATTAAATTTATATCATGGTATCAAAATAAAAGGATATTATGATGTTCATATTTATATAGATGATAATTTTGGAATTATAATAGAATTAATTAAAGATGATATAGACTATATAGATTATGATGATATTATAGATATGAAAATATCAATTAATAATGTTAAGTTATTATATAAAATAGAAGATATTTTTATGTTTAATAAATTAGGTAGTATATATCTATATAAAAATAACTTATATTTAGAACCAAATATATACGATATATATTTATTTGAGAATAGTGAAATTGTATATAAAAATATAGATGATATAAGAAAATATGGGCGTATTTTAAAAATATAAAAAGTATGTTATAATACTTTAGGTTTTGGAGGTGATACTATGTATACAGTTGCATTACTAGGTAGACCAAATGTAGGTAAATCAACAATATTTAATAGATTAGTAGGTAAGAAAATATCTATTATTGAAGATACACCTGGTGTTACAAGAGATAGAATATATGGTAAAGTTAATTTTGGAAAATATACATATAATTTAATTGATACAGGTGGTATTGATTTAGGTACTGATAATTTCAACAAAGAAATAAAAGTTCAAGCAGAATTAGCTATAGATGAAGCGGATACTATTTTATTTGTTGTAGATGGTATGGAAGGATTAACATCTAATGACTTAGTAGTAAGAGATATGCTTATGAAAAGTAATAAGAAAGTTATCGTAGTAATAAATAAGTATGATAGTAAATTAACAAAAGATAATCTATATGATTTCTATGAATTAGGTTTTGATACTTATATTCCTGTTAGTGGTGAACAAAATATGGGTATATATGACTTACAAGAAGAAATCACTAAAGATTACACTGAATCAGAAGAAGAGTATAAAGATACTATTAAGTTTAGTGTTATAGGTAGACCTAATGTAGGTAAATCAAGTTTAGTAAACGCCATCGTAGATAGTGAAAGAGTAATAGTCTCTAATATAGCAGGTACTACTAGAGACGCAGTGGATACACCATTTAAGTATCACGGTGAAGAATATGTAGTAATTGATACAGCGGGTTTAAGAAAACAAGGTAAAATATATGAATCAGTAGAAAAATATAGTTTACTTAGAACTATGAGAGCTATTGATAGATCTGATGTATGTCTACTTGTTATAGACGCTACTACAGGTATCATTGAACATGATAAACATATAGCAGGATACGCTATTGAAGCAGGTAAACCAGTTATTATAGTAGTTAATAAGTGGGATACTATAGAAAACAAAGAAGAAGAGTTAAAACATTGGACTACTTTAATAAGAAATGAATTCCAATTTATGACATATGCTCCTATAGTATTTTTATCCGCTTTAACTAAAAAAAGAATTCATACATTAATGCCTACTATTTTAAAATGTTATGAAAATAGTAGAAAAGAAATTAAGACAAGTCTTTTAAATGACGTTATAGAAGAAGCAGTAAGACTTGAAATGCCACCTTCATATAAAGGTAAGAGACTTAAAATATATTTTGTATCACAAGTTAGTGTAGCTCCACCAACATTTGAATTTAAGGTTAATTCTAAAGGATTAGTACATTTCTCATATCAAAGATATTTAGAAAACAAATTAAGAGAATCATTTGATTTAGAAGGTACACCTATAGTTATTAATTTTAAAAATAAAGGTGAAGAAAAGATGTAACAATTAATCGCTCCTTAAATATACTAAATTAGGAGTGATTTTTTTATGGCATTTGGAGATTCTTTTTTTAAAAGAGTAGAGGAAAAAACTAAGGTAGACAAAGATACAATTCTTTCTTTAGCTGCTAAATTAAGAGAAAATGATATGAAAAATGAAGGTACTTTAAGGGAAGTTATTCAAAGTCTTTCTAAAATGACAGGAAAAGATGTATCAAAAGAAAAAGAAGATAAAATTATTGAAGCTATTCAAAATGATAAAGTACCTAAAGATATAGATAAGATGATATAGTCATCTTTTTTTGTAATATAAGAAATAATAATTCATATATTTTAATGAAAGCAGGGATTAAATGGATAAATTAGAAATAATAAAAAATATATCGGCTAGAACTGGTGGAGAAGTATATTTAGGCGTTGTAGGAGCTGTTAGGACTGGTAAATCAACATTTATTAAAAAAGTAGTTGAAACATTAATAGTTCCTAATATATCTGATGAATATGAAAAGAAAAGATGCTTAGATGAATTACCTCAATCAGCAGCCGGTAAAATGATAATGACAACTGAACCTAAGTTTGTTCCATCTAATGGAGCTACTATTAAAATAGATGATTTTGAATCTAAAATTAGATTAGTAGATTGTGTAGGATATGTTATAGATGGTTCTTTAGGCTATGAAGATGAGAATGGACCTAGAATAGTTAAGACACCTTGGTATGATGAAGGTATACCTTTCATAGAAGCAGCTGAAATAGGTACAGAAAAAGTAATTAAAGATCATTCAACTATAGGTATATTAGTTACTACTGATGGTTCTATTGGTGAGATAGAAAGATCAAGTTATGAAAAAGCAGAAAAACGTATTGTAGATGAACTTAAGAGTATGGGTAAACCATTTATTGTTATTTTAAATACTAAATACCCAACTTCAAAAGCAACAGAAGAATTAACTATAAAATTAAATAATGAATATAATGTACCAGTAATACCTATTAGTGTATTAGATATGTCCGAAAGAGATATGTATAGTATTTTAAAAGAAGCATTATATGAATTCCCGGTAATAGAAGTAAATGCATCAATACCAGATTGGATAGCTTGTCTATCTAAAGATAATTGGCTAAAGAAAATATATATAGATAAAATTAAAGATACATTAGTAGAAGTAGATAAACTAAGAGATGTAGATTTAATTACTAACCGTTTAGATACATCAGAATATATTGAAAGAGCATATTTATCTAATGTAGATACATCAACTGGTGAAGTTACAATTACTTTAGAAGCACCATCTGAATTATATGATCAAATATTAAGTGAAGTAATAGGTACTAATGTATCAACAAGAGCAGATCTACTTAGTTTATTCCAAGATTATAATGAATCTAAGACTGAATATGACCAAATAAAAAATGCCTTACAAATGGTTAAAACAACCGGGTATGGTGTAGCTTCTCCAACACTATCTGATATGAAATTAGATACACCTGAGGTAATTAAGCAAGGTAGTAGATATGGTATTAGATTAAAAGCAGTGGCACCATCTATTCATATGATTAGAGTAGATGTAGAATCTACATTTGAACCAATTATAGGTTCTGAAATTCAAAGTAAAGAATTAATTGACTATATTCAAAAAGATAGTTCAACAGATCCAGATAGTATATGGAAAAGTGAAATATTTGGAAGAAGCTTAGATGTTATAGTGAAAGAAGGTATTCAAGCTAAACTTTCTATGATGCCAGAAAATGTAAGATTCAAATTACAAACAACATTATCTAAATTAGTTAATAAAGGTAATGGTAATTTATTTGCCATTGTAATATAGAATAAATTATTATATAATGTATATAGATGCAAGTAATTGCATAAAATAAAAGTAGGAGCTACTTGACTTTGCTATGTTAGGTAACTGCCTTAATTAAGCTTAAAGCCTAATCGTTTATGTAAATGATTAGGCACTTTTTATTATTGAAAGTAAATACATTACTAATAATAATATGATAACTAGTTTTAGAAAGCGATTATCTTTCTTCATAGTATCAAGCCTCCTTTCCATAACTATAGTGATAGTATGAAAAGTTGGCAGTTACCTAACAGTCTTTCACTCCTATGCTAATTATATAATGAATACTGTCATAATCCTACAAAAATCGGTCGACAAAATTCGACATATTTCGACATTTATATATATTTAGGATATTTTATATGATAAAATAAAGGTAGAAAAGGGTGATATTATGGATATAAATAACATTAAAGAATTATTAGAAAAGAGAAAATTTTCTGAAGTTAAAAAAATCCTTAGTGATATGAATGAATTTGATATAGCAGATCTTTTAAGTGAATTAAAAGGTGATATGTTAACTAAGACATTTAGATTACTTCCTAAAGATATAGCATCAGATGTTTTTGCTAATATGGAAGAAGATATTCAAATTGATCTAATTTCATCATTAACTAAAAATGAAGCTATTGACATCATTGAAGATATGTATACCGATGATGCAGCTGACTTATTTGATGAAATGCCAGCTTCAATGGTTAGTAAATTATTATCCGGAGTATCAAAAGAAACAAGAACATCTATCAATAAATTATTAAAATATCCTGATAATTCAGCAGGTTCTTTAATGGCTATGGAATATATCCATTTAAAAAAAGGATTAACTATTAAAGAATCTATAGATAGAATAAGAAAACAAAAAGAAGATTTTGTTTCATATGATTCATGCTTTGTTACTGATAATTCTAGAAAATTATTAGGTTATGTTAATGTAAAAGATTTACTTATTAATCCTATGGATACTTTAATAGATGATATTATGTTAGAGTGTGAACATAGACTAACTACTTTAATGGATCAAGAAGAAGTAGCTAATATCTTTAAAGATTATGACTATTCTACATTACCAGTAGTTGATTCAGAAAATAGATTAGTTGGTATTATTACAATCGACGATATCGTAGATATCATTGAAGAAGAAGCAACAGAAGATATCGAAAAGATGGCAGCTATTACTCCAACTGATAAATCATATATGAAAACAGGAGTATTTGAAACATTTGGTAAAAGAATACCTTGGTTATTACTCTTGATGATATCAGCAACATTTACAGGTAGTATCATCGCGCATTTTGAAAGTGCTTTAGCTACATATGTAGTTTTAACAGCTTTTATACCTATGCTTATGGATACAGGTGGTAATGCAGGTAGCCAAGCATCAGTATCTGTAATAAGAAGTTTATCTTTGGATGAAATAGAGTATAGGGATACTTTTAAAGTTATATGGAAAGAAATTAGAGTTGCTTTACTTTGTGGAGTTACTTTAGCTATAGCTAATTTTGCTAAACTAATGCTTATTGATCATGTGTCTTTTTCCATTGCGTTAGTAGTATGTATAACATTAGTAACTACAGTTTTAGTAGCTAAATTTATAGGTTCAACATTACCTATTTTAGCTAAGAAAATAGGCTTTGATCCAGCTGTTATGGCTAGTCCATTTATAACAACATTAGTAGACGCAACATCATTACTTATATATTTCAAGATGGCATCAATTTTACTTGGAATTTGACAAAAATATTCATTATGCTATAATAGATAGTGCTCGGGAGGAATATAGCATGAAAACAAGTGAGCAGATGAGTATTATCCGTATAGTCTTACCTTTAATGGTAGCTATGATAGCTAAGTTATTCGAAGTTATCATTGGATATAATTCTTTATTTGCGATTATAAACTTAGTAACATTTGTCTTATTTGTTAAAGGTATAATTAATTATATCGAAAATAAATATGATATTACTATATTAGCTATTAATCATAATAAAACTATTAGTAGCAGATAGAAAAGGCTTTAAGCCTTTTTTATTTTTTGGTATAATTAAATTGGTGGTAGTATGGCTTCAGTATATATACATATTCCTTTTTGTAAACATATATGTTCATATTGTGATTTTGCTAAAATGTATTATGATAGTGAATTTGTAAGTAACTATTTAGATAGTTTAGAAAAAGAAATAAAGAAATATTATAAAAATGAAGAAATTAACACTATATATATAGGTGGTGGTACACCAAGTTTACTTAAATGTGATGAATTAAATAAATTATTTGATATTATTAAAATATTTAAATTGAATAATCCAGAATTTACATTTGAATGTAACATAGAAGATATTAATGATGAATTATTAAATATCTTAAAAGATAATAAGGTTAATAGACTTAGTATTGGTATAGAATCTACTAATGATAAAATACTTAAGTTTTTAAATAGACCATATACTAAAGATGATATAGATAGAGGTATATCTTTAGCTAAAAAATATTTTGATAATATAAGTGTAGATTTGATGTACGCTATTCCAGGAGAAAGCATAAAAGATTTAGAAAATGATATAGATAATATTTTAAAATATGATGTACCTCATATATCAACATATTCACTTATTATTGAGCCTCATACTAAAATATATAATGATGGTATTAAAAATATAGATGAAGAAATAGATAGATCAATGTATGATTTAATATGTAGTAAATTATCTAAATATAATCATTATGAAGTAAGTAATTTTGGTAAAATTGGATATAAATCTAAACATAACTTAGTATATTGGAATAATATGGAATACTACGGTTTTGGTTTAGGCGCAGGTGGATATATAGATAAAGTAAGATATTTAAATACTAGAAATATAACTTTATATAATAAAGGTAATTATAGATTAGAAGAAGATAAATTATCTATAAATGAAGTAATAGAAAATGAATTTATATTAGGTTTAAGAAAATTAGAAGGTATAAATAAGATAGAATTTAAAAATAAATATAATATAGATATAAATAGTATAGATATAGTAAATAAACTTATAAGTGAAAATAAACTTATAGATGATGGAGAATATATAAAAATAAAAGAAGATTTGATATATGTATCAAATAGTATATTAGTTAATTTTATAGGAGTTGATTATAATGGATAAAGAAAAATATTTTATTAAAGAACTTAGTTATATAAAAGATGCAAGAATACTAGAAAATAGTAAAAAAATGATTAATATGATACCTGATTATTTCTTTATAGTTCCAGCTTCATCAACAGGAAAGTATCATCCTGGATTTGCTCAAGGTGATGGTGGACTTTTAAGACATACTAAAGCAGCTGTAAGAATTGCGTATGAAATACTTTCTGATGAATGCTTATGTACAGGTTATTCTGATATTGATAAAGATTTAGTAATAATAGGTTTAATTATGCATGATAGTTTAAAATATGGTTTAGTAAAAGGTAAATATACTTTAGTAAATCATCCTATTTTAGCAGCTAATTTAATTAGAGATAATAAAGATAAGTTAACTTTAACAGAAGAAGAATTAAATTTACTTACTGGTATGATAGAAACTCATATGGGACCATTTAATAAAGATTTTGATGGTAATGTTATGATGCCATTACCTAAAAATAAATATGAGAAGTTTGTTCATATGTGTGACTTACTTGCTTCTAAGAAATTTTTAGATATTAAATTTAGTAACAATGAGATAGTGGAGTGATTTTATGAGAGGGAAATTAATAGTTATTGAAGGAACGGACTGTTCAGGTAAAGAAACACAATCAAATAAATTATATGAATATTTAATTAGTAATAATGTTAAAGTAGAGAAATTCTCTTTTCCACAGTATGACACTCCAACTGGTAAAATAGTTGGTGGTCCATATTTAGGTAAGAGTTATATTTGTGAAGGATGGTTTAGTGAAGGCGCTTCTAATGTAGATCCTAAGGTTGCCTCACTTTATTATGCAGCAGATAGAAAATATAATATAGGAAAAATTAATGAACTTTTAGATAATGGTGTTAATGTAATATTAGATAGATATATTTATTCTAATATGGCACATCAAGGTGGAAAAATAAGTGATGATAAAAAAAGAAATGAAATGTATGATTGGTTAGAAAAACTAGAATTTGAATTACTTGAATTACCACATGCTGATATTAAAATATTTTTGCATATGCCACTTAAATTTAGTATTGAATTAGGTAAAAATAGAGCTGAAGCACTAGATCAACACGAGGCAGATCCAAAACATTTAGAAAATGCAGAAAAAGGATATTTAGAGATTGCATCTAGATATAATTTTAAAATAATTGAATGTGCATATGATACTGTTAGATCTAGAGAAGATATATCTAAAGATGTAATTAGTTATGTAAAGGATAATCTTTAGTTTTATCAATTAATACTTTTTGAAATATGATAGTTGCTTTACTATCATATTTTCTTATATAAGAGACTATTTCAGGTCTTTTTTTTCTTGGTGTAATAATATCTATATTTATTTCTTTATCTATATTTACAATGTTGTAATGAATATTCCTATTATTAAGTATATTAAATATATTCTTATTAGTAGTCATTATTGATATTAAATTATTACCTATAGCTAATTTTTCTTCTAAAACACTACCCATATATGAGCCTATACCAGCTCCTAGGGAGAAAGCAAGCATTCTATATATACTACTTTCTATAGGTGTAACTACTATATAAGCAGTATATAACCATAGCATAGTTGTTATAGTAAGTAGTATTGCTCCTATAAATTTTTTGCCATTAGCTACTAATATTAATCTTAATGTTCCAATCGCATTTTCTATAAGTTTTGATATAAAGATAATTATATATATCATGATATCACCAATATTATTTTGGATATTTATAAAATAATAATACATATAATTAAATGGTGATAAAATGATAGGTATATTAGGAAGATTAGATAAAACACCATCTAATAAAGATGCATATATCATATATAAAAGTATTACTGATATGTTGGATAAATATGATATTACTTATATAGGAATAATACCTAATAGTATAAATAAGATTAAAGATGTTATTGATATGTGTGATGGCATTATATTAAGTGGTGGAGATAAGGAATCTATATATGATTATGAAATAATTAAATATATATATGATAATAATATTCCTTGTTTAGGTATATGTATGGGAATGCAACAGATGTGTATGTTATATGGTGGAAAACTTAAAAAAGTAGATAATCATTATAGTAATGATATATATTTACATGATGTTAATATAACTAATAGTAAAATATATGGAAATAAAAAAATAAAAGTAAATAGTAGACATCATGATGGAATAGTTAAAACTGATTTATATGTTACAGGTATATCTGATGTAATAGAAATGGTAGAAGATAATCATAAAAAATTCTTTGTAGGAGTAGAGTGGCATCCAGAAGATTTATATATGTTTGATGAGGATGCTAAAAAACTTATAAATATGTTTATAAAAAGTATAAAATAATTTATATTTCGACAATATTCGACATAATTCGACAAAATAATTTGATATATCTTTAATAGGAGGATATATCAAAAATATGCAATATATGGAAATACATAGTAGTAAAATGTTTGAAGATATAAAACATATAGATTCAGATGGCAATGAATATTGGTGTGCAAGGGAGTTACAAAAAGTATTAGAATATAATCAGTGGAGAAGTATAAATGAGTTAATTGAAAGAGCTAAAATAGCTTGTGAAGGAAGTAAACATAATGTAGATAGCGATTTTGCGGTAGAACGCAAAATCGTGGAAGCAGGTGCTACAACAAAGAAAATAAAAGATTATAAACTATCTAGATATGCTTGCTATTTAATTGTTATGAATGGAAACCCAAATAAGAAAGTTATTGCTTTAGCGCAAACTTATTTCGCTGTTCAAACAAGAAAACAGGAATTACTAGAAAGTAAAGAATTAAGTGAAAATGAAAAAAGGTTAGTACTACGTGATAAGACTAAAAAAGGTAATTATAACCTTAACAGGACTGCTATAAATAGTGGAGTAAAGGATTTAGCTAAATTTCATAATGCAGGATATAAAGGTCTTTATAACGGTGAAACAGCAGATGATATATTCAAAAGAAAAAAGCTAAGATATAGGGAAGATGTCTTAGATAATATGGGTAGTACAGAACTTGCAGCTAACTTATTTAGAATTACTCAAACGGATGATAAATTGAAAAGAGATAAAATATGTACTGAAAAAGCATCATGTGATATACATTTTAAAGTAGGAAAAGAAGTTAGAAATTCAATAAAAAGGATGGGCGGAGTAATGCCTGAAAATCTACCAAATCCTAATATCAGTTTAAAAGAATTTGATAAAGTAAAAAAGAATGATAATGTTATAAAAAATAGTTAAAAAATCATTGTAAAATATTATAAATATGCTATAATATTATTGGCTTTTTTAAATGTCATGGCATGAATTTCTATATCTAGTGCCTTAGGGTGGTATAGTTTTGAAGTGTCAGAAGTAATAACGAAAGGAGAATGTTTATGGCAGTAGTATCTATGAATCTACTATTGGAGGCTGGAGTACATTTCGGTCACCAAACAAAAAGATGGAACCCAAAAATGAAAGAATACATTTATGGTTCTAGAGATGATATTTATATTATCGATTTACAAAAAACATCTGACAAATTAGAAGAAGCTTATCATGCATTAGCTGAAATCAGTAAAAATGGTGGTAAAACATTATTTGTTGGAACAAGAAAACAAGCTGAAGAAGCTATGAAAGAAGAAGCTTTAAGAAGTGGATCTTTCTATGTTAACCAAAGATGGTTAGGTGGAACTTTAACTAACTTCAGAACAATTAGAAGAAGAGTTAAAAGATTAGAAGAAATTGAGAACATGGAAAAAGATGGTACTTTTGATAAGTTACCTAAGAAAGAAGTAGCTCTACTTAAGAAGGAATATGAAAAATTAAATAAATTATTATGTGGTATTAGAGAAATGACTAAATTACCAGATGCTTTATTTATTGTTGATCCTTCTAAAGAAGATATCGCTATTAAAGAAGCAAGAAGATTAAATATCCCAGTATTTGGTATCGTTGATACAAACTGTGATCCAGATATGGTTGATTATGTTATCCCAGCTAACGATGACGCTATTAGAGCTGTAAAATTAATTACAGGTGTTATGGCAAATGCTATCGTTGAAGCTAATGGTGGTAAAGTAGTTGATTATGAATCATCTGATTCTCAAAGTGCTACTGATATCATGCAAAAAGCAGTTGAATCAGTAAGAAGAAAAGAAGATCGTGTTCCAAACGAAAATAGAGAAAGAAAATTCGATAAGAAAAAACCATTTGTAAAAGATAATAAAAAAGTAGAAAAGAAAGAAACTAAAGTAGAAGCAAAAGAAGAAACTAAAAAAGAAGCTAAAAAAGAAGTTAAGGAAGCAAAAGAAACTAAAAAAGCCACTGTAGATTTATCTACAAAAACAGTTGCTGAATTAAGAGATTTAGCTAAAGAAAAAGACATCAAAGGTTATTCTACAATGAAAAAAGCTGAATTATTAGAAGCTTTAAAATAATAAATAATAAGATGATTTTATAAATCATCTTTAATTATAGAAGGAGAATATTATGATAAGTGCTAGTATGGTTAAAGACCTTAGAGAAAAAACTGGTGCAGGTATGCTTGATTGCAAAAAAGCACTAGAAGAAACTAATGGTAATATTGACGCAGCTATTGATTGGTTAAGAGAAAAGGGTATTTCTAAAGCAGCTAAAAAAGCTGATAGAATCGCTGCTGAAGGTTTAGCCGCAGTTCTAATTAATGGAAATAATGCATTAATTATTGAAGTTAACTCTGAAACTGATTTCGTTGCTAAAAACCCAGAATTTGTATCACTTGTTAACACTTTAGGTGAAACTATTTTAGCTAGTGATGCTAAGAATGTTGAAGAAGCATTAAAATTGGAAAATGATGGTAAAACATTAGAAGCTTTAATTACTGAAAAAACAGCTACAATCGGTGAAAAATTATCATTAAGAAGATTTACTAAAGTTACTAAGACTGATAGTGAAGTATTTGGTAATTATATTCACATGGGTGGTAAAATTGCTGTATTAACAGTATTAGAAGGTGCTAATGAAGATGTAGCTAAAGATGTAGCAATGCAATCTGCAGCTATGAGACCACTTTATGTTAGAAGTACTGATGTACCTGCTGATGTATTAGAAAAAGAAAAAGAAATCATGAGAGCTGAATTGTTAAATGAAGGTAAACCAGCTGATAAGATTGAAAATATCTTAGTTGGTAAAGTTAACAAATATTATGAAGAAGTATGCTTAGAAAATCAAATATTTGTTAAAGCTGTTAATAAAGAAACAGTTGCTAAATTCGTTGAAAGCAATAATGGTTCTATTAAAGATATGATTCGTTACGAAGTTGGCGAAGGTATGGAAAAAAGAGAAGAAGATTTTGCTGCAGAAGTAGCTGCACAAATCAATGGATAAGAGATTTACTCTTATCTTTTTTTTTACAAAAAAAGAGGAATTTAAAAAGTTTTGGCATATTAAGTTTATAGGAGGAATATTATGAATGATATAATCGAAGAAGTAAATATTGAAAATATGATTTATGAAGTAAGAGGAGTAGAAGTAATGTTAGATTCAGATTTAGCCAAACTTTATCATGTCGAAACTAGAATATTTAATCAGACTGTAAAAAGAAATATAAAAAGATTTCCGGAGGAGTTTATGTTTCAATTGAAAGAGAATGAATATGTTGAATTGAGAAGAAATTTTATCTCATCACAAAATGTGATGACATTAAAAAGGCCTAAAAGTTCTCCACCTTATGTTTTTACAGAACAAGGAGTTGCTATGTTATCAGGTATATTAAGAAGTGACATTGCTATAGAAGCAAGTATAAAAATAATTAAAGCATTCGTTAAAATGCGACACTATATTAATTATAATAAAGAAATATTACCTCATAGATTTATGCTATTAGAAGATAGGGTAGATAATAATACTAAAAGAATAGATGAATTATTTGATAAATTTAATTCTAAAGATATAACTAAAAACTATATATTTTTTAAAGATGAATTTTATGATGCATATTCAGTAATTATGGATATATTTAATAAAGCAGAAAAAGAAATAATCATAATAGATAATTATGCATCTAAAATCCTATTAGATATGTTAAGAAATATAGAAAAAAAGATAGTAATAGTATCTTCAAATATAGATAATAAATTAAAGATTAAATATGAATCTCAATATAACAATGTAGAATTTATATATAATGATACCTTTCATGATAGATATATTATCATAGATAGGACTTATTTATATACAAGTGGATCAAGTTTAAAAGATATAGGCAAAAAATGCTTTGCCATAAATGAAATTGATGATATAGGTTATTTAGATAAAATATTAGAAATAATAAATATAAATTAATTTTATTGATATTATGTTATAATAAATATAGGAGGATTAAATATGGCAAAGAAAGATTGTGCAGTTATAAAAAGGTGTATTAAAGGACAAATTAAAGATAATCAAGAACATAATAAAGATTATCAGTATACAATTGGCCTTAATTATATAAAGAATATTATATATGGTAAAAATAAATATGTATTAGATTTTAGAAAGCCAGTTAATGAATATAGTTGGAATCAAGGAGATAATGTTTTTCCTGCTAATAAAATATTGATTGCTTTTTCTCCTTACGAAACATTTTTCTTGGGTTTTGATACTGAAATATCAGATCATAGAAAAAGATTTTTACCAATTGGTAAAAGTGTAATAGAATACGAAGCATTAGAAAAATATTATGGTAAATTAGTATGGGTAAGATTAAGTGATATTTGTTCGACTGAAAGAGTATTTTCATATGGCGCATTAGAGTCATTGAATAGCTTAATAGTTGGTTTATTAGAACAATATCCTGATTTCTATAATATGTTGTTTGATGAAAAAAGAGAAATGGCTAAAAAAATATCATTAGATTAAACTACTTTAAAAGTAGTTTTTATTTTTAGAAAATGATGATATAATTTATATAAGAATAAAGTAGGAGGATTTATGGAAAATAATGAACAAAATAAAGTTGCTGAACCAGTGACTGAAGTAAGCAATACAGTTAATACTGAAGTGGCAACTGAAACAAATAGTGTGGAGACTCCAGTAGTTGAACCAGTAGAGCAAACACAAGATGTAGAACCACAACCAGTAGTAATACCAAAAGGGGAAAAACCAAAGAAATCAGGAGTATTTGCATATATAATAATTTTATTGTTAATGGTACTTAGTTGTGCAGCCTTATATTATTATTTAATAATCTTACCAAAGAAAAATAATACTATAACTGATGAATTTCTTTATACAAAGGAAACTCTACCACGTGTAGATGCTTCATTAGCAACTCAACCTTTGATGGATGCATTTGTACTTGACTTTACTGGTAAAACAACTAAAGAAATGGAAATAGAATATTCTAATACTGATCCGGCATATACAAAATTAATAAATAATGAAACAGATTTAATTGTTGTAACTGAACCTAGTGCTGATGAATTAAAAAGAGCAGAAGATGCTAATGTCGAATTAGAAGTAACTAAAGTAGTAAATGAAGGTTTTGTATTCTTTGTTAATAAGAATAATAAAGTAGACTCATTAACTTTAGAAGAAATTAGAAAAATATATTCTGGTGAAATAACTAACTGGAAAGAAGTTGGTGGAGATGATACTGAAATAATTGCATATCAAAGGCCAGAAAATTCAGGGAGCCAAACAGGGTTATATAGTTTAGTTATGAAAGAATTACCTGTTAAAGCTAGAACACCTAAAGAACAAGTAACATTATCAATGGCAGGAATCATTGAATATGTCTCTGATTATAAAAATGGATTAGATGCGATAGGATATTCATATTACTATTACGCTAATGAAATGTATTATAGTGCAGATTTAAAATATTTAGGTATTAATGGCATTAAATCTACTTACGATACTATTAAAGATGAAACTTACCCAATTTTAACAGCTTATTATATAGTTACTAGAAAAGGCGAGACAAATGAAAATGTTTTAAAATTAAAAAATGATATGTTATCAAAAAGGGGACAAGCAGTAGCTACAAAAGCTGGATATGTTCCTTGTAAGTAGGTGAAATATGAAAAAATGGATAATTTTAATAATTATATGGATATTAGCTTTAGGTGGGATATTCATATATTCAAAAACTATTAAATTTGATGAAAATATAATAAAACCACCTGTAAAAGAAAAAGAAAACCTAAGTAAATTTCAGTATATTGATTATACAGACTACTATAATGAAAATGATCTAAAAGTTGAAAAAATAAAATTTAGTGAAAATAATAGTAGTAATTACATTAAAATTTCCGGTTTAAAAGATAAGGAATTAGAAGAAAAATTAAATAAAAAGTTTTATGATGAGGCTAATAAAATTTTAAGTGAGTCATCTGGTAATGTCAATTCAAATTTGAGCCTTAATGCGTTCAATATATTATCATTTTATGTGGAAACCTATAATAGTAAAAGTAAACCTTTATATTATAATATAGATTTAACAACTGGTGATGAAATTAAAATGAATGATATATTAAATACAACTAATATTACTAATATACTAGCATCAAATTATTATGAAGCAGTTGCAGATAGTTTGGCTTCTCGTTATGGATATGACGTGGCATCTGATAAAAGAAATACGTTCTTAGAAGATATTGATAATCAGGAGTTGAAAAATTACATCGGCAAATTGGAGGATGACACCTTGGAATATGCACGAAATTTTGATTACAATTCAGAATTTTATATGACTTCAGCAGGAATTTTTATTTCATCTAATTACAAAGATTTATTTAATACGCGTATTAGGCTTTTTATAGATGAAAATCCTAGACTATTTAATTATTTTTATAAATATAAGACTAAGGAATCTATATTTGATGGTAGTTATACTGGAAAGAAAAATCTTATGTATGCTGAATATATGAGACGTTCAAGTATGCTACCTGCAAGTATGCAAGTTTTGGATAATGCAGTGGTTCATAAACTTCTAAATTTTGAATCTAACATTTATCCTAGTGATGAAAGCGTATTTGAAACACCATTATTTAAAAATTATCTAGATTCACTTGATAAAAACAAATTTTACTATATTGATAAAATAGAAACTGGTTGGGGTGAACGTGATTATATAGATTTGACACAATGCACTATGACAAAAGAATTTTATAATAACGAGTATAAAAAATATCTTGCTAATCAAATGATAAATAAAGACGTGGTGAATAGCAAAACTGGATATTATAATCTTAGAAAAGACGGAGTTAATTGTGAGACTATAACATTATTTTTTAATAATCCTAATGTTTATTCGAATTCTTGGTCTCAAGGAAATAATGCAAGAATATATATTAGAAATAATTCAGAAAAAACAGCTGAAATTAATTCTTATATTGAAACAACGATAGATAAATTAAAAAAAGAATATCCTTACGCTTACATTAGCAATTTTCAAATTACAGAAAACCAAATAATAATAACAATCAATTCAAGAGAGGTTATAACGAAAGTATTTGATTTATAGAACCAGAGGTATAAATACCTCTTTTTCTTTTTGCTTATCTTTGTTATAATTAATATGGTGGTAAGATGTTTACAAGAGAGAGTTGGCTTATAGGTGATAAATTAGATTTAATTAAGTCTAAAACTGTACTTGTTATAGGATTAGGTGGAGTAGGTGGATATACAGTTGAAACACTTGTAAGAGCAGGTATAGGTAATATCATTATAGTAGATAATGACGTTGTTGATATAACTAATTTAAATAGACAAATAGTATCTCTTCATTCAAATATTGGTAATAAAAAAGTAGACGAATGGGAGAAAAGAATTAAAGATATTAATCCAGATATTAATCTAATTAAGTATGATATGTTTGTAACTAAAGATAATATAGGTGAAATATTTAATAATAAAATAGATTATGTCGTAGATGCATGTGATACTATCGAAACTAAAAAAGAAATAATTAGAATATGCGTTAAAAATAAGATTAAATTAATAACAAGTATGGGTACAGGTAATAAACTAGATCCATCTAAATTATCTATTAAAGATATTAGAAAAACTAGTTATGACCCTATAGCTAAAAAGCTAAGAAAAATGATTAAAGATGAAAGAATAAAAGATAAGATCATGGTAATATCAAGTGAAGAAGAACCTAAAATAAAAGGTAAGGTGGGGTCTATATCATATGTTCCATCTATAGCTGGAATATATGCCACTTCATATATTATAAATGACATATTAAGGAGTTGATTGTATGCCAAATGAATTATATATTTATATGGTGATTATGTATTTTGCTATCGCGTTTGCTAGAAAGAAAGTAGAAATTAAAATTAGCTTATTTGGAGCTTTTGTAATAGCTACATTAACTAATTTAGGGAATATTGGGACTTTAAATTTTTTACCTACTATTATATATGAAGTTGTTATGTTTATGCTATCTTTTATAGTACTAGGATTAACATATAACTTTACTAAGATGAGTAAACTGGGATATTTAGTTGAAATATTAGTAGCTATTGGATTAGTATATGTATACTATAGATTTGGTATATATATCTTTGCTATGTAGGTGATATATGAAGAAGTTATTAATAATTTTAACTAGTATATTTTTTATATCAGTAAGTGTAGTATTTTATTTTAAGTTTAGATTTAAATTAGAAGTTACATTAAGTGATGATTTATATGTAAAATCAGGTGAAGAAGTAAACTTAAAGAATTATATTATTGAGTCAAATGGTATATTTAAAGATTCATTAGTCACTTTTTATGAAGCTGGTGAAAAAGAAGTTACTCTATTATATTTAGATAAATATAATAATGAAAGAGAATATAGTTTTAAAATAAATGTTATTGATAAAGATATGCCATTTATATTATCAAGTGGCTCTGTTACTACATATGTAGGGGAAGAAATAGATCTATTAAAAGGTGTTATATGTGCTGATTATACTTCAGGTAATGTTACATGTATTGTTGAAGAGGAATATGACATTAATGAAATAGGTAAGTATTATCTTACATATAAGGCTACTGATGAAAGTGGTAATAGTGCAACTAAGAATTTCACTTTAAATGTCATAGAAAAGCCTAAATATACACCATATGTTGAGCCATCAGAACCTAATTATGTATATTTTAATGATGTTTTAGAAACTTATAAAAACGATAATACTAAAATAGGTATAGATGTATCTAGATTTCAAGGAGATATTGATTTTACTAAGATAAAAGAAGCAGGAGCTGAATTCGTAATTATAAGATTAGGTTGGTATATTGATGAAGAATTAGGTTTAGATTATAATTATGAGAAATATATTGAAGATGCTACTAATGCTGGATTAGATATAGGACTATATTTCTATAGTGAAGCAAGAACTAAAGATGAAATAGATGCAATAGTAAAATTTATAAAAGATAATGTTAAACATGAAATAAAGATGCCTATAGCTTATGATTGGGAAGATTTTAAGAATTATAATTCATATAAATTAAGTATTTATGAATTCAATAATTTAGCTTATAGATTTATGGATGGCATAAAAAATATTGGTTATAAATCTATGTTATATGGTAGTAAATCATATCTAACTAATATGTGGATTCCTAGTAGTTATCCTGTTTGGGTGGCTCAATATTACAAAGAAGTAACATATACAGGTGACTATGATATGTGGCAACTTACAGAGGATGGAAAAATCGATGGAATTGCTGGTACAGTAGATATTGATATTTTCTATATAAAATAGTAGAAAAATACCAAAAAAAATTTAATCTATTATATATTGTTTTATAAATAAAAAAGGTAATATTTTCTTATAATACCTATGAAAAATAAAGAAAAACTATTGCAAAGCCTTTAAAATAATGGTAATATGTAATTGTAAGCAAGATAGATGACTTGCTACTAAGACATAACAAGGAGGTAACAATATGTCAAAAACTGATTTAGTAACTTATGTTGCAGAAAACGCAGGATTAACTAAAGCTGATGCTTCAAGAGCTGTTGAAGCTGTTATCGCTGGAGTTGAAAAAGGATTAAAAAAAGAAGGTAAAGTAACTATCACTGGTTTTGCTACTTTCACAGCTAAGAAAAAAGCTGCTAAAAATGGTAGAAACCCAAGAACTGGTGAAACTGTTAAAATCCCTGCAAGAACTGCTGTTACAATTAAAGCTGGCTCTAAATTAAAAGATGCTTTAAACTAAGAGGCTAAGGTCTCTTTTTTCTTGGAGGTTCGAATGTATAAAACTGCTTTAGAATTATTAAAACAAATAAATAGTAATGGATATAAGGCTTATATAGTAGGAGGATATCCTAGAGACTTATATCTTAATAGAGAAAGCCTTGATGTAGATATATGTACTAATGCTACTCCAAAAGATTTAAGAAAGATCTTTGGAGATATAATGTTACCAAAAGAAAGTTATGGTTCAGTAACAGTCGTTAAAAATAAAATAAGATTTGAAATAACAACTTTTAGACGAGATATTAAATATGAAAACAATAGGACACCATTAGAAATAGAGTATATCAACGATTTAGAAGCTGATTTAAAAAGAAGAGATTTTACTATTAATACATTATGCATTGATAGTGAAGGTAATACTATTGATTTATTAGACGGTAAAGAAGATTTAGATAATAAGTTAATTAAGATGGTAGGAGATCCAGACGTTAAACTTATGGAAGATGCCTTAAGAATATTAAGAGCTATAAGATTCGCGGTTACTTTAAATTTTAAAATAGATAAAGAATTAAAAGAATCTATTAAGAAAAATAGATATCTATTAAAAAACTTATCATATTTTAGAAAGAAAGATGAATTGGATAAGATATTTACATCACCTAATGTAAGTTATGGTATAGATTTAATTAAGGAATTAGGCCTAGATAAACCATTAGATCTATCTAATATAGATAAGTTAGTAGTAACTGATTATTCTATTGGTATATGGGCACAATTAGATGTACTTGATAAATATAGTTTTACTAATAATGAGAAAAATACTATAAATAAGATAAATGAACTTAGTGATAAAGATGTTTTAGATGTAGATATATTATATAAATACGGTCTATATGTATGCTCAATAGCTGGTGATATTAAAGGTATTGATAGGACTTTAGTAACAGCTAGTTATAATGCTTTACCAATTAAAAGTAGTGTTGAAATAGTTGTTCAACCAATAGATATAATGGGTATTTTAAATAAGGAATCAGGTCCATATTTAAAAGTAATTATGACTGATTTAGAATATAAAATATTACATAGTGAATTAGAAAATGACGAAAATATTTTAATTGATTACATAGTTAAAAATTATAAATAGGGAGGTTTTTTATGTGTACGTTTGAAGAAGGAAAGTATTATGATACTGATACAAATTGTTTAAGAGCTAGTTTTGTTAAAGTGAAAAATGATGGTACATCTACATTGAAACCTATATGTAGTTATGTAGGAGATAGTTGTGTAGTACTTCTTAGATGTATTAATGTATTAGATGATGAAGTTATCTTTAGAGAACCTGATACAGATATGTTAATATATGGTCATAATAATTTAGGTAGTGTATCTACTAGTTATGATACATTAAATGAGAATAATTATGATATGATAAGAACTGATTTATTAAATGAAAAAATGATATGGGTATCATTAGAAAATGTTCATGAAGCAAATATTGCTACATATAAAAATAATATTGAAGTGGTTAAATCTATAAATCATTTATGTGATACAGCAAATCAAAACTTAGTAAAAGGATTTGATGGTATGTGTGCTGCTGCAAATTTATCTCATAAAAATGCTAAACGTATACAATTAAAAAGGTAGTTAACTATCTTTTTCTTTGTATTTATGATAAAATAACTTTAGGTGATTCAAATGAGTTATAAAATAGATAGAATAGAAAGCAGTATGGTAAAAGAAGTAAGTTATATTTTAATGACTGAAGTAAAAGATCCTAATGTTAAGTTTGTAACAGTTACAGCTGCAAAAGTAACTAGTGATTTATCATACGCGAAGATATATGTAACAGTATTAAATAAAGAATATACAAAAGATACATTAAAAGCTTTAAATAATGCTAAAGGATTTATTAGAAATGAGTTAAAAGAAAGAATGGATATAAGAAATATTCCTGAATTAGAATTCGTTTATGATGAATCTATTGAATATGGTAATAAGATAGAAAAAATTATAGAAGATATTCATAAAGATGATAATTGATTTAATATATAAAATATGTTAAACTTATGTTGGTGAAGCAAATGATTAATTTAGAATTTTTAACACCAAATTTAGATAAAGTGAAAAAAGCATCTAAGATAGAAAAGAAAAAAGACGATAAAAAAGATCAGGATCTTTCTAAAAAGAAAGATGATGAAAAAGGTTTCCAAGAAATATTTGATAAGGAAACAGAAAAATATAAAAGTAACGATGAAAAATCTAAGTAGTTATATTATTAGTAATTAGAAAAATAGTGGTTGATGAAAACTATTCAAGATAATATAATAAAATACATATTTGGAGTTACAACGTATACCGCGTTAAGGAGAAAAGATAGACATCTATGAAGTAAGGTGGTACCACGGTAACGCGTCCTTATAATTTAGGTGTTTTTTTGTTTAAAGGAGCCAACATGATTAAGAGAATAATATTTGATTTAGATAATACACTAATCGAATGGATAGATGAATATGATGATGCATTAAAAGATACATTAATCAAATATAATATTGATTTTGATTACCGTGTATTAACCAATACTATAGATGAATATGATTATAATAGTGAAATTTATAATAGTTATGATTTAATAGACTATATAAATACTAAGCATAATCTGAATATAACAATTGATTTCATAAATGATTGGTTATGTGAATTAGGTACTAAAGGTGATGTTTCAAAAGAAGTAGTTGAATTACTAGAATATTTATCAAGTAAATATGAATTGGTAGTTTTAACTAATTGGGAAGGTGCATGCCAAAGAAATAGATTAAAAGCTGCTGGGATATATAAATATTTTAAAGAAGTATATGGTGGAGAAGTATTTAAAAAACCTAATCTAGAAGCATTTAAAAATGCTATAGGGCCATATAATATAGATGAATGTATTATGATTGGTGATAGTATGAAATTTGATATTGAACCTGCTAAAAAGTTGGGAATCAAAACTTATATGGTAGGTCAAGATATAGATATATTAGATTTAAAGGAGATGTTATAAATGAATGAATATATTGATTCAACATTATTAAGAAGTGACGCGACAATAGAAGATATTACAAAATTATGTGAAGACGCAATGAAGTATCATTTTGCTACAGTATGTGTAAATCCATATTATGTACCACTTGCTAAGGAATTATTAGAAGATTCCACAGTAGAAGTATGTACAGTAATAGGTTTTCCACTAGGTGCATCTACTACTAATGTAAAAGTATATGAAGCAGTTGATGCACTAGAAGCAGGTGCTGATGAAATTGATATGGTTATCAATATTGGTGCTTTAAAGGATAAAGAATATGAATATGTTAAAAAAGAAATAGAACAAGTTAGAAATGTCTTAGATGGTAAAGTATTAAAAGTTATCATTGAAACATGTTGTTTAACTAAAGAAGAAATTATTAAAGCAACTGAAATATGTAATGAAACATTTGTTAATTTTATAAAAACATCTACAGGATTTGGTAGTAGAGGAGCTTCATTAGAAGATATAAAAATAATAAATGAACATAAAAATGAAGTATTAGAAGTAAAAGCATCAGGTGGAATTAAAACAAGAAAAGATGCAGAAGAATTTTTAAAATTAGGTGTTACTAGAATAGGTACTAGTAAAGCTATAGATTTGATAGATGGTTGTCATTGTGATGATGAATGTCAATGTGGTGATAACTGTGAATGTGGTGATGATTGCCACTGTGGTGAACATTGCCACTGTCATGAGGAGGAATAATATGAAGTGTTTTGAAGATTTAAAATGGAGAGGTTTAATTAAAGATATCTCAAGTCCAGAATTAGAAGATAAATTAAATAATGAAGAAGTTACATTTTATATAGGAACAGATCCAACTGCTGATTCTATGCATATAGGTCATTTTTCAAGTTTCTTAATCGCGACTAGATTAGCTAAATATGGACATCATCCAATTTTATTAGTAGGTGGTGCTACAGGTTTAATCGGTGACCCTAAACCTAGTCAAGAAAGAAAAATGATAACTAAAGAAGAAGTTATGCATAACGTTGAAGGATTAACTAATCAAGCTAAAAAAATCTTTGGTTTTGAAGTAGTTAATAACTATGATTGGATTAAAGATATTAATACTATTGATTTCTTAAGAGATTATGGTAAATATATAAATGTTAATTACATGCTAAATAAAGATATTATCGCTAGAAGATTAGATACAGGTATTACATTCTGTGAATTTGCTTATACAATTTTACAAGGATTAGATTTCGTACATTTATATGAAGATAAAGGTGTTACATTAGAAGTGGCTGGTTCTGATCAATGGGGTAATATTACAACTGGTATTGAATTAGCTAGAAAAATGAAGGATGTTGAATTATATGGTCTTACTATGCCTTTAGTATTAGATGCCAATGGAGTTAAATTTGGTAAAACAGAAGGTAATGCTTTATGGTTAGATATTAATAAAACATCTAGTTATGAATTATATCAATATTTAATAAATTCTGATGATAAATGCGTTATTGATTACTTAAAGAAATTAACATTCTTAACTAAAGAAGAAATTGAGGCTATCGAAAAAGAACATAATGAACATCCAGAACTTAGAATAGCCCAAAAAACATTAGCTAAAGAAGTTATAACATTCTTACATGGTGAAGAAGAATATAATAAAGCAGTTAAGACATCTGAAAATTTATTTGGTGGAAATATCAAAGATATAGATATTAAAGATTTATTGACTGGTTTAAAAGATGTACCTCATTTTGATATAGAAGATTGTACATTAATTGATTTATTAGTTAATAATGGAGTAGCGTCATCTAGAAGAGAAGCAAGAGAATTCTTATCTAGTAATGCAATTTCTATAAATGGTGATATCGTAACTGATGAAAATATGATGATTACTAAAGAAGTATCAATGGATGGAGTAGTAATCATAAGAAGAGGTAAAAAGAAATACTTTGTAGCAAGTTTTAAATAACTTGCTTTTATTTTGTTATATGTTATAATAATAAACAGTTTTTGGGGTGATATAATGGCTAGTTATAGGGCAGATGTGATTGATGATATTAATAAATTAAATGCTGTAGGAAAATATGAGAAAAGTTTAAGAAAAATTCAAGACTATTTAAAAAAGCATCCGTTTGACGAATGTATCAGATTAGAAGAAGCACATGTCTATATAAAATTATATAAGAAAAATGACGCAAGAATTATATTTGAAAATATAATTCAGACAAGTAGTAAAGATAGTTACATATTGAAATCTTTAAGCGAATTAGCTGAACTAGAAGCTTCATGTGGAAATTATGAACGTGCAATAACTCTTTATAAAACATATCTAGATAATGTAGATACTAAATTATGTATTTCGGTACGTTGTAAGATGTCTAAAATATATTGTTGTATAGGCGATTATAAAAATGCACTTGATATAATAAATGTTGAAGGAATAAAAAACCTTCAGATAAATAATGCGCGTGCTCAAGTTTATTTTTATTTACGTGAGTATGACAAATGCTTAGAAGTTTTAAATGAAATAGACGTATCGTCTTCCTGTGATAATAAGGTTGTTCTCAATAATTATGCATTAAAAGCTTCTGCATGTATAAAATTAAAAAAATATAATGAGGCTATTGGATATCATAAATTAGTTATTAATAACTCTAATAAAGTAAATGGTGCATATTATAGCGCTAAACTTGAACTTGCGACTGTTTATCAAGTATATGGTGATACTATATCTGCTATAAGAGAATGTGAAGATGTGTTAGCAGAATGCAAAAGCCCTAAAATACTTAATAAGACTAATTATACACTAGGCCTTATATATTTGAGTATGCATGATGATGAAAAATCCTATAAATATTTTTCACAATGTTATGACAATGATAGAAATATTGGCTATGCTAAAATAGCATATTATAACGGTGATTTCAATGGAGCTTTAAATTTTGTTTCTAAAATCTCTATAACTGATAATTATCTTTATAGAGATGTGCATATATTAATAGCTCAAATTATGTTTAGATTAAAAAGATATAAGGATTTCGCTAATGCATATTATAAAGTTTTTGATAATAACGAAAATATCGGAAACAAAACGGCTTTCAATGCGGATACATATAGTATAGAATTTATGCGTATATATGTAGATAAGTTTTGTGGAGTTAGAATGTATGGAAGTCGTACATATTTGGGACAATATGCATATAAGCAAATTTTATCATATGATAAAGAAAAAGCTATTAATCATATAAAAAACAGGCATACAGGGCATTCGTATGACAATAATAGTTATTTTAAAGAAGGTACAGATATAGAAAATTTATTCACGTTTGTCCAAGAACATTTACCTGAATGTAAAAGAAAATTTGAAGATTCAAAAGATTTATATTTATTAGATTTAAGGAAATTAGGGTGCCCATATTCAGATGAATTGATTGAAGTTATATGTAATTTTAATAGTTATGATATTGTTACTATGTATCCAGTTGGTTATCGTGAACATTATGAACAAATAGAGGCATCCAAAGTAAGAAGTAAAAAGAATATTGATAAGTTTAATAAAAAATATGGTTTATAGCCATATTTTTTGTAACAAAAAAAGATAGGAATTAATCCTATCTGTTGTAGAATTCTACGATTAGTGATTCGTTGATTTCGTTATTTAATTCGCTTCTTTCTGGATATCTTACGAAAGTGCCAGCCATTTTCTTTTCATCGAAACTAACAAAGTCAACTCTATTCTTTAATGCTTCTAATGAAGATTTAACGATAGCTAAATCTCTATCAGATTCTTTAATAGAAATAACATCACCAGCTTTACATCTATAAGATGGAATATCAACTTTCTTACCATTAACAGTAACGTGACCATGGTTAACAAGTTGTCTAGCTCCTCTTCTTGTAGTAGCAAAACCGATACGGTAAACTAGGTTATCTAAACGGCTTTCTAATAATTTTAAGAAGTTTTCACCGTGAACACCTTTCATTTTACCAGCGTCTTCAAATGTAATTCTGAATTGTTTTTCATTAACACCATACATTAATCTAACTTTTTGTTTTTCTTGTAATTGAACACCATAGTTAGATAATTTAGAAGCTTTCTTTTGTCCATGTTGTCCTGGAGCGTATGGTCTTCTTGCTAATTCAGTACCAGTTTCAAGGATAGAGAATCCTAATCTTCTAGATTTACGTCTAACGGGACCTGTATATCTTGCCATAAGTGTCTCCCTTCTAGCACTGAAATCCTTTTGCCAATAATTTTGATGTTTATTTAAATTATGTTCACATAGCAGCTAAGTAAAAGTTACTTATAACCCCTATAGGTAATAAACATATAATTATTTCAAAAGATGCTGCTTCAATGCACTATTAATTATATGTTAAAATGCTCAAATAGTCAATATAAATAAGGAAAAAACATTAAAATTCGACAAATATCTACTAAAAAGATTAAAAATATGGTATCATTATAATAGGTGATGGATATGGGTGGTAACATTATATTAACAATAGTCGCGACAACCGCTATTACTATGTTCTTAGTAATAGGTATGCTTTTTATTATTCAATACCGCAAAAATAAAAAATTCAAAAAGATGATTGAAAATCTTGAAATAGAAAAAAATAAATTGGATTCATCTCCAATTACACCAGAATTAAATAAAATCGAAAGCTTCTTAAATAATAAGGCTTTATCCGAAAAATATGATGAGTGGAGAGAACGTTTAGAAAACATCAAAGAAAAACAAATTCCATATATTAATAATATGTTAATAGAAGCTGATTATTCACTTTCAAAAATGGATTATAAAAGTACCATGTACAAAATAGCTAAACTTGAAATGGAAATGTATAAAGTAAAAAGTAATTCTGAAGTTTTACTTGCTGAAGTTAAAAAAGTAACTGATAGTGAGGCTGAAAATAGAGAAAAAATCATTTCATTAAAAACTAAATATAGAGAATTATATAATCGTTTTAATGAGGAAATTAAAGAATTTGGTGGAGCAGCTAAATATGTTGGATTACAATTTGAAAATATATCAAAAAGATTTGAAAATTTCGAAGTAGCTATGGATAAGAATGATTACTTAGAAGCTTCTGCTATTGTAACGTCTATAAAAGATATGTTGGAACATATGACAGTTGTTATAGAAGAAGTACCTTCAATAGTTTTACTTGCTTACAATGTTATTCCAAAACGTATTGAAGATTTAAAGAAAATCTATAAAGAAATGATAGATCAAAAATATCCACTTGATTATTTAAATGTTGAATATAATATAGATGAAGCAACAAAGAAAATCACTGATATTAAAGATAGACTTAAAATATTAAATATTGAAGATAGTCTATTTGAACTTAAAATATTAATGGAATACTTTGATGGTGTATTTAAAGACTTAGACAAAGAAAAAGTTAATAGAAGTACATATGAAGAAGTAAGTAAAAGTTTTAAAACTAAATTGGATTCAGTTAATATGTTAGTAGGTAATGTATTCAGTCAATTAGGTGAAGTTAAGAATTTATATGATTTAAATGAAAATGATATTAAATTACTTAATGATGTTAAAACTACTTTAGATGAAATTAATAAAGATTATGAACTACTTTGTTCACATACAAGTAATAATACATTTGCGTATTCTAAATTGATTGAAGAAATAGAATCTTTAGCTAATAGATTAATGGCATTAGAGGATAGATTAGATAATAGTTTAAATGCCATTGGTAATATGAAAGATGATGAATCAAGAGCTAGACAACAATTAGAAGAAATAAAAATTATCTTAAAAGATTCTAAATATAAGATTCGTGATTATAGTTTCCCTGTTATTCCAGATAGCTATTTTGTTGAATCAACTGAAGCTACAGACGCGATAAAAGAAATTATAAAAGAATTAAATAATAAACCTATTAATATAGCTACTTTAAATACAAGAGTTGATACAGCTAGAGATTTAGTATTAAAACTATATTCTAAGACAAAAGAAATGGTTAAGAATGCTAGACTTGCTGAAACAGCTATTGTATATGGTAATTTATATAGACCATTAGATAAAGATTTAGATAAATCACTTAGTAATGCTGAAATCTTATTCTTTAAAGGTGAATATAATAAATCATTAGAAATATCTGTAAATGCTCTTAATAGAATAGATTCAGGTGTATATGATAAATTAATGGCTATATATGATAATAAAGTAACAGAAAGATAAAACTATGTTAAATACATAGTTTTTTTGTGTACATTTTTCTTTATTCGCATAAACTAAATTGAGAGGTGAATATATGGCGTTTAAAGAAATAGTTACCAAAGCTATCATCGGTAAAGGTAAAAAATATTTTAAAAATAATTATGAGATTGAACCAGAAATAGTTCCTACAACTATATTAGGATGTTGGGTAATAAATCATAATTTCAAAGGATATAAAAAGGGTAGTGAAGTAGGAGTTGATGGATCATATGATGTCAATGTATGGTATTCATATGATAATGATTCAAAGACGGGTGTAGCTACTAAGACAATTAATTATAATGAAAACTTTAATGTAAAATTAAAAGAAAACGCAGAATTAAATAGAGATACAGATATTATTGTTAGAAGTTTAAAACAACCTAATGTATCCAAAGTCGATATTAAAGATAATAAAATAGTGTTTGATGTAGAAAAAGAATTAGGTGTTGAAATAGTGGGTGATACTAAAGTAAAAATAAACATATATGATGATGAAGAACCATGGGATGTTATAGAAGATGATTATACTGAACAAGTTGATAAAGAAATAGATTCTATTAATGAAGAATATTTATAGGTGTCAACCAAAAAGTGTTGACACTTTTATTTAATTGTGTTATACTCTTATAAAGAAACGGAGGAATAATAATGGCAGTTAAATTAAGATTAAAAAGAATGGGCGCTAAAAAAAGACCATTTTATCGTATCGTAGCAGCTGATTCAAGAAGTCCAAGAGATGGTAGATTTATTGAAACAGTAGGTACTTATAATCCAATTATGCAACCAGCTGAATTAACTATTAATGAAGAAGTTGCACTTAAATGGTTAAGCGTTGGAGCAATCCCAACTGATACAGTTAGAGCTTTATTAAGTAGCAAAGGTATCATGAAGAAATTCCATGAATCAAAAATGGGTAAATCTGAAGTAGAAGCTAAACCAGCTAAAAAAGCTACAACTACAAAGAAAACTACAGCTAAGAAAACTACAAAAGAGGAGAAATAATTATGGATTTAGTGAAATTAACTGAATTTTTAGTTAAATCTTTAGTTAGTAATCAAGATGCAGTTTCTGTAAATGAATTTACTGATGAAGAAGGAATCAATATTGAAGTTATTGTATCAGCAGATGATATGGCTTCAGTTATTGGTAAGGCAGGTAGTAACGCTAATGCTATTAGAACTTTAGTTCAAGCAGCAGCTTACAACAATCGTATGCCTAGAGTAAGAATTAATATTGATTCAAAAGAAGCATAAGGCTTCTTTTTTTTCTTTTTTATTGATATAATTATAATAGGTGGTAGTATGATGGCACTCAGTTCAATATTAAATATATTATGGTTATTCTTTAAATTTGTTGGGATACCTGTTATTATAATCATCTTTATAGTTATTATAATTAAAACTATAGTTGAATGTACTAGATATGGTAAGAATGTATTTTCAGCCTTTAAAACTAGAGATATATCTAATACACGTGATGAATTATTATTTATAAGTTTAGATAAGATAACATGGTATAAAAAAATAATAAAACCAAAGTTTTTAAAATCAAATTATATATTAATTGATGGTAATGGGATATCTATATTTAAAGTATTTACTAAAGTTGGTAATTTTGATGGAACAGCTACTTCTAAATATTTATATTATAGAAGTAATGGAAGAGAGTATCGAATAAATAATCCTGTATTAACATTAAATAGTGATGAAAAAATAATAAAAAAATTATTACCTGATGCTAAAATAAATAAATATTTGGTATTAACAGAAGGTACATATGTAAATATGATTAATGGTATAGAGCAAATTCATTTCAATAAATTACCTTACGGATTACCGGAAAGCCATCACTATATAGCAGATGAGATTGACACAATTGAAAATAAATTAATGTAAAAAAGTGTCTAATTACTTGCATTTACTTTTAAAAAAGTATATAGTTAAAATAGGAGAGTGATTATATGATATATCCTTCAATCGATAAATTAACAAATCAAGTAGGATCAAAATATTTATTAATTAATGTGGTAGCTAAGAGAGCTAAAGAAATACAAGTTACTGGTCACTATCAAATGAAAGAAAACGAATATAAATCAGTTAAACCAATTGGTAGGGCTATGGAAGAAATTTCTAAAGGATTAGTTCACATTAAAGAAGAAGAGGAGTAATCCTTTTTTTTATTGATTAAAATTAGATTTAACGATATAATATTTATATAGAATAAACTATGATAAGGGATGTGTCATATGAAAAAGGGATTTACATTAGTTGAAGAATTAGGAATAATAATAATACTGGCGATTATTTTTTTAATATTAACGCCGGTTGTTAGTGGTGTTATAAAAAGCGCAGATAAGCGTACTTTTAAAGAATCAATAATCGGTATACTTGATTCTGCTGATACATATATAAACGCTAAAAAGACTATAAAATATAGTGGACCTATTGAATATCCAATAGTATTTATATGTGATGGAACATCTTGTAAAAATGAGATAGATGACACATTATCTTTCTCAGGGAAAATACCATTAAGTGGTAAAGTTATTATTATATCTGAGAATTCATCCGCTTCTTTTGTAACAAATGGTAAATGGTGTGCATCTGGAATTAAGGACGATTTAGAAATAGCTTCCAACTGTAATCTATTAGATCATTCTGATCCAGAAATTAATACAGATGAAGATATAACTTTAGTTAGTACAACTAATAGCATATTGGTATCATTCCCATTAAATTTAATGTATGATATTGAATCTGGTATTTCAAAATATGATGTATCTTTATATCAAGGTGATACATTAATAGAAACAAGAGAATATAGTGAACCTAGTATTTTATTTGAAAATTTAACAAAAGGTTTAGAATATAGAATTGTTATAGTAGGAACAAATGGTAATAATGGTACAATAACTACCGAAAGGACAATTACAACATATGATATAACAAATCCAGTTATTGCTTATACAAATGTACCTACAGGTGAACATGATTATTATAGTAGTCAAACACTTGATATAACTTATATAAAAGGTCATATTGAAAATCCAACTTATTATATTAAAAGCAGTAGATCTGCTTCTACTAATATAAACGTATTAGGAAGCTGTGGAACGGATACTAATCCTGGTGAATGTAGTGATTTGGATACAAATAGTATTGAAAATGATATATGGTATAAAGTATCAGGAGATATAAATGTTATCTATAATGTTGATGCGAGTGAAACAGCATCTTTAATAGCACTTACGTATGATGGTGTAAATTATAGTGGTGCGACATCAAGGACAGTAGCTAAGATTGAACATACAAATCCAACTGCACCAGTAATAGCAGGTGGTTCAAATGATTGGTCAAATTCAGGAAGAACAATAACTGTTTCAGAAGCAGGTAGTGCCTTCTCAGGTATTGCTAAATATCAATATTATGTATCAACATCAAATAGTGATCAAGTAAATGGAGATTGGGCAGATGTATCAGGTAACAGTGTCACTGTATCAACAGAAGGTACACATTATGTATTCTTTAGAACAGTATCTAATGCTGGAAATATCTCAGATGTATCAAATAGTCAAACAGTTAAAGTAGATCGTACAGCGCCAACTGTCTATGCATATATCGGTAAGATGATGTATACTGATCCAACATTCAGTGGTGGCGTTAATAGTACAAAAGTATATAACAATAACGGTAATGGTGCCGTAACGCATACTAGAACTTCAGGATCTACACCGGAAGGAAGCTATTATCTACATATAAGAACAAATGGTTCAGCTAGTCCTGGAGCTGGTGGTTTCTATTTTGCAAATCAAACATATGCAAATAAAGTATTCGTTACTAGAATAATTGCAAGAATACCAGTTGGATACAATATTAACTGGGCAAGTAATGCATATGGTAATGGTGGAACTAATACATGGTTAACTAGTCAAGCAGGAACTGGAACATGGCAAGAATATTTAAACGTTACAAAAGTAGGCTCTTCAGGAAGTTTTTCATCAACAACATTCTTCTATTTAACAGGACCAAATAATACTTCAGTTGAATGGGATGTTGCTTATGCTACAGTATTTGATACAACAGCATGGTCAAGTAATCAATATTTAGTATCAGGTGCTGTTGATAGTTTAACAGGTTTAAGCTATTATGGATATAATCAAAGTAATACAAATCAACCTGGATATAATACATATACAAATAATAAGAATATGAGTAAAGTATCATTAATTACATCTAATGGAACATATTATGCGTGGTATAAAGATTTAGCTGGAAACGCGAATAAAGCAAGTGCAGCAACATCTTATGTATCACCAAAATATACTATTACTTTGAATAATCAATCTGCTACATCAGCAGGTACAACAAGTATAGTAGAAGAATATGGTAATTCATATAATGTAACTACTATAACTAAACCTACAAGAACAGGTTATACATTTGGTGGATATTACACTTCAACAAATGGTGGAGGTACACAAATAATTAATGCATCAGGTACAGTAGTTGCATCTACAACTCAATTCTCGGGAAATGCAACTATATATGCTAAATGGACTCAAAATTGTACATTTACTTCAAAAGATTTTGCTTATACAGGTGGGGTTCAATCATGGACTGTACCAACTGGTTGTGGTGGAACATACAAATTAGAAGTATGGGGAGCACAAGGTGGAAATGTTGATGGTTATACAGGTGGTTACGGTGGATATTCTACTGGTAATGCAACTTTAACAGATGGTCAAACAATTTATATTGTTGTTGGTCAAGCTGGTGGAAATGCACACTCAACTGGAGGTTATAACGGTGGTGGACGTGGTTATAACGAAGGTGAAGCTGGTTGGGGCGGCGGAAGTGGAAATGCCGGCGGTGGAGCTACTCACATTGGAAAACAAAATGCCTTATTAAAAAATACGTCTTCAGGAAACGTTTACATTGTTGCCGGAGGCGGCGGTGGAGCTTATACTGAAGGTAATGGTGGAGCCGGAGGAGGAACAACTGGCAGTCAAGGTGCAAAAGGTAATGCTTCTAGTGGCGGAGCCGGAGGCGGAACTCAATCTGCAGGTGGAGCAAGTAGTTTTGGTTCTAATGGTTCATATGGCCAAGGCGGTGTTCCATATGGAGGCGACCAAGCTGCTGGCGGTGGCGGCGGCTGGTATGGCGGTGGTTGTGGTAGAGCTGCTGGTGGTGGTTCTGGTTACATCGGTGGTGTATCAGGTGGATCTATGTCTAATGGTCAACGTGGTGGTAACGGTTATGCTAGAATAACTAAACAATAAAAGACTTCATTGAAGTCTTTTTCTATGCTTAAATATACTCTAAATATTAATTTTATCATCTTATATATTAGGGGTGATAAATTGGATAATTATGAATTTATAGATATAGCTAAAAGAATCGCGAATACGATACCTACTAGATATGAATTAGGCGGATGGGGCCAGCAAGATAATGGTGTATATTTATTTGATTGTGTATGTTTTATAAAGTCAATATTATGGGGCTTTAATTTTTCAAAAGGTGGCCATGGTGGAGCTATATATTTAGCTAATGGTGTACCTGATGTAGGTGCTAATAGAATGATCGAGTTATGTACTAATATATCATATGATTTCAATAATATTGAAATAGGCGAAATATTATGGCTAGATGGTCATGTAGGTATATATATAGGTAATAGATGTGTTGCTGAAGCTACGGCTGCTTGGGAAGATAAAGTATTAATATCTAATGTACTTAATGATGGTGTAAGAATAAGAAATAATCATCAAGTATATAGATGGATTAAACATGGTAAATTGCCTTATATAAAATATAATAATGCATATGTCAAAATCACTGATTTTAATATAACAGATATTAAAACTACTAGTATTAAAATAGATTATAAAACAGATTTACCTATATCTAATGCTTTATATACTTTTGATGGTATTAATTATCTTAAAATACCTGATAATGGCATTATAACTAATCTAAAACCTAATACTAATTATAATATTAAAATAAAATTAGAAAGAAAATATACATCTAACTATACTGAATCAAATACTATATCTTTTATAACAGAAGATGATCCAATATATACAAAATATAATATAGGTAATATTGTTACTTTAAATGGTAAAGTATATATAGATCCATATAGTGATGAAACACTTATGGAATTAAAAAATTATATAGGGGAAATAACTGATGTAAATAATCATTATGATACTAAAAATCCATATCAAATAAATGATATAGGTTGGGTGAAAGAAGATGATATAAGATTATATGAACCACCTAAATATGATGTTTTAGATAAATTAAAAAATATATTAAAAAAATTAATATATTTAATGATTCCAATAATTATATTTTTAATCTTATTTATATTAATATAAAAAGCATCAAATTGATGCTTTTAATTATTATATATTTCTTTTCTAAGTAAATCTATATTGTCATTCATGACACTTATATAATCTCTATTATTTTTTCTATCATTTTCAGATAAATTAGATAAATCATTAACTTTTAATACTTGAAGTTTATAATTATCTTTAAACGATTTTACTGTATCAGTATCTTCTTCATCTAGTGAATAAATATAAGCTATTTTATTTTTACTTATAACTGATTTGATAGTTTCAATAGTTTTATCATTTATAGTATCTTCATCTAATGAATAAACGGTAAGTCCATATTTTTCTAAGAATTTTAATGAGTTATTGGCTACTACAATATTTTTATTGTCAGATGTTTCCACAGTAAAATATATTTTTGATTCTAATTTACTTATTTTTAGTTTTAAATCATCGTAATTAGTAGATATATTATTTCTTAAATATTGGTTAGATACATATTCATAAAATCCTTCTTTGATGTTTTTAGCCATCATAAGTACATTAGAAGGATTTAACCATAATTCTGCATCTCCATATTCATAATCAATAGTTTTAGTACTGTCAATGATTTTTAACTTTTTATTATAAGTAAGCATTTTACTTATATAATCTTTTTCTTTATCAATACCATTGAATATAAATAATGATGCCTCAGAACCATATAGTTTAATTTGTTCATCAGTAAGTTCATAGGTATTATTATTTATTCCATATGGATAAATACTTTCAACTTTACTATATTTACCGTATAGTGAATTAGTTATATATTCAATAGGATATGATGATGTATAAATTGTTATATTTTCCATTGTATCCCTTCTTAATGCACATCCCATTGGGATAATCGTTATTATAGCTAGTATTAATACTAAGATTTTCTTTTTCATAAATCCTCCTTTTCTGGTACTGGGTCATAACCAAATCCACCTTTAGGATGACATCTAGCTAATCTTTTAAAACCCAATTTCAATCCTTTTATAACACCAAATCTTTCAATTGCTATTTTCATATATTCAGAACATGTTGGTGTAAATCTACAGTATGAATGTGAAGAAAAAGGTATTTTTTGATATATGTTAATTAAACATATAATTATTTTCTTCATACAATCACCTATATAATTATACTAAAATTATAAAAAAATGTAAAATAATATTCAATGTTTTAGTATTATTTGATATAATTATTTGTAGGTGGTTATATATGAAAATATTAGATGATTTAGGCATTACTCCAAATAATATTAAATTATATGAACGTGCTTTTTCACATACGTCATATGCCAATGAACATCATGTAGAAAGTTATGAAAGATTAGAATATCTTGGTGACGCAGTTCTAGAACTTATCATTTCAGAATACCTATATAAAAATACAGAATATCCTGAAGGTGAAATGACTAAGTTAAGAAGTGGTTATGTTTGTGAAAATGCCAATTTTGAATATGCCATGGAATTAGGACTTAATGAGTACATGTTACTTGGTAACGGTGAAGAAGAAAATGGTGGAAGAACGAGAAAAGCTATTGTGGCTGATGTGTTTGAATCATTTGTAGGTGCCTTATATTTAGATCAAGGAATCGAAGCCGCTAAAAAATTCATATGTAAAGTAGTTATACCTAAAATCGAAAATAAGAAAATTGAATTTACAGATTATAAGTCAGTATTACAAGAATTAGTACAAACTGATAAAAGAAGTTTAGAATATGTTGTAGTGGATGAGTCAGGTCCATCACATGATAAAACTTTTAAAGTGGTTGTAAAAATAGATAACATAATATATGGTACAGGAGTAGCTCACAGTAAAAAAGAGGCAGAACAGCAAGCAGCTAAAGATGCCTTAAAGAAAGCTCAAAATGGATATTGAAAAAATCTTTGATGAAATTATAGATGAAGCATATGATGGAATAACTTATGATGGTATATTTCTAAAATTTCATACATTAGATAAAGTAACTTTGAGTGGCACTTTTAACGATGTACCAATACTAGTTATTAAAAACAAAAAAGAATTAGTAAATAAATTAAAGACTTATGTATATACAGTATTAGATTATAAAAGATTAGATATTAGTAGATCAAATATAAAAAAGATAATATCTCTTTTATGGGCTAATGCATGTTATGAAGATTTTAGTAGACCTAATAACTATATAGATAACCATATAAATTTTTATATTAATGATGATTTTTTAAATAAAGATAAAGAAATTAATAATATTGTTATTAAGAAAAGAGCAGAATCAATTTATAAAGAAACACCTTATGCTTTTAAATCATATATGAGGATAGGAGAAGATAAATATTATCTACCTTATATCAATTATGGTATAAGTAATGATACATGTTATATTTATAATATAGTTGATTCTAAAAATGATGGTAAACATAAAGATATAGAAGATAAGTATAATACTAAGTTATTATCTTTATCCTTATTTATGAAAGAATTATATAACTATGGAATAGGTAGAGTAAAAGTAGTATCTTGCTTACCTATGAGAGAAAATAAAAATAGTATTGTAGACTATTTTATAGATATGGAACATATATTTAAAAATATAATCATATCAAGTAGACCATTTGAATGTGATGAATATATGAATATAAGTATATCTGAATTTGATAAAAAAAATAAAGTTAATTTTAATGAATTAATATTTGATAAGGAGTGAAGTTATGGGAAGATTTCCAAATATAGCAGCAGCTAAAGCAAAAACCGGTGCGGCTAAAGGTAAGTTATATGGTATGTACGCAAGAGAAATATACCAAGTAGCTAAAAATGGTGGTGTTACACCTGAAGGTAATCCAAGTTTAAAAAGATTAATTGAAAAAGCTAAGAAAGAACAAGTTCCAGCTGATATTATTAAAAGAGCTATTGATAAAGTAAATAGTGGTACAGCTGAAGATTATCAAGAAAATACATATGAATTATTTGGACCAGCTGGTTCTACTTTAATTGTTAAATGTTTAACTGATAATGTTAATAGATCTGTATCAGACTTAAGAGCAGTAGTTAATAAACATAAAATTAAAATGGGTGGTATGGGTTCAGTATCATATATGTATGATAACTTATGTACAGTAGGATTTACTGGATTAGATGAAGATACTATTATGGAAGCATTAATATCTAATGATGTTGATATCGTAGATATGGAACAAGACAATGGTCATACATTAATCTATGGTAATCCAACTGATTTATTTAAAATTAAAGAAGCTATTTCAAGTGTTAAAAATGATATTGAATTTGATGTAGATGAAATATCTATGTTACCTAAAGAAAGAATTACTTTATCTGGTGAAGATTTAGAATCATTTAATAAACTTTTAGATGCATTAGACGCAGTGGATGATGTACAAAGTGTATACCACAATGTAGAATTATAAGATTGATTTATATCAATCTTTTTTCGTAATATAGTAATATTGCGTTCCATATAGGTATAATTTTTATACCTATTTTTTTATGGTTTATTGACTAAACTAATTGAATTAGTTATAATGATAATGTAATTAGTTAGGAGGATATTATGGCAAGAAATAGTATTAGTGATGAGCTAATTATTGAAACATCTGCTAGACTTTCAAATAAAGTTGGATTAGATAATTTATCTTTAAAAATGATTGCTGAAGAATTGGATATAAAATCTCCATCTTTATATAACCATATTTCAAGTCTTGACGACATTAAAGAAAAACTAATGATTTATGGTTGGAAAGAATTGGGAGAAAAGGCAATTGATTCAGCAGTTGGTGTATCAGGTTATGATGCACTAAGAAAAATGTGTTATGCATTTTATGACTATACTACAAATAACAAAGGTGTATTTCAAGCAATGCTTTGGTATAACAAATTTAAAAGTGAAGAAATGGCAAATGCAACAATAAAAATATTTGGCATATTACATAAAATATTAGAACCGTTAAATATTAGTAGTAATAATGTAGAGCATATTATAAGAACTTTAAGAAGTTTTTTAGAAGGTTTTTCTTTATTGGTTAATAATAATTCATTTGGTAATCCAATATCTATTAAAGAAAGTTTTGATTTATCGTTAGATATCATTATTAATGGAATAAAATCTTTGGAAGGAGTTAAATAAAATGAATGAGTATATTAATTTAGATGAAAAGAATATTGATGAAGAACATATTTGTTGTGCAATTGGAGATCCTAAACATCAAGATGGAGTAGATAAAAAGAAAGAATGGATTAAAAGCAAATTAAAAGATGGTCATGTATTTAGGAAATTAAATGCAAGAGGGAAAATATTTATTGAATACGAACCAATAGAAACTGCTTGGGTTCCTATTAATGGAAAAAACTATATGCATATTTATTGCTTATGGGTAGCAGGTAGTTTTAAAGGGAAAGGTATTGGTAAAGAATTATTAGAATATGCAATTGAAGATGCTAAAAATAAGAAAATGAGTGGTGTTTGTACATTGGTGTCCCTTAAGAAGAAACCATTTATTGGAGATAAAAAATTCTTTGAACATTATGGATTTAAAGTTGTAGATACAATTAATGATTATGAATTAATGGCACTTTCCTTTGAGACATCCGAAACACCAAAGTTTAGTGATACAGCTCGTAAGATGGAAATTGATAGTCAAGATTTTACTATTTATTATTCTAATGAATGTCCTTATGTAGAATATGAAGTAAAAGAATTATCTGATTATGCCAAAGATAAAGGAATAAAATTAGATTTTATAAAAATAGACTCATTAGATAAAGCAAAAAATGCCCCATGTATATTTAATAACTGGGCAAACTTTTATAAAGGAAAATTTGTTTCAAATACAATATTAAATGCAAATGCCTTTGAGAAGTTAATTAAGTAATATGGAATTTGTAAAAGCAAAAACTATACTATCAAAAGTTAAATATGGTTCTGATTGGTATGGTATAGATTATAATATGAATCTATATAGAGGTTGTTCTCATGGGTGTATATATTGTGATAGTAGAAGTAATTGCTATCATATAGATAATTTTGATATTCCTAAAGGAAAAGAAAATGCTCTTGCAATATTAGAAAGTGAATTATCTAAAAAATGCGAAAAAGGTGTTGTGGGTATTGGATCAATGTCTGATACTTATAATCCACTTGAAAAACAATATGAGCAAACAAGAGGAGCATTAAAACTTATATCAAAATATAACTTTGGAGTTTCTATTGATACAAAGAGTGATTTGATTTTAAGAGATTTAGATTTACTTAAAGAAATTAATTCAAAGAATAATGTAATAATTAAATTTACAATAACAACTCCTAATGATGAATTATCTAAAATAATTGAACCCCACGTATGTACATCTTCTAAAAGATTTGAAGCAATAAAGACATTGTCTGATAATGGTATATTTGCAGGAATAATGATGAATCCAGTTTTACCATTTATTACTGATGATGAAGAAGATATTAAGAAATTAGTTAAAAAGGCTTATGAAAGTGGAGCAAAGTTTATTCATACATATATGGGAATGACTTTAAGAGAAAATCAAAGAGATTATTATTTTGAAAAATTAGATAAACATTTTAAAGGTTTAAAAGAAAAGTATATCAAATATTATGGAGAAAGATATAATTGCGCTGTTCCTAACTACAAATCATTATATAAAGTATTTACTAATGAATGTGATAAGTATGGAATACTTTATAATATGAAAGATATTATTAAAGCATATAAAAAAGAAATAAAGGATAATGAACAAATATCATTATTCTAAAATAATCGTAAGATTAAGATTTTAAGAGAATGTAAAAATTCTCTTTTTTTATGGTAAAATAGATATGTGATTTAAATGTTAAAAATATTTGCGTAACTTCCAAAGAAATTTGGTAGATAAAATGAATAATAAAAAGTAAAATGTTTAGTGAAAGGAATGATTATATGAATATTGGTCAAAATATTTTAAATTTAAGAAAAAGTGCTAATCTTTCACAAGAACAACTTGCTGAAAAGATGGGAGTAACAAGACAAACAATAAGTAACTGGGAGTTAGACGAGTCCAGCCCTGATTTAAAGCAAGGTAGAGAATTATCTAAAATATTTAATGTGAGTTTGGATGATTTAGCTGGCGATTCAACATTTGAATACTTAGGAGAAACAGATAGTAACAAAAAAATTACTATAATATCGCCAATTGAAAATGTTATAGTAACTTGTAATAAGGTTCAATCATCAGGTAAGTATAATGGTGGTAAAGATTCACCGAAATATGCCTTATTTGGATGTGATGAAAGTAATTCTAATGCTTTTGGACACAATACTTTTTTAGGTTGGTATGAAGATAAAGAACAAATATCAAAAGAAATTATGGGTATAAAAGAAGCATTAGTATCTGGTACTCAATCTTATGAACTAAAACATAATGTTGAAGTTGAAAAGAAATTAATGGGTATGATATTAAAAATGAAAAAGCAATGCAAATTATAATTTAAAAAAAGCATGGAAGATTAAGATATTAGGAACGAAAGTTCCTTTTTTATGGTAAAATATATATGGAAATTATATTTCTAGTTTATAAAATATGCCAACTCTCGAATCATTTCCTGTTTAATTAAACTTAAATGATATATGATTTATGTGAAAGGAGAAAGATTATGAATCAAGAAAAGATTGGGAAATTCATAGCAGAGTGTCGAAAGAACAAAAAAATGACACAATCGGAATTAGCAGAAAAATTAGGAGTATCAGATAAAACTATAGGAAATTGGGAAAACGGAAGAAATATGCCAGACTTATCTTTATTTAAACCATTATGTAATGAATTAAATATTAGTATTAATGATTTATTAAGTGGTGAAAAGATAAGTAAGGAAAAATATCAAGAGAAGTTTGAAGAAAATATAGTAAATACTATAGATTATACTAATAAACAAATAACTAATAAAAATAGAAATATATCTACTTTATTAATTATATTTGGATTATTAATATCTGTAACAGCATTAACTATGTTTGTATCTGAAAGTTCTTGGGGATCTATTTACTCTGTAATAGGAGTACTAATAGCTTTAGTAGGTTTTTCAAGATTAACTAAAAAACATCCATATCATATTAGATTGTTCATGAATTTTGGTTTCTTTATAGCATTATTATCTATATTATTTACTATAGATTTCTTAGGAGTTATAAATATACATCAAGCACCAAGATTTTCAACATATAAAGTTTCAGGAGAAAACATGGTTTACTATGATACACCATTTTATGATGTTATAAGGTGTAATATCGATAAGGAAAATGAAACATATAAAGTGATTAAAAATCAAAAATATGATAAAGAGAATATACAAGTATATTGTGAATAAAGTATTGTCATATTAAGATATTAGGAGAATGTAAAAATTCTCTTTTTTAATGATATAATAGTTATATAAATGTAACTCTACATTTTGTATGGATACTTTTTGTAATTAATTTGATATGATTATTCATGAAAAGAGGGAAAAATATGAATCAAGAAAAAATTGGTAAATTTATTGCTGAATTAAGAAAAGAAAAAAAGATGACACAACAAGAATTAGCTGATAAGCTAAATGTTACTGATAGGGCAGTATCACATTGGGAAAATGGAAGAAGATTACCTGATTATTCATTATTGAAAGAATTATGTGATATTTTATCGATTTCCATAAATGAATTATTTGCTGGTGAAAAAATATCAAATGAAGATTATAAAAAGAAAGCTGATGAAAATTTAATGAAAGCATTAGAAAATAGTAGTTTTTCATTGAAAGAAAAAATTGCATATTATAAGAAAAAATGGAAGAAAGAACATATTTCCACATTTGTGGTCGCGGTAATATCTTGGATAGTATTAGTTATTTCTTTAAAAATCAAAAACGTAGATTTTTATCTTATAGGTACAATAGGTGGTTTACTTGCATTATTATTTTATATTGTACTTTATAATAGAATGATGATATATGTTGAAAATAATGCATACAAAAAAATAGAAAAATAAAGAAATGTAAAAATTTATTAAACCAATTGAGAGATTATAAGTAGGTAGAAATACTTACTTTTTAATTTGTTCGGTTGTATTAAGTGATATAAAAGTGTATAATTAGTATGTTTGTAAGGAGGACAACATGATAAAGTTATTTAAAAATTTAAATAAAAAAGATTTATTAATAGTATTAGCATGTATATTGATAATGTTATTCCAAGTATGGATAGAACTTAGATTACCTGAATATATGAGTGAAATAACAAGATTAATAGAAACTAATAAAGATAACATATCTGAAATCATGATGCAGGGTGTATATATGTTATTATGTGCATTCTTATCTATGATATCAGCTATAATAATTGGATATTTCGCATCTTCTTTATCTGCTTCTTTCTCACTTAATTTAAGAGAAAGAGTATTTAAGAAGGTTAATGATTTATCTAATAAAGAAATGAAAGAGTTTAAAACTAGTAGTTTAATTACAAGAACTACTAATGATGTTACTCAAATAGAGATGTTAATAGCTATGGGGTTACAGGCTTTAATTAAGGCCCCTATAATGGCTTTCTTTGCTGTATCTAAGATATTAGGTAAGAGTATAGAACTAAGTAGTATCGTTGGAGCAGGTGTATTAATCTTACTTATCAATATAATATTTATTATGATAAGTGTATTACCTAAGTTTAAAGTAGTTCAAAAATTAACTGATGGTGTTAATAATATAGCTAGGGAAAACTTAATGGGTATTAGAGTTATTCGTGCTTTTAATGCATCAAAATTCGAAGGTAAAAGATTTAATAAAGTTAATACAGAATTAACAAATACACATATATCAATTACTAAAACATTCGCGAGAATGTCACCAATTATGAATATGGTTATGCATTCTCTAACTTTATTTATCTACTTTGTAGGAAGTTTTTTAATTGTCGAAGCTAAGATGGTAGATAAAATTGAAATATTTAGTAACATGGTTGTATTTACAAGTTATGGTATGCAAGTTATAATGTCATTTTTGATGTTAACAATGATATTTATGATTTTACCAAGAGCTAATGTATCAGCTAAAAGAATTAATGAAGTATTAGATAGTGAAATAGCTATTAAAGATGGATTTAAAAATAAAGGATATGAAAAGGGTACAATAGAATTTAGAGATGTATCATTTAAATATCCAGATGCTGAGGGTTATTTACTTAAAAATATATCATTTAAAGTAAATAAGGGTGAAACAGTCGCGTTTATCGGTTCAACTGGATCTGGTAAATCTACATTAATTAATTTAGTTCCAAGATTTTATGACGCTACTGAAGGTATTGTCTTAGTAGATGGTGTTGATGTTAAAGATTATAAAGTTGCTAGTCTAAATAATATTATAGGATATGTACCACAAAAAGCATTTATGTTTACAGGTACTGTTAAATCAAATGTAAAGTTTGGTAGTAAAGTAAAAGATGAAGATATTTTAAAATCTTTAAAAGTAGCTCAAGCAGAATTTGTATCAAAGCTAGATAATGGTATTAATAGTCATATAGCTAGAGGTGGTACTAATGTATCTGGTGGTCAAAAACAAAGATTATCTATCGCACGAGCTATAGCTAAAAATCCAGAAATATATATCTTTGATGATACTTTCTCAGCGCTAGATTATAAGACTGATTTAAGATTAAGAAAAGCATTAAAAAAATATACTAAAGATGCAACCACTTTAATAGTTGCCCAAAGAATTGGTACTATTATGAATGCTGATAAGATTGTTGTATTAGATAAAGGTGAATGTGTAGGAATAGGTACTCATAAGGAATTATTAAATACTTGTGAAGTATATAAAGAAATTGCATATTCACAACTTTCAAAGGAGGAATTAGAAAATGCCTAGACATAATAAAATAGAAAAATCAAAAGATTTAAAAGGCTCATCTAAGAAAATCCTTCTAAGTCTAAAACCTTGGATTACACCAATTGTAATATCAATTATTTTATCATTTATAAGTGCTTATATATCATTAATATCACCTAATAAATTATCTAGTCTAACAGATTATATTACAGATGGATTAAAACCAAATGTATCTGAAGAAGTAATAACATCTATTATGACTGATCCTAATATAAGTGATAGTGATAAGTATTCTTTAATGTCATTACAAATAGATGAAAACATATTATCTAAATTAGATGAGTTACCAACTCCAATATATAATAAAATTAAACCAGTAATGGATATGGATGCCATTAAAACTACATCACTAGTATTACTTATATATTTTACTGTAAGTGCTTTAGCGTCTTATATAGAACAACTAATTTTAGCTAAAGTAACAAATAATTATGGTAAGACTTTAAGAAATAATATTATAAGTAAAACTGATAAATTACCACTTAGATATTTTGATAATCATGAAAATGGAGATTTATTATCTCGTATTACTAATGATGTTGATACATTATCACAAAACCTAAATCAAGGTTTTTCATCTTTAATTACATTATCAGTATTATTTATAGGTTCAATTATTATGATGTTTTATAATAACTTCTATATGGCTATTACAGGTATATTAGCTAGTTTAATTGGATTTATGTTTATGGGTGTTATCTTAAGTAAAAGTCAAAAATACTTTGTTGAAAGACAAGAAAGATTAGGTAACTTAAATGGATATATTGAAGAGATGTATTCAGCTCATAATGTTATAACTACTTATAATGCCAAAGAAATGGTTAATAAAGAATTTGATAAGATAAATAATAGATTATATAGAAGTAGTAAGTATAGTCAGTTTTTATCAGGTATTATGCAACCGATGATGGGATTTATTGGAAATTTAGGATATGTTTCAATATGTATTGTAGGCGCTATTCTATGTATTAAAGGTAAGATTACTTTTGGTGTTATAGTTGCTTTCATGGTATATGTAAGAATGTTTACTTCATCACTTTCTCAACTTGCTCAAATAGCTACAGCTGTTCAATCTACAGTTGCTGCTGGTGAAAGAGTATTTGAATTCTTAGATGAAGAAGAGATGCCAAAAGAAGAAGTTACTAGTCATCTAGATATTAGTAAGGTAAAAGGTAGTGTAGAATTTAATCATGTTAAATTTGGATATAATCCTGGTAAAACTATTATTAAAGATTTTACAGCTAAGATTAAACCTGGATATAAAGTTGCTATAGTAGGACCAACTGGTGCTGGTAAAACAACACTTGTAAATTTACTTATGAAATTTTATAATATTGATAGTGGTAGTATTTTAATTGATGGAGTAGATACTAAAGATTTATCAAGAGAAAATATTCACGAATTATTTACTATGGTATTACAAGATACATGGTTATTTGATGGAACTATAAAAGAAAATATTATCTTTAATAGGACTGGTATAACTGATGATGAAGTATGGGAAAAATGTAAGCTTGTTGGAATCGATCACTTTATTAAAACTTTACCAAATGGAATTGATGCTTTAGTAAATGAAAATGATACTATAAGTAGTGGCCAAAAACAATTGATTACTATTGCTCGTGGTATGATTAAAGAAACACCATTCTTAATCTTAGATGAAGCAACATCTAATGTAGATACTAGAACAGAAGAATTAGTTCAAAAAGCTATGGATAAATTAACTAAAGGTAAAACATCATTTATAATCGCACATAGATTATCTACAATCAAAAATGCTGATTTAATTTTAGTTATGAAGAATGGTAACATCGTTGAACAAGGTAATCATGATGAATTACTTAAGAAAAATGGGTTCTATGCTGAACTTTATAATTCACAATTTGAAAATTAGGAGGATTTATGATTTATATTAAAATGCAAGGTGGCTTAGGTAACCAAATGTTTGAATATGCTTTTGCTAAGGCGTTATCACTTAAATTAAATGATGAATTAACTTTGGATTTAAGTGGTATAACTAATGTCACGCATAATGTATATTCACTTAACCATTTTAAAGTTAAGGCTAATATAGTTGATAACTATGATGTAGCTAATAAAAAGAAAATTGCTTTCAAAGTAAAAGAACATTTTTTATGGCGTGCTTTTAATAAAAATGGTATTAAAGGTAAATATAAAGTAGAAAAGAATATGCAATGGCTATTTAATATGATGGGAATATATACTTGTACAGATGGATATGTTAAAATGTATAAATCTTTAACTAAGGATAAATATCTTGAAGGTTATTTTCAATCATCTAAATATTTTGATGAATATAAAGATGTTATAAGAAAAGAATTTACTGTAAAAGATAAAGTACTAGATAGGAATAAAAAATTACTAGAGAAAATCAAAAAAGAAGAATCTGTATGTATTCATATTAGAAGAGGGGATTACACTAAAGTAACTAATCATTTAGTATGTGATATAGATTATTATAAAAAGGCATTTAACTTAATGAAGTCTAAAGTTCCTAATGCTAAATATTATATATTTTCTGATGATATAGAATGGGTTAAAGAGAATATTGATTTTGGTAAGAAAGTTAATTATGTAGAAGGTGGTAATCCTAACTATGAAGAACTAAGATTAATGTATTCATGTAAACATTTTATAATGTCTAATAGTAGTTTTAGTTTCTGGGCACAATATCTATCTACTAATAAGAAAAAGGTAGTTATCGCGCCTTCAAAATGGTTTAATGATCCAAATCAAATATGTGATATTTTTGAAGATTCATGGATAAAAATAGATGTTTAATAACATCTATTTTTCATATAATTATATCTAATACATATAATGTATTGGTGATAATATGGAAAGAGTAGAAGCAGTATCTGAGTCTAGAGTTACATTAGATGATAGAAAAAGTATAGTAGTAACAGGTGTTAAAAAAATAGATAGTTTTAATACTACTGAATTTTTAATGGATACAGTATTAGGTAATATGTCTATTAAAGGGAATGGATTAGAAATAGTAAAATTAGATACATATCAAGGTAATGTATCTATAAAAGGAGTTATTGATAGTATTACTTATAAAGATAGTCAAAAGCAAAAAGAAGAAAGTATATTATCTAAGTTATTCAAATGATTTTAAAATTACAAATATATAGTTTGATATTCTCATTTATATATGGATTTATCTTTTATTTTCTGGTAGTACTTAATAAAAAGTATTTATATAATAATAAATTTTCTTTTATTATTGATATATTATTTATAATTAATAATGTATTAATATATTTTATAATATTAAGATATATTAATAATGGTATATTTCATATTTATTTTTCTATTATGATTATATTAGGATTTATCATAGGATACTTTCTAGACAAAAAAATAAGGAAATGATATAATCTTAATGGAGAGTAGATAATATGGCAAGAATATCAAAAAGTCGTAAAAGAAGATTAGCTATTATTGGTACTGCAAGTATTATTGCTTTTGCTTTTTTTTGCCTTACTACAATAAATTATACTTATAAGATAATTAAATTAACTAATAAGCAAAATGAGTTAGTTGAAACTTTAAATAATCTTAAAACTGAAAAAGAACAGTTAGATATAGAAATAGAGAAATTACAAAATGAGGAATATATTGCAAGGTATGCAAGAGAAAATTATCTATATACTAAAAATAATGAATACGTAATTAAGATGCAAGAAAATAGTAATGAAATAGATGCGACAGAAAAAGAAATAAATAAACTTAACAACGCTAGAACATATATAGTTTATGCATCTTTAGCTGGTCTTGTTATATTAGTAATAATCGCTAGAACAAAAAAATCATAACTTAGTTATGATTTTTATATTTGTATATCTTTTTTATCTTCTTTCTTATCAAAGTAAGCCCTTTTTTTATATCTTGATATTAAAGCTACTATATTAGATGGAAATGTTTTAACCATTTTATTATAATCTGTTATAGTATCATTATAATATTTTTTAAATGCTTCTATTTCTGATTCAGTTTCAGCTAATCCATAATTAATGTTAACAAATAATTCGTTAGTTTTTAATTCGGGATATTTATTAACATATGAATCAAATTCATTTTTAGCTTCAATTAATTCTCTATCAAATTCAAAATTATTTAACTTCATACTTCTTAGTTTTTTGATTTTATCTAAAACATTTTTTTCTTTTGTTTCATTTTTAATTATATTGATAGATTTATTTAGTAAATCGAATTTCTTTCTTAATGTTGAATCAATATTTGCTTCAGCTTCATTAATCCTAATTACATTTATTTGGAATCTATTATATACAGAAATAAAAGCCATAATTATTAAACAAGCAATTATAACTATAAAGATTATTAATTCATATATTTCCATATCATCACCATAATCATTATAGCAAAACTATTAATTTTTTACAATCTAATTTGGTATAAAAGCATTACTATAATTTATTGATTCATCGAATGTAATAAAATCAACATAAATCATTAGAAGTAAAAACCATTTACCAGTAGCTGGATCACTTAAGATTAAATGATCTCTTCCTGCTTGTTCAACGATACCCTTAAATTCTCTATCTTTAAATTCTATAGAATCTGGAAATGTCATATGAACTGTTACTTTCTTACCTTTATTTAATCTTAAAATATTTTCAATATAAGATTGTTCTAAAGTAAGTTCATTGGAAGCTACATTTGCCATAGCTTGGTTAGGTGTATTCATTCCATCATTATATATTGGTGTACCAGGGAATACATTTGGGTTTTTATAATATGCATTATTCATAAAATCATCCTTTCCATTAATTATATTTATTAAATAATTAATTTATGATACAATTAAGTTAGGTGATATTATGAAGGTACAAGTTGGAGTTTCAAATAGACATATCCATTTAACTAAAGAGGATTATATTAAGTTATGTGGTGAGAAAGAAATAGAAGTATTAAGACCAATTAATCAACCTGGTATGTTTGTAACTAAAGATATATTTACAATTAAAACAGAAAAAAGTGAAATACCTAATGTTAGATTACTTGGACCATTAAGAGATTATTCTCAAATAGAAATATCTAGGACAGACGCTTATAAATTAGGTTTAAATCCACCTGTCAGAACTTCTGGTGACTTAAAGGGTAGTGAAGCTATTACTATAGTAGGACCTATGGGTGAATTACATTTAAACGAAGGTTGTATTATAGCTGATAGACATATTCATGTTACAGAAGATATGAAGAAGTATTATCACTTAGAAGGTAAAGATAAAGTAAATGTTTTAGTCGGTGGAGAAAAGGGTGGCATTATGTTTAATGTCGATTTAAAAGTATCAGATGAAGCATATTTTGAAATGCATATAGATACAGATGATGCCAATGCCTTTATGCTAAAACAAGGCGATATAGTAGAAATTATAGAAGATTAATAGACTAAGTCTATTGTCTTTTTTTATTTCAGTTGATATAATTATAAAGAATAGGGAAGTGTGAAAATGAATAAAAAAGGATTTACTTTAATAGAGTTATTAGCCGTTATTTTAATATTAGCTATAATCGCGATGATACTATCTCCAATAGTATCTAAAATAATAGAAAGTGCAAGAGAACAATCAGATAGAAGAAGTGCGGAAAGATATGTTAAAGCTGCACAAGAATTCTATGTTGAGTCTCAGATGGACGCAAATAAAAGAGCATTTTTAGGTTCTAATATAATTAATCAATTAGAATTAGATAATGACAATGCAGGCGGTAGTATAGTTGCCTATGAAGATGGTACAGTAGAGATGGCTATTACAATTAATGGAAGATGTTTTACTAAGACAACTACGCAAGATACAGGTGAAATAGAAGTGTCTAAAGATACATCTAATTGTACTGTAAATAGTTCAAGTGTAGCTATAAAATCTATATCATCAGGTAATGATTCTGTTACTATTGAATTAGATGATCCTAGTGTGTCAGTTTCTTCATGTAAATATGGTACAACAAAATCTAATTTAGATAGAGATTGTACAGTATCTGGTAATAATCTTGTATTATCTAATACAGTACCAGGTACAAAATATAATTACGAAATAGTATTCTCAGATGGTTCAAAAAGAAGCGGAGTAATAGTAGCTAATCCAGGAGAAGTAATTAATCCTATTAATGGTGGTGGCTCTGCTGGAGGAGGAACCGGTTATTCTGGTGGAGGTTCTGGTTCAGGTGGATCAGGTTCTGGTGGAACATCAGGGGGCGGAGTAGCAGCTCCAACACGTACTGAAGTAAACGGTAGAACAGTTTACACTGGTAGAATGCTTTCTCGAGCAGATTATAAATATTTCAATGTGGATACAGGAACAAAATGTGATATTGTAGATTTTACAGCAAATAATGGTAATACAACAAACGCTATGACTTCAGGATGTTTAAAATTCTGGGCATATATGGAAGATGATTTATCATATACAATGATATTAGATAGAAATATTGAAGCCGGCTATAACTGGGCTGATACAACTAATAATGGTTCAGGACCAACTGCTGCATATGCAAGACTAAAAGAACTTACAGCTAATTGGCAAGGTACTATTACACCTAAAAATTATGTAAATGTATATGCAATGAGTGGCACAGAATCAGCATATAGAATTGCTTATGAAACAGATGGTGCACATGCAAGATTTATAACAACAGATGAAGTTGCACGTATAACTGGAAATAATAATTTTAATCCAGTAACATCAAGTACAGGTGATTGGTTCTATTTAGATGGTGGTACGTCAGTGTCAACTGGTCAAACATGGCAAACTCAAATCGCGACATCATCAGAAGCGAGTGCTTATAAATGGCTATTTAATTATACTTATGGTTGTACAGATTATGGATGTGCTGTTGCAACTAATGGTACATTTGGTTATTGGACAAGTGATGCAGTAGCAGGTACAACTAATGATGCTTGGTTAGTCGGTTATAATGGGGCCTTAAACTATAGAGCTGGTGGTGGAAACGTTAATAGTCCATATCCATACTTTAACGGTAATGGAAATTATGCTGCAGGTGTTAATTATACTGGTGGTAGTAGAAGATGGATGGGTATTCGTCCTGTAATATCAGTACTAAAAAGTGCAGTAGACTAAAAAGAGCTTTATTTAGCTCTTTTTATTTTGGTTCAGTACCTTTTAGATAATATACAATTCTTTTATTTTTATCTTCATTAGTAGCTATTTCACCAGTAATAGGATTTACAAGTAATCCAATGACATCATCTGGTTTTTCGTACATAGTCTCATCTTTATCTTTTAAATATTTTTCAATTGTATCTATCCATATATTTTTAACTAATATACCTCCCGTAGGTGATACTTCTTTATTATCATCATATCCAGCCCATATACCTACAATCGCATCTTTATTATATCCAAATATTAAATAATCAGTATCTGTAGTACCTGTTTTAACTGAATAATTATGTGTCATTTTATTTTTAATAACATAACATGTTGGATATTCATAATCTATTAAGGATGGATCATATGTAGCTTTTAAGGCATCATTTAAAATATAGACATAACTTTCATTTAAAACTCTTTCATATAAATTATCTACATTATATAAAGTATTACCATGTGAATCTATTACCTTTCTAATAAAATGTGGTTTTATGATATACCCTGTATTAGCTAAAGTAGAATATGCTTTTGTCATTTCAAGTAGACTTATTCCCATTGATCCTAAGGCTAGGGAAGGGATAGGCTCTAGTGTGGTACTTATACCAACTCTTTTAGCTATGTCAACTAAGTTTTCTTCACCCATGAATAAATGCGTTTTAACGGCATAAATATTATCAGAGTAGGCTAATGCTTCTATCATAGTTATATCTTTATTAGGATATCTATCCGCGAAGTTTTGAGGAGTATAAATGTCATTATTAGAGAATACAAAATTAGTTTTTTCGCTTCTAAAAGTAGATGTCACTGTCATACCATTTTCTAATGCTTTATAGTATAAAAATGGTTTCATCGTAGATCCAACTTGTCTTTTAGAATATAAAGCTCTGTTATACTGACTTATGTTATAATCTTTGCCACCAGCTATAGCTAATATAGCGCCTGTATTTGGATCCATAAGAATACCGCTTGCTTGTATCTCATTATCAGTGACATTATTTTTTATGCTTTCTTCTAAACTAGTTTGTGCATCCATATCTAAGTTAGTATATATTTTTAATCCTCCGGTATTTATAAGAGATCTAGGTATACTTTTTATATCGTTTAATTCTTTTATTACGGCATCCTGATAATACATTAAAGTATTTGGTTTATCTGTTATTAAGTTACCTTCATAAGTAAGATTAGTTTTATAGGCTATTTCTTTTTCTTCCTCAGTAATATATCCATTTTTAACCATTGAATCTAAAACTACTAATTGTCTTTTTTTGGCATTTAATGTATTACCTATAGGTTCATAGTTATTAGGAGATTTAGGTATACCAGCTAAGATAGATGCTTCAGCTAATGTTAAATCTCTAGAACTTTTACCAAAGTAATATTGTGATGCATTTTCAATTCCAAAGACACCACCATAATTTATAGTATTTAAATAACCTTCTAGTATTTCATTTTTAGAATAATGTGTTTCCATTCTAAGAGTTAACCATGCTTCAGCTATTTTTCTTTTTAAAGTTTTATCAAAATTTAAATAATTATTTTTAGCATATTGCTGAGTAATAGTAGAGGCACCTTCAACATAATCTCTATTTATGATATTTTTAATAATTGCTTTTACAATTCTTGGATAATCAAATCCTTTATGTTTATAGAAATTTTTATCTTCAACAGAAATAGTCGCGTCAATTAAATTACTTGATATTTCATCTATATTTATCCAATCATTATTATTAGTTTCAAAAGAATTATCATATATATCGTATAAATAGTAATTATTTTCTTTACCTAAGTTTAATTTAGGAAATAAAAACGCTACTAAATATATGCCATAATAAATAGATATTATAATTAATATAGGTAGTATTATTTTTTTCATAGTATCACCAGTCTATATTTATTATTAACAATTAGTAATAAAATATATATACAAATTAATAAAATGTGTGTTATAATTTCATGGGTGATGTTATGGATATAAAATTAAATATAACATTAAAACATGATGGAATTACTGAAATTAATGAATTTGATGGAACATTTATAGATAATAGAATAGTATATAATGATGATGTTAGAGTAATCATTGATTTGGATAAAAAGAAAATCGAAAGAATAAGTGATGATTATAAAGTAGAATTAGATTTTATTAATGACATATGTAGAATCTATGTTAAAGAATTAGATAATTATTTAAATTTAAATATGATAAAAGAAAAATATGAACATAATAATAATTTATTAAATATTGTGTATTATATTGAAAATGAAAAGGAAAATAAAATTGAGTATAATATAACTTATAAAAATATATAAAAAATATATTGACACTACGTCATAATATGTTATACTTATGAATTGTAAGAAAGAGTGATTTTATGAAACTAAAAGATATGAACATAACTGAATTAAAAGCTATGTCTTATACAGATATTGCTTACATGATTTTAAAAGAAGAAAAGAAAAAAATCAACACACCTAAATTATTTAAAAAGGTATGTGATTTATTAGAATATACAGATGAAGAATACGAAGCTAAAATAGGTGATTTTTATACATCATTAACTACTGATTGTAGATTCATTATCTTAGATACAGCTGAATGGGATTTAAAAGATAAACATATCGTTAAAGAGACTGTTGATGAAGATGATGATGAAGAAGCTGATATTTCTATTGAAGAAGTAGAAGATGAAGAAGTAGAAGATGAAGAAACTGACGAATTAGATGAAGATAGTATCGACAATATAGATGAAGAATTAGATGACGATATTGATGACGATATGGAAGACTTAAGAGTAATTGAAGAAGATGAGGAAGAAGAAAGCTAGTATACTAGTTTTTTTCTTGATTAAAAAAAGGTAATATAGTATAATCTATATAGTTTGAAAGGGTGATACCATGAATGAAGAAAATTTAGTAGCGCGTTTAGAAAATATATCAAATAGATATAATGAAATCAATAATGAACTTATGAATCCAGAAGTATTATCTGATATCAAAAAAACTAGAGAATTATCAAAAGAACAATCTGGTTTAGCTGATGCTTATAATGCTTATAATGAATATAAAACTTTAATGAGTGATATGGAAGCAGCTAAAGAAATGGCTAAAGATCCTGAAATGGCAAGTTACGCTAAAGAAGAATTAGAAGGTTATAAAGCTAGAAAAGAAGAATTATTACATGAATTAGAAATCTTATTATTACCAAAAGATCCTAATGATGGTAAAAACGTTATTGTTGAAATCAGAGGAGCAGCAGGTGGAGATGAAGCTAATATCTTTGCTGGTGATTTATATGATATGTATACACATTTAGCAGAAAAAGAAGGTTGGAAGATTGAAGTAATGGAAGAAGAACCTGGTACTGCTGGTGGATATACACTTATAAGTTTTATGGTTAAAGGTGATAATGTATATTCAAAATTAAAATATGAAAGTGGAGCTCATAGAGTTCAAAGAGTTCCTGTAACAGAATCACAAGGAAGAGTACAAACATCTACAGCTACAGTACTTGTTATGCCAGAAGCAGATGAAGTTGATGTTGATTTAGATATGAATGATGTTAGAATAGATATTACTAGAAGTTCAGGTTGTGGTGGTCAAGGAGTTAATACAACAGATTCAGCTGTTAGACTTACACATATACCTACAGGTTTAGTTGTTTATTCTCAAACAGAAAGAAGTCAAATTAAGAATAAGGAAAAAGCTATTAAAATATTACAAGCTAGATTAGCTGATTTAAGGATGCGTGAAGCAGAAGAAAAAGCTGGTGTAGAAAGAAGAAGTAAGATAGGTACAGGAGATCGTTCTGAAAAGATTAGAACATATAATTATCCACAAAATAGGGTAACTGATCATCGTATAGGATTTACTTTAAATGCACTTGATAGAGTTATGGCTGGAGATATTGATAAAGTAATCGAAGCTTTGATTACGGAAGATCAAGCTAGAAAACTTAAAGGTGAGGAATCTTTTGAATAATATAGAGTATTTAAAGAAATATTATGATGGTAATATTGAAGAGGCAACTAAAAGATTAGAAGCTGGTGAAGCAGTTCAATATATTGTTGGTAATGTAGATTTTTGTGGATATAATTATAACATTACTCATGATACTTTAATGCCTAGATTTGAAACTGAAGAATTAGTTAGTAAATTAATTAAATATGCTAAAGATAAATTTGATACAAAAGTATCTATCTTAGATATAGGAACTGGTACAGGTTGTATTGCTATTACACTAAGTTTAGAATTAGATAGTAATGTTACTGCAGTTGATATATCAGATAAGGCATTAGAAGTAGCTAAAGGTAATGCTTTAAAACATAAAAGAGATATTAAGTTTATAAAAAGTGATATATATAGTAATATCTTTGATAGATATGATATTATCGTTTCTAATCCTCCTTATATTAGGGAAGATGAAGAAATTGAAGATATTGTTAAAACAAATGAACCTGCTATTGCTTTATACGCGACTGATAATGGATTATATTTTTATAAAAAAATTATTAGTAATGCATATAAATATATCAAGAAAGATCATATCCTTGCGTTTGAAATAGGTATGGATCAAGGCGAAGATGTAGTAGAAATCGCCAAGAAGTTTTTTAAAGATGATGATATTATTTTAGAAAAAGATATGCAGGGTAGAGATAGGTTTGTCTTTATAATAAGTAAGTAGTGATTTAATCACTACTTTTTATGGTCCATATGGTCTTGCAAAAAAATAAAAATGTGGTACAATAATATTGTCTTTGAAAGACAAGAAGTGACATTTATATACAAAGATATTGTATATTATGTATTTGAGTAGATGAGGGTGTAAATTCTTCTTGCACTGACGCTTACATAATGTAAGTTGGAGTAGGTTGTACCGAAAGTATACATGTAGAACTGGGAGACTACCATTTACTCAAAAAGCCATACCTTTTGGGTATGGCTTTATTTATTTTGGAAAAGAGGTGAGGATTATTTATGAGTAAAGTTACTAAAGTTGTTGGTAAAATTAGTCATGAGATTGCTTTAAAATATGATTTACATGATTACGAAAACCATAATATTGTGCAATCGTTAGATTTATATGCGCACATTCAAAAGCATATCAGTGAATTCAAAAGTATAGATAGTTATAATAATAGTGTTTTTAATGTTGATAAAATAATAAATAATCCTTACTTTGTATACTATGATACTAATAGAAATTCGTTGTTATATTACAAAGAAATAGATGAGTTTACATGCGTTGTAGTTAAACTTAATATTAGAAAAAATAAAGATATATATGTATCTACTATATATCCTGTTAATAAGTTAAAAATTGAAAAACTTAAAAGGAAACAATTAATTGAAAAATATACATATCAAGGGGAATTTTAATATATAAATAAAATGTAAAATACCCGTATAATCTATTGAAAATAGGTTATTAATATATTATAATGTAGGTGGTGATTAATATGGATTTTATAGATAATGCAGAATTAAGAATGGCTGAAGCGATTGAAGCTATGGAAAAAAGATTTTCAAATGTAAGAGCAGGAAGAGCTAATCCAAGTATTTTGGATAAAGTTATGGTTAATTATTATGGAGTAGATACACCTTTAAAGGGAGTAGCTAATATATCAATTCCTGAAGCAAGACAATTGATGATTAAACCTTTTGATAAAAGTTTATTAGGCGCAATTGAAAAAGGAATTTATGAAGCTAATATTGGATTAACTCCAAATAATAATGGTGAAACTATTATATTAAATATTCCAGCTTTAACAGAAGATACAAGAAGAGATTATGTTAAACAAGTTAAATCTATGGCTGAAGATTGTAAGATATCTTTAAGAAATATTCGTCAAGATGTTAATAATGATATTAAAAAAGCTGAACTTACAGATGATGATAAAAAATCATATGAAGAAGATGTACAAGAATTAATTAATAAATATAATAAAATTGTAGAAGATAAAGCAAAAGAAAAAGAACAAGAGTTAATGACAGTATAGGAGATATTATGAAAGGGAATAAAAAGAATTTAGAAGAATTAATTAGTTCTTCAAAAAAATTAGTTAAATTACTATATGTTATCTTCATTATACTTGGTGTATATGTCGGTATCTTAGTATTTAATGCATTAGGTATTGGTAAATTTTTACTTACATTACTTAAAATATTATTACCATTATTTATTGGTATATTAATAGCTTGGTTATTTAAACCACTAGTAGCTAAGTTACAAGCTAAAGGAATGAGAAAAGGATTAGCTTGTAGTTTGGTATACATTTTATTTGTAGGTATTATTGCATGGATATTATTTACATTAATTCCATTATTATATAATCAAACTAATGATTTAATTAATCAAATACCTACTATTTCAAATAATGTTCAAGAGTGGGTTAATAATACATTTGATAAATTAGACAATATTCCTGGTGTTAGTGCTGATGATATTAAATTGAGTTTAATGTCTAAATTACAAACATTTGGTAATGAATTAGCTTCATCACTACCTGAAAAGATTGTTAAAATAGCTACATCATTTATTTCAGGAGCAGGAACATTCTTATTAGGATTAGTAATTGGATTCTTTATACTTATTAGTATTGATAGTCCATTAGAAGCAGTAAGAGATTTCTTGCCTAAGAAAGCTAGAGATACATTTGAAGGTATCGTATCAAGTATTAATGGTGCAGCTAGAAGTTTTATATCAGGCGCGATTATTGATAGTACATTAGTATTTGTAGTAACAAGTTTACTTTTATGGATAGTTGGTTTAAAAGCACCTTTACTATTTGGTCTATTCTGTGGTATAACTAATATTATCCCATATGCAGGACCATATATTGGTGGTGCGCCTGCTGTAATAGTAGGTTTATCACAAGGACCTATAACTGGTTTATTAGTACTAGCTATGTTAGTAATTATTCAAACTCTAGAAGGTAGTTTCATTCAACCTTTAATTATGAGTAAATCAACTAAATTACATCCAGTAACAATCATGATGGGATTATTAATATTTGGTCATTTCTGGGGTATTCCTGGTATGTTTATATCAACTCCATTAATGGCTGCTATTAAAGCTGTATTTGTATATTTAGATGAAAGATTTGGTATATTTAATTTTAAGTAGAAAACAATAATGAAAGATTAGTATATAGTTTTTGTTTTACAGAAAGTTAGTGGTTGATGGAAACTAATAAATAAGACTATAGAAGCTCCTTTCTAGTGTAGTTAATAACTACCGGGTAAAACCGTTATCGAATTGAGTTTAATTAGGATGGTACCACGGATTTTCGTTCCTAGATATGGTATCATCTTTTTTGTTTATAGGAGGTAATATGGAATTTGTAAAGAAAAATACTAAGATTTATATTTTAAGTGGTAAATCTGGATCTGGTAAAGATACAGTAGCTTCTATGATTAAGAATATGATTAATAAGAAAGTTATTTCACTAGCCTATGCAAGCTATCTAAAGATGTACGCTAAAGAAGTATTGGGTTGGGATGGCAATGATCCTAAACCAAGAGATTTCTTACAACAACTTGGTGTAGAATTAATTAAAAATAACATTGATAAAAAAATGTTAGTAAGAAGAATGATAGAAGATATAAAAGTATATAATTATTTTTATGATGTAATTATTATAACTGATGCAAGATTCCCTGATGAAATAGATGATATTAAAGCAAACTTTGATAATGTTACAGTCTTGCATTTATCTGATAGGGAAAATAAATTAACTGATAAAGAAAAGATGCACGCAACTGAAACTTCATTAAATAATTATAATAATTATGATTATGTAGTATCTGAAGATAATTTAGATGATTTATCTAATACTATAGAAAAAATAATAGGTGAGACATATGATAGTCGCGATTGATGGACCTGCTGGTAGTGGTAAGGGGACAGTATCTAAAAAACTATCAGAATTATGTGGATTAACTTATATTGATACAGGTGCTACTTATAGATGTATTGCTTTAAAAGTTTTACAAAATAATGTTGATTTAGATGATATTGGTGCTATAATAGATATCGCTTCTAAAATTAATATTAAATTTACAAAGGACGCCAAAACATTTATGGATGGCATAGATGTATCTGAAGCTATCAGGACTATGGAAGTAACTAAAATAGTTTCTCCTATATCTAGTATTCCAGAAGTAAGAAGTTATATGGTGGATTTACAAAGAAAAATGGCTGATAGTAATGATATTATCATGGAAGGTAGAGATATAACTACTATTGTATTTCCTAATGCAGATTACAAATTCTATTTAGACGCAAATGTAGATGAAAGAGTAGAAAGAAGATATAAACAAAACATAGAAAAAGGAATAAATAGTAGTAGAGAAGAAATAAAAAAATCTATTATAGATAGAGATTATAATGATATACATAAAGTTGTAGGTTTTCTTAAAAGAACTGATGAACAAGTATATATAGATACTTCAAATATGGCTATAGATGAAGTAGTAGATGAGATAAGAAAGGTGATTAAAAGATGAATTTAAAAGATATGTATATAGAGTTCTTTGAAAGTAAAGGACATAAAAGAATTCCTAGTGCTCCTGTAGTACCAGAAAATGATGCATCAGTATTATTTAATACAGCTGGTATGCAACCATTAATTCCTTATTTAATGGGTCAACCACATCCTTATGGAACTAGATTATGTGATTATCAAAAATGTATAAGAACTAATGATTTAGATGCCATAGGTGATACTTACCATCATACATTCTTTGAAATGTTAGGTAACTGGAGTTTAGGTGATTACTTTAAAAAAGAAGCGATTACTTGGAGTTTTGAATTTGTAACTAAATATTTAAATATTCCGTTAGAAAGATTCGCGGTTACAGTATTTGCAGGTAATGATTTAATACCTGAAGATAAAGAAGCTATAGAATTATGGAAAAGTTTAGGTATAAAAGAAGATAGAATAGCTAAGACAGTAGAAGATAATTTCTGGATAGCAGGTGAGTCTGGACCTTGTGGACCAGATACTGAAATGTTTTATTGGAGAAGTAATGATCCAGTACCTGATAAATTTGATCCTGAAGATAATAGATGGGTAGAAATCTGGAATAATGTATTTATGCAATTTAATAAAAAAGTAGATGGTACTATAGAAGAATTACCTAAGAAAAATGTAGATACAGGTATGGGAGTTGAGAGAGTTACATCAATATTAGAAGGTGTTAATGATAACTATATGTCTTCTATTTGGAAAGATGTAATTGAATTAATTGAAGAATTATCACCATATACTTATTCTGAAAGACCAGAAAGTATGAGAATTATAGCTGACCATATTAGGACGTCTGTATTTATCATAGCTGATCCAGCTGGTATAAGACCTTCTAATACAGATCAAGGTTATATCTTAAGAAGATTAATTAGAAGAATGATTAGACACGCTAAAAAATTAGATATTGATATTAATAGTAATTTTGAAGAATTATTAGCTAATAAGATTATTGATAAATATGCTAAATACTATAGTGAATTATCTAACAAAGATATTATTATTGAAGTATTAAAAAATGAAAAAGTTAAATTTAGTCGTACACTAGAAAAAGGTTTAAGAGAATTTGAAAAAGTATCTGATAAAGATATCGATGGTGTAACTGCTTTCCATTTATTTGATACTTATGGATTCCCATTAGAATTAACTGAAGAATTAGCTAATGAAAAAGGTATAAAAGTAGATGTAGATGGATTCAATAAGAAATTCAAAGAACATCAAGAATTATCTAGAACTGCATCAGCTGGTAAATTTAAAGGTGGTTTAGCTGGTAATAGTGAAATTGAAACAAGATATCATACAGCTACACATTTACTTAATGCAGCTTTAAAGAAAGTAATTGGTCCTACTGTACATCAAATGGGTTCAAATATTACTGATGAGAGAATGCGTTTTGACTTTAGTTGTGATCATAAATTAACTGATGAAGAAAAAGCTAAAGCTGAAGAAATCGTTAATAATTGGATTAAAGAAGGTTTAAACGTTACCGTAGAAGAAATGAGTAAAGAAGATGCTATTAATAGTGGTGCTGAATGTATGTTTATAGAAAAGTATCCTGATAGAGTAACAGTTTATTCAATTGGAAATGATGAAGTTGTATCTAAAGAATTATGTGGTGGTCCACATGTTAAGAATACAAGTGAAATCGGTGAATTCCATATTATTAAAGAAGAAGCATCTTCAGCAGGTGTAAGAAGAATTAAAGCAGTAATAAAATAAGAAATACATAAAGTATTTCTTTTTTTTCATATTATATATGAAAATTATGAAGTTCATGATATAATTATAAAGCAATTTAATAAAATGTTTTTCAATTTAATTTGACAAATAATATAGATAATATATAATAAATACTAATTAAAGAGGGGATTATATGAATGTTGTATTTGATATTGATGATACTATAACAAAAGAGACGGAGTTCATGCTTAAGTATGCACCAACTTTTCTTATGAAAAAATATAATATTCAAGCTAAAGTAGTAAATCCTAATGGATATAATGTAGATGAAGTATACGGTATTAGAGACATATTAATAAGTAAGGGTGTAAAGAAAGAAAATCTTGATAAAGAGGCTAAAAAGATAGTTGATTCATTTTGGAATAAACATTTCCTTAAATATATGTTTTATCCATTAAAAAGTGATATAAAAGATATTACTAAGGAATTAAAGAAAATGGGTTATAATATCAACTTTGTTAGTTTAAGGGGTAAAAAGACTATTGATAAATTAAATCCTATTGAAAAAATAGTTAGACTTGGTATTGTACCATTTTTAACTAAGATGCAGTTAGTTATGAACGGGGTTAAATATGATAAGTTATACTTAGTAGGATCAAATGAAGAAAAGTTAAGGATTGCCGAAGATTTAAATGCCAAAATAATGTTTGATGATAATGTTAATTTATTAGAAAGTGTCAAACATAGTATTCCAATATGTATTGAAACACCACATAATGTTAATCATGAATTTGAAAATAGAAATGTAAGAAAATGTTTACTTGATATAGATGAAATACTTGATATAGCAGAAGAATGCAAAAAGAATAATAAAGGCACTATAAAATCAGATAGATTTAAAAACTTAAAGATATATCAAAAAGCTTATACAGAAACTGTTTATAAATTATGTCGAAATGCAAGCAAAAAACAAGTTATGAAAATGTTTAAACCTTTTGTAATAGGTGAAGAAAACTTGCCAATAATTGGTGGGCCAAATGTCTTTGTTGGAAATCATAGAAATATTAAAGATCCAGTAATAACAATATCATTACTTGAAAATCCAACGCATTTTGCTGCGTTAAAAAGAATGTTTGAATATAATGAAAATATATTTGGACCAGTTGGTAAAAATTTAGGTACTTATTTTACTACATGGTTTGTTAAATCAATTGGGGCATTACCAATAGCTAGATCTAACGAAGAAAACTTTATGTCTATAAATTTTCAGACTTTTAAATATATTGAAGATTATTTGAATTTAAACTCTTCAGTAGCAATTTATCCAGAAGGTACATTAAATAGACATCCTGACGAAAATGGTGATATATTACCATTAAAATCAAATCATGCATTTAAAATAGCCGAAAATGGCAAAGCTATAATAAGACCAGTAGCTATTGTATGGGTGCCAAAAGAAGTTGATATAGAAAATAGAGTATTAATAAATTTCTTACCACCTATTTATACTAATGGTATGAAAGCAAAAGAAATAGCAGAAAAATGGGAAAAAGATATGCGTGAAGCTATCACATCTATGAATTCAATTTTAGACGAATTAATTAAAATGCATAATAATGGTGATAACGTAAAAGTTAAACATCGTATAAAATAATGAAGCATCTATAAAACTATAGATGTTTTATTTACAAAAAAATAAGTAGATGATATAATTTATAATAGGGTGTGATACTATGAATGCTAACGTTTTATTAATGATTGCAAGTTTATTTTATTTATCTTTAGTTGCGATTATGTATTTTTCTAAGAGAAAAGTAAATAATTTTGAAACAAAGATATATAAGTATGTTTTGGTTATCGCGATAATAGGGGTTATATTGGATTTGATTGGTGTATATGTAAGTATTAATATTCCTGATACACATGTTATACGTTGGATTGTATTAAAAGCTTACTATACTTATTTATTAACTATTACATATTTATTATCTGTTTATTTATTTATACCAGGTAAAGCAGTTAAACTTAATAGGAAACAAAAAAATAAACTTTTAATATATACCATTGTTTTTGTAATATGTGAAACAATACACTTATTATTACCAATTCACTATTATAAAGATGGTAGTATTATATATGCATATGGACCTGATAACAACTTCTTATATGCTGTTGTTGGTGTTACAATGGTTATATGGTTTATTTATATAATGAAAGATATAAATAAAATTAAACAAAAGAAAAATTTACCAATTGCAGCAGCTGTTGTACTTATGACACCAATCGTATTAATTCAAATGTTGAATCCAGAATTATTATTAGTATCTGGCTTAATCAGTTTTATAATTGTTATGATGTATTTTACAATAGAAAACCCAGATGTAAAAATGTTAGAAGAATTTAAACTAGCTAAGAATAGAGCTGAAAAAGCTAATGAAGAAAAAGAACTATTCTTATATAATGTTACTCAAGATGTAAGAAATCCATTATACGACATTAAAAAAGCATCTAATTGGCTTTCTGAAAACGCCAAAGAAATAAAAGAAAAAGATATAAAAGATGGAATGTATTATATTAATAGTAGGACATCTAGTATTTTAGAAAAAGTAAATAATATTTTAGATGTAACTAATATGGAAATCACAAATATAAAAGTATATAATACTAAATATGATATAAGATTATTATTAGAAGAATTAAATAAAACTTATATTAGTAAAGTACCTAAAGGTGTTAAACTAAAATTCAATATAGATAGTAATATACCATCATATTTAGATGGTGATATGTTAAGATTAAAACAGTTATTATCTGTTATGTTAGATAATGCTTGTAAATATACTGAGAAGGGATATATTGAAGTTAATTTAAATACAGTTGTAAAAAGAAATGTATGTAGATTAATAATAAATGTTGAAGATACTGGTTGTGGTATTAAAGCTACTGATATAGATGAAATATTTAATAAGGATAACCAAATGTATGCTAGTTTAGATAAAATTGACGATAACAAGAAAAATCTTGCTATTGCCAAAAGTATAGCTACTTTATTAGGTGGTATCTTAATGCTTGAAAGTGAAATAGGTAGTGGTACTAAAGTAACTTTAGTATTAGATCAAAAAATATACGATGAAAAATCAGAATCATTAGAAAAACTAGAAGGTGATTCTAAAAAATATATTGATGTACCTAAAGTAATGGTAGTATCTGAAGATGAAGAATATTTGGATTTCTTGGTTAAAAAATTATCTAAGTATGAAATCGAAATAGAAGCATTAGATTTAGGTGAAAAGTGTTTAACTAAAGTAAGACTAAGACATAAATATGACTTAATTATTATGGATGAAGAATTAAAAAAATTAAATGCATTAGAAATATTAAATAAATTAAAAGAAATTAATGGATTTGATATTGATGTTGCTATATTAACTAATAATCCAGATAATAAAGGTTATATTAAAGATGGATTTAAATATATCTTAAATAGAAAGATAACTAAAAAAGAAATAGATGAATTAATAAATGGAATAGATTAATCTATTCTTTTTTTATGACATTTTGCTATAAAATCATAAAATATATTGAGGTGTTTTATGAAAGATGATTCAAGGAAAGTAGTTAAAGGTGATACTTTTATATCACTTACTGATAATGAAGAATATATAAAAGACGCGATAAATAGAGGAGCTTCTAAAATAATATGTAAAAATGGAATATATAATGTAAATACTATTAATGTAGATGATCCAAGATTATATTTAGAAAAGTACTTAGATGATTTATATAAGGAAAAATTTAATCAAATAAAAATAATAGGTATAACAGGTACTAATGGTAAAACAACATCATCTTATTTATTATGGCAAATATTAAATAAACTAGATATTAAATGTGGATATATAGGTACAATAGGTTTTTATATAAAAGATAAAATAAGAAATCTAAATAATACAACTCCAGATATGTTAGATCTATATAATATGATTAATGAGTGTATTGATAATGAATGTAGCTATGTAGTAATGGAAATAAGTAGTCAAGCTTTAAGTTATAATAGAATAGGTAGGTTATTATTTGATTATGCTGTATTCACTAATTTAACTGAAGATCACTTAGATTATCACAAAGATATCAAAAGTTATGCTTTAGCTAAACAAAAGTTATTTTATCATGTAAAAAATAAAGCTATTATAAATTATGATGACATAAATAAATATTATTTTATGTTAGATATAAATGATAATATAGAATATGGATTTGACGGTGGAGATTACCATATAACAGAATATAGTTTAGGTAGCATTTCTAAATTCAGATTAAATAATAAATTGTATATAACTAACTTAATAGGAAAATATAATATTTATAATTTATTGATCTCTATAATTATATTGGATTTAGAAAATATTATTTATAATAAAGATATATTAAAGGAATTAAAATATCCAGATGGTAGAATGGATATAATAAAATATAGGAATAATAAAATAATAATTGATTATGCTCATACTCCTGATGGCGTAAGAAATGTTATTAGTACAGTTAAAGAATTAAATTCAAATAAGATAATTACAATATTAGGTTGTGGTGGTGATAGAGATTCATCAAAAAGGAGTATAATGGGGGCTATATCTACATCACTATCGGATTATGTCGTATTTACTAATGATAATCCTAGACATGAAAATGAGTTAAGTATAATTGACGATATTATACAAAATATTGACACTGACAATTATGAAATAATAACAAATAGGGAAAAAGCCATTATAAAGGGTATACAAATGTTAGGTGAAAATGATATACTATTAGTGTTAGGAAAAGGTCATGAAGATTATCAAATTATAGGTGATAAAAAACTACCTTTCAGTGACAAAGAAACAGTATTAAAAAATATATAGGAGTGATTTTATGTTAATTTTAGCAAAAGCTACATTAGCTTTAATGATAGGATTTATATTAAGTGCCTTTGCAGGATTAGTTATTATTCCACAACTTAAAAAAATTAAAGCTAAACAAAATATATCAATATTTTTGAAAAGAGAGCATGGAAGCAAACAAGGTGTCCCAACAATAGGTGGAATAATATTTATAATACCAACTATTATAGCTATAGGAATACTACTTGCGATGGGAAAGATTGAATATAGTACTAACTTAGCTATAGTATTAGTAACATTTATATTGTATGGATTACTTGGATTTATAGATGATTTATTATCTATTAAAAGAGGTAATAATGAAGGATTATCAGAATTACAAAAATTAATAGGTCAAATCGTTATAGCGTTAATATTCTTTTGGTTATTTAAAAGAGCTGGAAATCCGACTAACTTAGATATTACATTCTTAAATATCAATATTCCATTTGGATGGTTCTATCCAGCATTTATATTACTTGTATTAGTAGCTACTACAAACGCAGTTAATTTAACTGATGGATTAGATGGATTAGCTGGCGGTTTATCTGGTATAGCATTTTTAGCTTATGGTTTAATCAGCTGGGCATCAACTGCTATTATGGGATATGAGTCAATCGCTGTATTCTGCTTTGTATTAGTAGGATCAATATTAGGATTCTTAATATATAATTCGCATCCTGCTAAAGTAATAATGGGTGATACAGGTTCATTAGCATTAGGTGGAGCATTAGCAGCTGTAGCAATTCTTACAAGACACGAAATAACATTGATTGTAGTTGCTGGTGTATTTGTTATAGAAACTTTATCAGCGATTATTCAAAGATTTGTTGGCAGATATTGGGGTAAAAGAGTATTTTTAATGGCACCACTTCATCATCATTTTGAAAAGTTAGGATGGAGTGAACAAGATATTGTTAAACTATTTTGGGCAGTAGGATTAATACTTGCTATGGCAGCTATAATATATGGAGTATGGATTTAATCCATACTTTTTTTATGCACAAAAAAGGAGGTATTAATTACCTCCGTTTGTATTATTGTTACTATCTTTATTTTCATCAGTTGTTGAATTATTGCTTTCAGTACTAGTTTCATCGTTACTTTCACTTGAATTATTATTCTCGTTTGAAGTACTTGTATCTTCTTCAGGTTTTTCTTGCTTTTTAGCAAAGTATGTAACAACTATTTTAGAACTCTTTGCTTCATATATACTTAATGTAGTTAAATTATCACCATCTACGGTAATTGATTTGATTAAACCAGATTTATTTTGATTATAATCATCACTTTTTTCATCAATAATTTTATAACTGATATTTTTCTTTATAGCAGGGAAGTCTGATAACCAATCTATGAAATCATCATATGATTCACCTGTGAAATCTTTAAATTTACATTTTGTATTATTCTTATTAGTTTCTTTTAAACATTCAGTATAATCAAACGCTTTACTGCCTTCTTTAATAACAACATTAATTCCTCCGGTAGTAGTCATTTCGCTTAAATCCATTTTAGCACCTGGAGTTTGATAAATAACAGTACCTGGTATACCATCACCATCAGAAGTATATTCTATTGTAAGTTTTATATTTCTAGCGTCGGCATAACTTTGTACTTCGGATTTTGTCATACCTGTAAAATCAGGAAGTAGGGCAATTGAACTTTCATTATAATATCTTTGACCTATAATAGTTTTTTCATAAGGCTCAGCTGCATCATATGAGAAGTCTTTTACAACATCGTTAGTAGAAAGTCCTAAGTTTAATTTCATTGCATTTGATACATCTTGAATACTTCCTTCATATGGTACATAATCCCATAATACTAATTGTGAACCAGATTCAGTAGCTTGACTATAATCATATATCATAGCGCCATAACCACTTAAATATAATTTTTCAATATTAACTAATTCATCAATAGGTGCGCCATCTCTAAATTTAGTAGCTAAATCTTTAGCTATATTGTAGAATGATAAGATAGTGTTAATATCCATATTTGTCTCCATATTATTACTTATAGTATCTAATATGCCATATAGTGTATTTAAATCTCTTACACCTTTAATTTTGTTAATAATTGCTTTTATAATATCTTGTTGATGTGATCCTCTTATAAAATCATTACTATCATAATCTGAATATTCAGGACCACACATATCCGGATTAGGGTGTCTATTTCTTGCATAGGCTAGTGCTTGTTCGCCACCAATAGTTTGGAATCCTTTAGCTACCCAAACAGTATGTTCAGCCCATAATCTTTGGCTATTTTGTTCACAGAAGCTGTATTCAACGTCTATATCAATACCACCTAGGATATCGACTAATTTAACAACACCATTAAAGTTTATTTTCGCGTAATAATCAATTTTAACTCCTGTAAGGTTTTGAATTGTATTTATAATACATCTTTCACCACCCCAAGATGAGTGAGTAATTTTATTTTTCTTATTTCCCATACAACTGATTGGTACATATGAATCACGTGGTATACTCATCATTGTTACATTAAACGTATTTGGATTAAATGTAACTAGTATTAATGAATCCCCATTAGCTGTCATATTAGCTATACCATCACCAGTACCATCAACTCCCATAAGAAGTAGAGTAAATGGCTCGTTTATACTTTTAGTACTAATTTCTTCTTTTTCTTGTTTATTTTCTTCATATATGGTTTTTAACTTTTCAGATATTTTTTCATAACCATCTACTGTAGAGAAAGCTTCAATATAATTAGATGGTAAGAACGCAAATTCTATTTTTCCATCAATTAAATCATCTATTATTTTAAAGTAACTATTATATTCAACTAATTTATTAGACATATTTTTATCTTTTAATATTGCCTCTGCAAAAATATATCCATTAGCTATTTCATGATCATCTATAACACCAATATCTTTTGAACCAATATCTTTTATATTAGTAATATTACTATCTTTCGTTGTAACTAAACTAATTGAATAAGTTGTATAATTAGTAGTAACTTTATTTAAGCTATTATATATAATCTTAAAATTAATATTTAAAAATCCTACCGCACCAATTACAATTATTCCTAAAATAATAAGTATTATTTTTGGTGCAATTTTTTTAATATTGGAAATCTTAATATTTAAGAATACAATAAGTAGTGTTATTAATACAATAATAATTGATCCTACTAATCTTAATGTATTTTCAATTCCATTTAATCCTTTAATATTTATTAATAAGTATATATTATTTATCACCATCAATACACTAAATATAGTATATATAATTTTCCATATATTTTTTTTCATAAATACCTCCTAGACAGTATAATAAAATTATATAATAAATGATTCTTTTTAACAATAGAATATTAGTTCTAGAAATGTATATAAACATAAACTTTACACAAAAAAGAAGCATAATGCTTCTTTTAATTTCTAATGGAGGACCCAGCCGGATTTGAACCAGCGATCAGGGAGTTGCAGTCCCACGCCTTAGCCACTTGGCTATGGATCCATTTGTTGACTCAATCAACAATATAAATTATATCAGCCATATATATATTTGTCAATTAAGTTATGCTATATTTTATGCTAATATGGTTATAAATAATGCATAAATATGCAAAATAATAAAGAATTAAGGTTCAAATATTATGAAATATGTGATAAAATGGATGAGTGAGGGATGCTATGATATACACATATATTTTACAATTTTTCTTCTATGCTATATTAGGTTGGTCAATGGAAGTTGTTATTTCATTAATCCTTAGACATAGATTTATAAATAGAGGATTTATGATTGGTCCATACTGTCCTATATATGGAGTAGGTGGATGGTTAATAACAGGCCTACTTGGAAGATATGAAAGTGATCCTTTAGTATTCTTTGTTATGACAGTTGTATTATGTACAATATTAGAGTATATAACAGGGTACTTAATGGAAAAAATATTTCATGCAAGATGGTGGGACTATAGTGATAAACCATTTAATCTAAATGGAAGAGTATGTCTACAAACATGCATAGGATTTGGTGTTGTGGGAATTGGCGTAATTTATGTAGGAAATCCAATCTTCTTCAAAATTGTAGGATTAGTTCCGGAAATAATTACTAAGATATTAGCTATTTTAGGAGCTATAATATTCTTTATAGATTTAGCTGTATCCATAGAAGTTATGTCTAATATTAAAAGAGTTAGATATACTAAAAAAGACAATACTGAAGAAATTACTAAACATGTTAAAAAAGCTTTAAGTGAGAAAAACTTTATTACAAGACGTTTAGTAAATGCATTCCCTAATTTTGAATTAATTAGAAAAAGAACAAAAGAAACAATTGAAAATACTAAAAAAGAAATAAGAAAAAAACAAAGACAAATTCAAAAGATGAGAAAGACTCTTAAGAAAAATGAAAAACAATTGAATAAAATGAATAAGAAAGGTCGTGCATGATGGCTGGTTTAGTTGTTGGAGTAGTTACTGTTGCGATAGTATTTATTGTAATCGCATTAATATTATTTGGTATGGGAAGGGATGAATAGAATGAAAAAGAAAATTTATCGTTCAGAATCAGATAGAAGAATCGCTGGTGTATGTGGAGGTATTGGTGAATATTTTGATGTAGATTCTACATTAATTAGACTTGCATTTGTATTCTTCGTTTTAGCTGCTGGTACTGGTATTTTAGCTTATGTAATTGCAGCTATTATAATGCCAAACGAATCAGAAGTTGAAATGGTAATAAAAAAAGATAGTAAAAAGAAAAAAAGTGAATAAGACATTGATAAAAGAAAAGTATATTAATAATTATTTATAGAGAGTTAGTGGTTGGTGTAAACTAATAGTAATTATGATAGAAAGAAACTTTTGAGTTTTATACGTTAACTCGCGTTAAGAGGAAAGATAGATATCTATGAAATAAGGTGGTACCACGGTAATGCGTCCTTATATTATAGGTATCTTTTTGTTTATAGGAGGTATTTATGAATAGAAAAGAATTTGCAGAATTTTTATTAGGAAAAACAGAACATACTAAAGATGAGTATGAAGCGATGTATCCAGAAAGAAATCTAGATAGTAATGCTATGGTAACTAGATTTGCTCCATCACCAACTGGATTTGTACATATTGGTAGTTTATTTGTATCATTTTTAGATAGAAAATATGCTAGTCAAACTAATGGTGTATGTTATCTAAGAATAGAAGATACTGATACTAAAAGAACAGTAGATAATGGTGTATCTAATATTATAAGAGATTTAGCTAACTTTGATATTAATTTTGATGAAGGAATGATTTCTGATACAGAAGATAAAGGTAATTATGGTCCTTACTTACAAAGTAGTAGAGAAGATATATATAAAGCGTACGCGAAAGATTTAATTGAAAAAGATTTAGCTTATCCATGTTTCTTATCTCCAGAAGAAATGGAAGATATTAGAAATATGCAAGAAGATATCAAAGCTAGAATTGGTATTTATGGTAAATACGCTAAATATAGAAATCTAAGTGTAGAAGAAGCTGTGGAAAAAATAAATAATGGTGAAAAATATATAATTAGATTAAAGTCACCAGGTAACTTTGATAACAAAATTATTTTTGAAGATGTTATTAGAGGTAGAATGGAATTTAATGAAAATGATTTAGATATCGTTATTATTAAAAGCGATGGACTTCCAACATACCATTTTGCTCATGCTATAGACGATCATTTAATGCATACAACTCATGTAATAAGAGGAGATGAATGGGTAAGTTCAATTCCATTACATGTTCAATTATTTGATGTATTAGGTTTTAAAGCACCTAAGTATTTACATATTTCACCTTTAATGAAAAAAGAAGGAGAAACAGTAAGAAAATTATCAAAAAGAAAAGATGCAGAAGCAGCTGTATCATATTATCATGAGGAAGGTATTCCTACATATGCAGTACTTCTATATATCATGACTGTAGCTAACTCTAACTTTGAAGCTTGGCTAGATGCAAATCCAAATGGAAAGATTGAAGATTTTGAATTAACATTTAATAAAATGAGTGCTTCTGGTTCATTATTTGATATGGATAAATTATTAAATATATCTAAGAATTATATATCTAGATTAAATAAAAATGAGGTATATGATATGGCTATTAATTATACTAAAGAATATGATAGTGAATTATATGATTTATTAACTAAATATAAAGATTATTCAATAGATGTATTCAATATTGAAAGAGAACAAGCAAAACCAAGAAAAGATTTAGCTAAATTTAGTGAAATAAGACCATATTTATGGTATATGTATGATGAATTATATGAACCTGAAACTTATGAATTTATGAATGTATCTGATAAGGATGAAATATCTAGAATATTATCTACATATATGGATAAATATTATGATGTAACAGATAAAGATACATGGTTTAATAATATAAAATTATTAGCTGATGAACTTGGATATGCCTCTAATATGAAAGAATATAAAGCTAATCCGGAAAACTTTAAAGGTAATGTTGCTGATATAGCTACAGTACTTAGAGTAGCTTTAACTTCTAAATCTCAGACACCAGATCTATATGAAATTATGAGACTATTTGGTAAAGATAGAGTATTAAATAGATATAAAAAATTTATTTAATTAAAAAAATATGTTATAATGTAATAAGAATAGGTGATTATATATGGATAAAAATAAAATAAGAGGCTTTATGGAAGGCTTTAATAAAAAAATTCCATTTGATGTTAAGGATATAACTATTACAGCAGGTTTCATTGCAGTTTTATTAGCAGCTTATGCTGGAAAGAATTTGCATGATGAATATGTAGAACGCGTTAATAACCAACCACAAATAATTGAAGTAGGGAGCGTCATTGAAGTAGGAGAAGACGGTATAGCATATAGAGTTAATTATTATACAGAATCAACATCTCCTGTTACTTATACAGATGCAGTAACTGGTGAAATTTGCTATGCTGCACCAGCAGGATATTCATTAACTTATGATGTAAATGGTGAACCTGTTTGTACAAGAACATATATAGAAAGAGATTCAGATACAATAGAAGTATCAAAAACAAAATAATATTTATATAAAAAGTATTGACCTATAATAAAAAATAGGTTATACTTTTATATGTAAGTTTTAAAACTTACATATGCAGGTGTAGTACAGCGGTTAGTATGCGGCCTTGCCAAGGCTGAGACGGCAGTTCGATTCTGCTCACTTGCTCCATTTGAATTTTAACTAGTCTTATGACTAGTTTTTTTGTGAGCAGAATTGCCGTCAAAACCTTGGCTTTGTTTGAATTCAATTATACTTTCTTTAATAAAATTCCATCTAACACATACAATATATCGCTCATTTCGATATATTGAATTTTGATTTATATCACGCTTTTTTGGGCCTATCGTCATGCAGGCTATATGTGGTGAAGTATAATTTGAATTCTTTTTAGCTAGAATTAAATCATATATGTCATATTTCATTATCCACACATAATCATCTATTTTTCCGCATATTAAAGCATCTATATCATAGTCGGAATTTCTACCTCTTATAATAAATCTATCAATCATATCAATGATAATTCTAGTTTTATTGATGGCATTATTGAAAATATCAATTTCATTTTGATATAAGGCTTTGTATTCATCTGAACTTAATATTTTCGAGAAATCAGTTTTACCATCTTCATTTTTTTTATATCCATAGTGGTAACCTATATATTTGTCTATGACATTATATGGAATATTTAATTTTTCCAAGTATCTCTTAAATTCTTGAATTTGTTCATGATGCATAGAGTTACTGTTCCCACATTTTAAACTTATGTTTTTAATATGTTTTTTATATTTGATAAATATATCAGTTTTTTGAACACTATTATTTTTCCATGATTTAATTTTTTCTTCATTATTTATATTATTACCAAATAATTCTACTAAGAATAACTGTGAATTATTATCTAACTCATATAAATATTTATCATTAAATAAAGTTACAAAATCTTTTTCGTTTTGATATCCATAATTCATATTTCCTCCTATATAAAAAATAAGATGCACAAATACATGTACATCTTACTTATACTAAAATTTTATCAAAATAAGTTTAAAAAAGCAACGGAAGATTTCAATGCTATATAAAATTTATTCGTGATTCATATTTATAGGATTATTTCTAGATTTAATTAATATCTTATAATTATTAGGATCAACATTTACATTACGGGTTGCGTAATTATATAATTCATCTATTATTTTCATTTTTTCTTCAGTTGTGCCATTAATAGTAGCTGCTTTAAAATACATATTTATAAACTTTTCATCTGGAATATCACTTTTACAATAAGATTCTCTATATGATTTATCAGTGTATAATTTGAAAGATTTATTAAATGGTATATTTGCGCAACCACATATTCTAGAATAGAATTTTCTAATTTTTTCTATAACTAAATAATAATTAAAGTTAAACTCTGGCATATTAGATTCAGCCATTAATCTTAATTTTTCCATTCTATTATCTATTATAACAGCCATTTCTTTTGCGTCATCGCCTGATAATGGAGGTAATGATTGGCTATATTTTTTTAATATATACTTTTGTAAATCATGTATTCTGTCATAACTATCAAATATTATTTTGCCATGGCCAATAATCGATAAATAAGCATTTTCATTAGTTAAGAAATCTTTTTCAATTGATAAATAAATATCAGAAATAGGTTTTTCAAAATATTCAATTTTAAATCCGTCAACAGTAGAAACGCCACGATATATATTTGAATCGTTATAATTTTTTATGATATGCAAATCTATATCAGATTTTTTATTATTATAACCAGTTATATAGCTGCCATAGATAACTATACCTATAACATGTGAATTAGATAAATAATTCATTTCATTGATAAACTTTTCAACAGCCATTTGAAATTTTTCCATATTAATCACCAACTAATGTTTATTATTATACCACATATACATAAAAAACTACACTATGTGTAGTTTTATGCTCTTTTTCTTGCTGATTCTTCTTCAAAACTTTCTATATCTCCACCTGCCATATATAGGCTATACATTTGAATTTCATCTCCAATTACTTGTTTGATAACTGTATCAGTAGTCTTTCTTAAGTCTACATATTTTTTATCAGGTATAGTAAGTAAAATTGGTTTTGAATAATTTATAGGGTCAGCAAAGTTTACTTCTACAACTGCATAACCACTAATAGAACCTTCTAATAATACTTTAGTACCTTTAGGGTATAATGGAATAGTTTCTATAAAGTCTTTTAAAAGTTCTTTATTAAATCTATTTTCAAGAAATAACTTAAATAAATCATATTGAACTTTTTCTAATGAAACTTTATCTTTAAGGTTTTCCATCATATATTCATCAAAACGACTACATATATTAATCATTTTAGCACCCATGATGTGACTTGCATTAGAACTTATTAAATTTTGTTGCATTTTAAGTGGACCAAGTCCAGCTTCATCTTCACTACTTACTAAAATCATAGCTTTAACACTTGATCTAGTTTTTAAAGCATCTATTTCATTGGCTATATGATATCCGTAGTATGAAACGAATTTTTCATCATAATTTTCTTGCAAATCGAAGTATTTATCTTTAGTGATTCCAGGGAAACTATCTCCAAAGAATGAATAACTTTTAATACCTTTTCTTACTTTTTCATCCGCACATAATTTACCTATATCATGAAGCAGAGCAGCAATAGCGATATTTTCTAAATCAATTTTTCTTTTTCTTTTACTTTCTTCAGTTAGTGTTTCTATTTTATCTATTTTTTTGTTATATGCATTAGCTAAGGCAACAGCATATGTAGCAGTTCTAACGGAATGTTCAGATGGTTCAGTATTCATCTTGTAATCAGTAAGTTTATAAGTGAAGTTAGCATCTAATAATATGCTGTCAACAATTTTCTTAGCATGTTCTATAACATCTTCAATAGCTTCTTCATCTACTTCTTTAATTCCGTTAATTCCTCTGATAGCTCTTACTGAACCCTTAATAACACTTCTGTTAACTGTAGGTATAATGTTATTATCGTATTGATATTTTATTTTTTCTTCTTTAGTAAGATTAACAGTTAACTCATCTATATTTCGTCTTTTTAATATATCAATATGTCTTTCTGTTAATGTAGTACCAGCTGCTATTAAAGTAGCACCTGCATTATAATCTTTTATGGTCTCAGCTAACTGCATACCAGGTCTTACCATATCAATATCAAAAATATGCTTCATACATACCACCTTATCTTAATAAATTATACTATATAATTGCTTATTCAGTCAATTAATATAATAGAAAAACATATATTTAATTATGAATGACGTATCAAATAGATTAAAAGAAATTAAAATAGAAAATCATATCTGGATTATATATTTAGGTATAATTTTTCTTTCGTATTATTCAAATAGTTTAGAAAAAGATTATTTACTGAATAATAATTACATAAGTAGGGAAAAGTATAGATATATAATGATTATTATATTTACTACTTTAGTTTTAATATATTTATATTTCTTAGTTGATTCATATAGTAGTATTAAAAATATTGATATAAACAGTATGAATGAGACAGATAGATTATCTTTATTATCATTTATAGGGTCATTATTAGTATTTATAAGTGGGATTATATTTTTATATATAGCTATTAATGATAAAGATATAAATGTGGAACTTGCGTTTAATTGATTTTAAAAAAATAGATAATTATGTTATAATATAGGCGAATTGGAGGCTTTTTATGAAAAAGAAGACATTAATAAGTGTAATTACTGTTATAGTTTTAGTCTTCGTATCCATTTTAACAGCTAAGATAGTTCATTATAATGTGATGAAAAAGAAAAAGGGTTTATATGAAGAAAAGATATCTTATTTTATAGACAATGTTAAAAAATATAAAGAAGATAAAATATCTAAAGATTCTATAATAGTTAAATTAACACTTAAAGATTTAGTAAGTAATAATTATGTTGAAGATTATCAATATGATCCACTTCATAATGAATTTTTTAAAGATGATTTAACATTTTGTATTATAAATAATAATGGGGAATATGAATATTTAATAGATGATGGTAAAAACTGTGGTGAGACAATAATCGAACTTAAAAATACACCAAAAGAAGCTTATAATGATTATTTGTATACACAAGTTGCATATGTAGATTTTTCTAACTTAGAAGGATTAGAATATTATATTAAATCAACTAGGGATGCAGTAAGTAATACGAATATCAATTATATGTGTAATAAAGGTGATGCACCATCATCATGTAGAGGTATTAAAAGTACTAAAACAATTAAAGCTGATTATTGGTACAAAGTATCAGGTGATATTGAAATAACTTATGATGAGCATAGTGATTCAGTATCATTCATATATGCTTTAGTAACTGATGATGTTGAATATAAAAATGTTACTAGTGAAACTATTGATAAAATTGATAGAACTAGTCCTGTAGTTGTTTTAGATACACCAGTATCATCAACAAATTCTATATCTGTAAAAATTAAAGATATGTTAGATAATGAAACAGGGGTAGCTAGTTCAGTATGTAGATATGGAACTACAGAAGATGAGTATAAGACTATATCTATGTCTAATACGAGAGGTAAATTATCTAAGTGTATTATTAACTATAAACTTAAAGATAAAGTATATTATTATCAAGTTTGTGCGACTGATGAAGTAGGTAATGTTGGTTGTGCGAAAGGAAATAGTTTAATTGAGAGTGTAAATAGTCCCATAGCTACATATTCAGATAATGAGATTAAGATAGATTTTAATAATAAAAAAAATAAGAACTTAACTTATTATATTAAGACTACAAAAGAAGTAATTTTAGAAGATGATACAATTGCTTATTGTGATAAAGGACTACTTCCAGATGAATGTATAAAAAATGAAGTAACAAAATTAAAACCAAATATATGGTATCAAGTATCAAGTAAAACAAATCTAAATTATGAAGATGGGGACTTTATAATTTATGCAGTTATATATTCTGGAGAAGAATACGCGACATCTCAAACAATTGTTATAAAATAATTATTTGATATATAGTAATAAAAATAAAAATAGTATTTTTGTATGCGATACTATTTTTTATTATATTAAATTATGAAAAAATGAAAAAATGATATTAAAATGCTTACAAAAAAATAAGAATTTCTTATTTGCAAATAATGTCGAATAAAGATATTATGTCGGTGAAAGGAGGGGATTAATATTCTAAATCAAGTTGTCCTAGTAGGACGTATTGTAAGAGATCCTGAGCTATATGAAGCAGAAAATGGTAATAAACTTACATATATTACCGTAGCTGTTCCAAGACCATTTAAGAATGTTAATGGTGAATATGATACTGATTTTATATCATGTTCAGTATGGAAAGGTGTAGCTGAGAATGTATGTGAATATTGTAAAAAGGGTGATTTAGTAGGCGTGCGTGGGCGCATAGAGACATATAAAGATGAAGAAAATCATCAAGTTATGGATATCGTAGCTGATAAGATTACTTTTTTACAAACTGGTAAGTCTAAAGAAGCAGAAGCATAATCTGCTTTTTTAGATTAGAAGGGAGTAATATGAATTATTATAATGAGATAAGAAATGAATTAGTAAATAATGAGATGAATAGGAAAGTTAAAAACTATTCGATTAATAGAAGCGATTTAAATACATATTATAATGTTGGAAAAATATTAAGTGCAGCTGGTAGTCATTATGGTGAGGGTATAATTAATGAGTATTCAAAAAGATTAACAAACGATTTAGGAAAAGGTTATAGTAAGAGGAATTTATGGTTAATGTTAAGATTCTATGAGTTCAAAGAAAAAGTGCAGACAGTGTCTGCACAATTATCTTGGTCGCATTATTGTGAATTACTATCTTTTGAAAATGTTGATAAAATTAATTATTATATAGGATTAACAAAAATAAACAATTTATCAGTTAGACAACTTCGTGATAAAATAAAATCTAATGAGTATGAAAGATTACCAGAAGATACAAAAAATAGAATAGTAAGAAAAGAAAAATTAAATGTAGATAGTTTTGTGAAGAATCCGGTTATAATAAAGAATAGTAGTAATTATGATGCTTTTTCAGAAAAGGTATTACAAAAATTAATCTTAGAAGATATAGAACATTTTTTAGAAGAATTAGGTGCAGGATTTACTTTTATTAAAAGTGAGTATCCTCTTAAGTTAGGCGATAGATATAATTATATAGATTTACTTCTTTATAATATTAAATATAAGTGTTACGTAGTAGTTGAACTTAAAGTTACTGAATTAAAAAAAGAACATACAGGTCAAATTATGACATATATGAACTATATAGATGAAAATATAAAAACAATAGAAGAAAATAAAACAGTGGGTATAATTATTTGTAGGCAAGATAATAAATATGTTATTAAATATTGTTCTGATGATAGGATTATTTCTAGAACTTATGAATTAATATAAATTTTTCTTTACACTAAATAAATGTAAATACTGATTGTAAAAATAATAATTTTATAGTATACTTATAATGGTGAGGGTATATGAAAAAGAGTAAAAAGGTTTTATTAGTTTTATTAATTATGATGTTTATACCAGGATTTGTATTTGCAGCTCCTGAAGATGATGTAATTACACCAGAAGTAATTTCACCAGCTATAGATGTTGTTCCAGGCGATACTATAAATACTACTGATGGTGATGTATTAACCCCAGATGCAGTAATATCAGATGGAGGAACATCAGATATTGTACTTCCTGATGGTGATACTATTCCACCTGTAGATTCAGTCCCTTCTACAGAATTATCTGATCCAATTGCTGAATCAGATACAACTAAAGAAGCAAAAACTACTGTGGTAGCTAATCCAATAGAGGAAGAAAATAATGATATACTATATATGAGTATTCTTGGTGGTATAGTAGTAGTAACAATCATTGCAGTAGTAGCGTTATATAAAAAAAGTAATTCACAAGCAGATTAAAAAATCTGTTTTTCTTTTGTGGTTATTAATATGGTGATTTTTTTCAATTAACAACATGTTAACTAATTGTTAATTTTGATTATATCAAGATAATACTTGCTATAATTTGGTTAGTTAAGGTGGTGTTACTATGATGGTTCTTGGTAATAGAATACGTGATAGAAGAATTGAACTTAATATGACTCAAGAAGAATTAGGTAATGCTATTGGCGTTAGTAGGGCTGCTATATGTGAATATGAGAAAAGTAGTAGAATGCCTAAGATTGATAAAGTATCTAAACTTGCTGATACGCTAAACTTAGAAGTTGGATATTTACTTGGACAAGATGTAAGTATAATAGCGGAAGATACAAATCTACATATGAAATTACCTAAAGAAGATTTAAAATTGCTAAGTGAACTTAAGAAAAATAAAAAATTATATTTAGCTTTAATTAATGATCCAGTTCGTATGATAAAGCTAATTAATAACAAATTATCAAAGTAGTCTAAATGACTATTTTTTATTTTGTTAAATGTGATATAATAGTTAATGTAGAATTGATAGACAATTATATAATATAATTATAGAGGAGGGTATATGACATTAGTTTATTTTATATTAATATTAGGTATTACTATATTAATCCATGAATTTGGTCACTATATATGGGCTAAAAAAATGGGTGTTTATGTTTATGAATTTTCTATAGGTATGGGACCTAGATTATGCAAATGGGTAAAAGGTGAGACAGAATATTCATTAAGGTTATTACCAATAGGTGGATATGTATCACTAGCTGGTGAAGAAGCAGAAGAAAACAAAAAAATTCCTAAAGGAAAAAGCTTACAAGACAAAGGCTTTTTACAAAATATAGTTATTATGGCAGCTGGTGTATTAAATAACTTTATTTTAGCGGTATTTATTTTATTTATAGTAGGCTTATTTACAGGATATACTAATCATAAACCAATCGTTAAAGAAGTAACTATAGGTGGACCTGCTTATGTATCTGGAATTATGGAAGGTGACAAAATTGTTAAAGTAAATGGTCACCATGTAGGTAATACAGATAAATTATTATTAGAATTAACTATATTAAAAAGTGATGACATTACTATTACTGTTAAAAGAGGTAAAGATTATAAAGAAGTAACTTTAAATACAAATAAAGAAGAAATTGATGGTAAAGTAAGTTATCACATGGGATTTAGTTTAGATGATACTAACACAAAAGGATTTATTCCTGCTATTAAATATGCATTTACTAAATTTATAAGTTTATTTGAACAAATGATATTTATATTAATATATTTATTTGGTGGTAAATTAGCTTTAAACAATTTATCAGGTCCAGTAGGTATATATGTATTAGTAGGTAGTGTAGCTAAAACAGGATTTTTAAATATTTTATATTTGATGGCTTACATAAGTATAAATGTAGGTATTATAAATATACTTCCTTTTCCAGCCTTTGATGGTGGTAGAATATTTATGCTAACTATAGAAAAAATCACAGGTAAAAAAATAAGTCAAAAAGTTGAAAACTTAATTAATACAATAGGATTTATATTATTAATGTTACTTATGTTTTATGTAACGTTTAATGATATAACAAATTTATTTTAAGGAGGATATATGTTAGAAGTTAAAAATGTAACTAAATATTATGGTGATTTTAAAGCAGTTGATAACTTATCATTTACTGTTAAACCAGGTGAAATATTTGGTTTATTAGGTATTAATGGTGCAGGTAAAACAACAACATTTAGAATGATTATGGGATTACTTGAGCCTACAGAAGGTGAAGTACTATTAGATGGTAAAAAAATAGATTATAGTGTTACTGATAGTATTGGTTTCTTAACTGAAGAAAGAAGTTTACTTACTAAATTAAAGGTTAGTGAACAAGTATTATACTATGGTAAATTAAAAGGTATGGATGAAGAAACTATCATGAAAAGATTAGATGTCTTACTAGAAAAATTTGAAATACCACAATATAAAAATACTTTAATCAAAGAATTATCTAAAGGTAATCAACAAAAGATTCAATTTATTACCGCGGTTATTAATGAACCAAAATTATTAATCTTAGATGAACCATTTAGTGGATTAGATCCATTTAATGTAGAAATGTTTAAAAAAGAAATAGTAGAATTAGCTAAAAAAGGATCTATTATTATCTTCTCATCACATCGTATGGAACATGTTGAATTATTCTGTAAAAAGATTGTTATCTTATTAGCAGGTAAATCAGTAATAGAAGGTAATTTAAAAGATATAAAGAAAAAATATAAAAAGAAAAATATCTTTATTAAGGGTGATATTGATATAGATGAAATTTCTAAAATAAAAGGTGTATATGATGTTGAAGAACATGGTGATGAATATCTAGTTAAAATAGAAGATGAATCAGTATGTGATGATGTATTTAATAAAGTTAAAAAATATAAAAATATAACTAAATTTGAAATGGAAGAAGCATCATTAAATGAAATTTTTGTATCAAAGGTAGGTGAAGCTTATGAGAAATAAACTTAAGTTTTTAATTAAGACAAGTTTAAAAAGAAAAGTTGATACAAAATGGTTTAAGATAGTAAATATAGTATTATGTTTAATTATTGTATGTGCTTTAAATATTGATAGTATTATCTCTTTCTTTGGTGGAGATTTTAATGAAAAGATGCAAGTATATGTTATAGATAATATGGATGGTAATGTATATGATGTATTTTCTAGTCAAATAAATGCATCAACAACTATGTTAACAACTGGTACTGATAATGATTATGATATTAAAAAATATGATAAGACATTAGAAGAAGCAAAAGAAGAAGTAAAAGATAATAAAAAAATTATTGTATTAGAATTTAATGATTCAAAAGAAAATGTAATGGATGTTACATTATTATCTAAAGAGTATATGGATTTAAAAGATATGACTATTTTAAATACAGCAATTAATAATACTAAAGTAGCGTATTCAATTATAGCGTATAATATAAATCCAGAAGATCTAGCTAAAATCTATGAAGGTGTAGATGTTAATAGAGTATTCTTAGATGAAGAAAAAAATGATACTTCTGAAAATACTGAAGTTATTATGAGTACAGTATTCCCAGTTGTAATACTACCATTCTTTATGTTAACTATTATTTTAATTCAAATGATAGGCGCAGAAGTAAATGATGAAAAGACAACTAGAAGTATGGAAATAATTATTTCTAATGTATCACCTGAAACACATCTTACTGCTAAAATTATAGCTGGCAACTTATTTGTAATTATCCAAGCTGTATTATTAGTAGCTTATGCGATAATTGGATTCTTGATAAGAAGATATACTGGTGGAGCAGCTATTGCTGGTGGAGTATCAGATTACATTGTAGGTGTAGTTGATAGTATTAAAGGAACTCCATTTATGGCAACATTAGGTTATGTTATACCATTAGTTGTAATACTATTAATAATAACATTTATAGCTTATTCATTACTTGCTGGAATATTAGCTGCTATGACAACTAATATCGAAGATTTCCAACAATTACAAACACCTATGGTAGTAGTTTCATTAGCAGGTTATTATTTAGCTATGTTAGCTGGTATGTTTAAAGGTTCACTATTTATTAGATTGTTATCTTATGTACCTTTAATTTCAGCTATCTTATCACCATCACTTTTAGTACTTGGTGAAATAGGTGTTATAGATGTTTTAATTGCCATATTAATTAGTATTGGATTTGTATATCTATTAATTAAGTATGGTATTAGAATTTATAAAGTAGGTATTTTAAATTATTCTTCTAAAGATTTATGGAAGAAAATGTTTAAGGCTATGAAGACTAAGAAAGTGTAGAAATATACTTTCTTTTAATATTTTAGGATATAGAAATATATCTTTTTTTCATGCATATAATTAAATGGTGATAATATGAATTTTAAAATAGGTGATATTGTAACACGTAAATCATATAATAATGATACACCATTTATAATCACTGATATAGTTGATAATATATCTTATTTAAAAGGACTTAATATAAGATTGGAAGCTGATGCAGATATATCTGATTTAATTTTATATAATGGTGATGATAAAGAAGAATTAGAATTTGTTCAAAGATTAAAACCTATAGATTTAAATAGGGATGACTATTTTTATATACCGGGTAAGATATTACATATAGATGCGGATAAAGATTATTTAAAAAGATGTTTGACCTATTATGAAAAGATGAATATTTGGGCTAAAGGGATAGTAGAAAAAGAAGAAGATATAAAATTGCACATAAAAGATTTAATTAATGAATATAATCCTAATATAGTTGTTATAACAGGACATGATGCTTATTATAATAAAAAAGGTGATAAATCTGATATAAATGCATATAAAAATAGTATTAATTTTATAGAAGGAGTAAAAGAAGCTAGAAAGGTAGAAAAAAGTCATGATAAATTAATCATTATAGCCGGTGCATGTCAGTCTGATTATGAAGAATTAATTAAAGCAGGAGCTAATTTCGCGTCAAGTCCTAAAAGAATAAATATTCATGCTCTAGATCCTGCCATTATAGCTAGTAAGATGAGTTTATCAGAAGTATCAAAAGATATTGATTTAAAAAGTATTTTAGAAAGTACTAAGTATGGTTCATCTGGTATAGGTGGAGTTAAGACAAAAGGAACTATGTATATAGGTTATCCTAGATAGGAGGATTATGTTTATATCTAAAATAAGGGAAGATTTAAAAAAACATATAGGTGATGACGCTACGATAAAATATAATTTAGGCAGAAATAAATATGAGTCTTATGAAGTTAAAATTGATAAGACTTATGAACATGTATTTTTAGTAAAATTGAAAGATAGGGAAGAGACTAAAAGTTTTACATATACAGATGTAATGACTCATATGGTAAAAATTACATATTAACTACTTGAAAGTTAAAAAATAATTTGATATACTTAAGTTATACTACGGAAGGAGATGTTCATATGGAAATAACATCAGTTACAATCAGAAAGGTTGAAAAAGAAGATTCAAGAATGAGAGGAATTGCATCAGTTCTATTAGATGATTGCTTCGCTATTCATGATATCAGAATTATTGAAGGAGATAATGGTTTATTCGTTGCAATGCCTAGTAGAAAAACTAGCGTTGGTGAATATAGAGATATAGCTCATCCAATTAATCCTGAAACAAGAAAAATGTTTGAAGACAAAGTTCTTGATGCTTATAATAAAGCTGAATAAGAGTAGTAATACTCTTTTTTATTTTATTTTTATATGCTATAATTTTGTTGTTGAGGTGTATTGTTATGAAGAATATATTTAAATATTTTTTATTTATAGTAATAACATTTATAGGAATAAATGGAGTGTCTGCTGCAAGTGGTGGGGGTCATAGTTTTGGGGAACCTGAAGGTGGAGCTATTTGTAGTTATGACATACCAATTTCTGATTCTAAATGGGAAGGTTTAATGTGTGAAATAGATGCAAATGGTAAAGCTGACTGTGATGTATATAATTCAACCGATGATAAAAATGTAACTATTGAGTCATATAATGATAGTACAAGTGGTAGTACCAAAAAAAGTTATTTTGTTACAGATGTAATAGAGAATAATGCTTGCCCATATATCGTATATTTAGAAACACGTAATTTATTTGGCTCATTAGAAGCATATGCATATACTAGTAAATCAGACGCGATGATTAAAGAATCTGATCGTAAAAAATTCTATGAAAATACTGTTATATTAACAACATCTAATGCTAATGTGTCATATGAAGATCAAGTACAAGAATATGTTGACTATTTAAGTAGATTTGGTGTTGATTCTAAATTAGATGATTACTGTATTTTAGAAGATGGCGTATATAGGGTAGCGTTTGCAGGAGAACAAAAAGCTTATAGCGCTAGTCTATGTAGATCACAAAAATCAGTAGAACTTGCTAATATTAAAGCATGGAATGATATTGTTACTAATTTAGTAGTTGATGGTAAAATATCTAAGGATAATGCGGTTGTAGTAAAGTATTTTGAATTAAGTAATAAAGCTATAATGACATTAGGTAATACTTCTATGTCTCATAATGAAGATGAAGAACAAGTTAAAGAAACTAATTTTGAAGAAGTAATAGCAGCTAAATTAAGAGAGAAGGATTTAGAAGGTCAAACTGTATCAGGTTGTCAGGGATTACTAGGACCAAATACATTAGAGTTCTTAAAACAAGCAATGAATGTAATTATGATAGTAGGACCTATTATAGCAGTAGTATTAGGTACATATGAATTAATAACAGCTATGGCAGCTGGTGATGATGACGCGAAGAAAAAAGGACTTAAGAAATTCCAAAATAGATTAATTGCA
>JAGBJG010000010.1 GCA_017934595.1 Bacilli bacterium
ATAATGCTTATAATATTTTCTTTTAATTTTTTATTAAATTATTTAATTAATTTATTCAATTAATTTTTTGAAAGAAACTAATCAAAAGAAATGTTTAAATAATTTATTCACTTTTTTTCTCCTCAGCTTTTTTATTATGAATCATATCTTCTCTTGAATAATATTTTTTCTTTATAGCATCAGGAATTTTTGTTAATTCTTCATAAGGGAATCTTCTTAATAATTCCCAAGCTTTATCTAATGAATCTTCAATAGATCTATTTTCATATCTATCTTGAGCAATATAAGTCTTTTCAAAAGCTTCTAAGAAATCAATATATCTAATTTCTTCTTGGGTTAAAGCTTCTTCTCCTACAACTGCTTTCATTTGTTGATTATCTTTACCAATAGCATAATTTGCATATAATTGATTAGAAACCATAGGATGATCTTCTCTAGTCATACCTTTACCAATTGCACTTTTCATTAATCTGCTAAGAGATGGTAATACATTAATAGGTGGATATATATTTCTTGAATACATTGTTCTATCTATAAATATTTGTCCTTCTGTAATATATCCTGTTAAATCAGGAATAGGATGTGTTATATCATCTCCTGGCATAGTTAAAATAGGTATTTGAGTAATAGATCCATTAATACCTTCAATTCTTCCTGCCCTTTCATAAATAGTAGATAAATCTGTATACATATAACCAGGATAACCAAAACGACCTGGAACTTCTTCTCTTGCTGTTGATACTTCTCTTACAGCATTTGCATATGAAGTCATATCAGTCATAATAACTAAGACATGAAGTTCTCTTTCATAAGCTAAATATTCAGCAGTAGTTAAAGCTAATTTTGGTGTAATAATTCTTTCAATAGCTGGATCGTTAGCTAAATTCATAAATAAGACAGTATGTTCCATAGATCCATGTACTTCAAAATCTTTTTGGAAAAATCTAGCAGTTTCAAGATTTACACCCATTGCAGCGAAAACTATGACAAAATTATCATCACTGTGATCAAGAACATCTTTTCCTTTAACAAGTGATGCTTGTCTACAAATTTGTGCACCAATTTCATTATGTGGAAGCCCAGAAGCTGAAAATAATGGTATTTTTTGTCCACGGGCAATTGAATTCATAGTGTCAATTGCAGAAATACCTGTTTGAATCATTTCTTGAGGATAAGCTCTTTTACAAGGATTTATTGGTTGACCATTTATATCTCTAAATTCTTCAGCTAAAACACTCGGACCACCATCTATTGGAAGTCCTGAACCATTAAATGAACGACCCAACATTTCTTCAGATATAGGCATCTTTAAAACGTCACCTGTGAATTCAACATAAGTATTTACAACATCAATATTTTGAGTTCCTTCAAATATTTGAACAACAGCTCTATTACCATTAATTTCCAAAACTTGACCACGACGAACAGTTCCATCTCCTAAACGAACATTGACAATTTCAGAATATTTAGGGAATTTAACATTATCTAAAATAACTAAAGGACCTTCAACATTCATAACTGTTTTATATTCAATACGAGGATTTATTGTTGTATCTGCTGATGACATTATTGATAATTATATAAAATTTATTTTATTAATAATAAAAATTAATAAATAATAAATTAATGTTACAATACAAAAAATTAGAGTATTATAAAAAAGGTTAAAAATATTTAATATGATTAATTGAAAATAAAATTATTAATTATTG